>JAADII010000140.1:16177-41950 GCA_013151415.1 Chloroflexota bacterium
CGCGCTTGCCAACCTCAAACGAACCATCGGAGGTGAATCATGAAACGGATGCAACTCATTCTCGAAACCTGGCAGCATGAATGGCTGGCCCAAGAGGCAAAAAAGAGCGGGGTTAGCATGTCGGCCCTGGTGCGCCAAATGCTCACCGAAGGCATCGAACGTCGCCAAAACGAGGGACTTGACGAGGATCCGCTGTGGGGCGTCATCGGCCTGGGTGAAGGCCCGGAGGACGGCGTCACCAGCGAAAACCTGGATGAATTCCTTTACAACATCGATTGGCGACCGAAACGAGCGGAACTACCGCGAGTGGCCGAACCTGGCCCCACTTACGAGGCTTAAGGAGGCGAACATGGGCAAGATCATTGTCGACACCAGCGGCCTCTACGCCGTGGCCGACCGCCGCGACCCGCATCACGCCAAAGCTGCGCGTTTCCTACGCGCCCAATCGGAGCCGGGGTCATTGCTGATCTCGAACCATGTATTCGACGAACTCATGACCCTGATTAAGCGACGATTGGGCGCGCCCGCGGCTTTGCAAATGGGCATGCGCCTGCGCAACAGCCGCTTGGTGGAAATGGTGGTGTTTACACAAGCCGAAGAAATGGCCACATGGCGCATTTTTCAAAAATATCACGACAAAGATTGGAGCTACACCGACTGCGCTTGCCTGGCATTGGCCCAGCAACGAGATGTGTGGGAAGCGTTCACATTTGATCACCACTTCCAACAGATGGGGCTTGTCAACGCGGTCAACGCGTTTGGCTCATCGTGGGGTTAGGTGGTATACTGGCCGCTATTCCTTGAGACGCATGTGAGACAAGTTTGAGACAGAGACCTCTCGCAATTCGATACAAAAGCATATGCGGCATCATTCTTGGCTTCACTAAAAAGGTTCACCGCCGAGGACGCAGGAGAAGAAAATAAGGTGAATTGAGCCATGTTTTTCTCTTAAAACGCCCACTGTTTCTCTACGCTCTCAGCGAACTCAGTGGTGGAATAGCTTTTTTCAGGAAATCCATTCTTGATTCTTTGCCTTTATCTCGCCGTTCGTTCTTCATTAGGAGAAAACATCGATGTTCGATTATCGAACCATGTTCGATCTTAGCGATCGCGTCGCGCTTGTGGTGGGCGCGGGTAGTGGCATCGGACAGGCGTCGGCCATGGGGTTGGCCGCGTTTGGGGCCAAGGCTTATTGTGCAGACGTGAATCTCGCCGGAGCCGAGGAGACAGCCCGACAAATTGAAGAGCAAGGCGGCCAAGCCGAGGCGCTATACATAGACATCCTCGAGCCCGACTCCATCGCCGCGGGCCTTGCTCAAACGGGGCCCGTGGATATTTTGGTCTCCACACCCAGCGTCAATGTGCGCAAACCCCTGCTCGATTATACGCCCGAGGAATTCGACAAGGTCATCGACCTTAATTTGAAGGGGACCTTTCAGGTGGTGCAAGCGGTCGCGCGGGGAATGGCCGAGCAGGGACGGGGGAGCATCATTGTTTTCTCCAGCATCCGCTCGCAGGTGGTCGAGCCGGGGCAAGGGGTGTACGCCGCGACCAAGGCCGGCGTAGTGCAGATGATCCGGGCGTTGGCCGCGGAACTGGCTCCGCGTGGGGTGCGGGCCAATCTCATTGGTCCGGGCGTGGTTGAAACGCCTCTCACAGCACAGATCAAGAACCATCCCGATTGGTACAACGCCTACGCGCAACGCAACGCGTTTGGGCGCTGGGCGCAGCCGCACGAGATGGTGGGCGCGGTGGTCTATCTGGCCTCGGACGCCAGCTCCTACGTCACCGGCTCCATCATTTTCGTGGATGGCGGCTGGCTGGCCGTGGATGGACGGTTTTCACCGCCGCTATAGAATGAGACAATAGGACAATAAGACGACGGGACGATGGCGGCTTTATCGTCCTATCGTCCCCCCATTCATCGCAGAAAAAACTTTGGTTATAGCACGACTTTTGTTTCTGGGTATTCTACATGAGCCATCCCATCATTCGCCTGGAAAAGGTGCATTTCAGTTATGAGATAGAGCGTCAGGAGCCGATCAAGGCGTTAAACGGCGTCGATCTCGAGGTGCGCGACGGTGAGTATTTGGTCATCTTGGGACACAATGGTTCGGGCAAATCGACCCTGGCTAAACACCTGAACGCGCTGCTCGCGCCCACCGAAGGCGATGTGTGGGTGCGAGATTGGAACACCCGAGAGACCCAGCACATGCGCGATATCCGCACCACCGTGGGCATGGTGTTCCAAACGCCCGACAATCAAATTGTGGCCACTATCGTGGAAGAGGATGTGGCCTTTGGACCCGAGAATCTGGGTTTGCCTCATGATGAGATCGTGCGACGGGTGGATTGGGCGCTGGAGCAGGTGGGGATGACCGAATTCCGGCATCGCGCGCCGCATTTGCTCTCGGGAGGGCAGAAGCAGCGGGTGTGCATCGCCGGCATGTTGGCCATGCGGCCCGATGTTCTGGTGTTGGACGAATCCACGGCCATGCTCGATCCCATCGGGCGCAAGGATGTGCTGTCCATTGCTCAACGCCTCAATCGCCAGGAAGGCGTCACTATCGTGGCTATCACGCACTTCATGGAAGAGGCCATCCATGCCGACCGCGTGGTCATCATGGAAAATGGTCGCATCGAGATGGAGGGAACCCCGCGCGAGGTGTTCTCACAGGTCGAGCGACTGCGCGAACTGCAAATGGATGTGCCGCCCATCACGCGTCTGGCCCTGGCTTTGCATGAACGTCATCCGGATTTTCCGGCCGTCGCGCTGACCATCGACGAATTCGTAGACGCCTTTCGCAAGCGGGTGACGCCAGGGCGGACGACGTCTCATTTGTCGAACAGCGACAGCCAAACGCCACATTCCGGCGAAACCGTCATCTCCATGCAAGATGTGGGACATTATTACATGCTCGACACGCCGCTAGAGGTGAAAGCCGTCGAGCATGTGAACATCGATCTGCACCGCGATGAGGTGTTGGGCATCATTGGCCATACGGGAAGCGGCAAATCAACCATCATCCAACATATGAACGCGCTGCTCAAGCCGCATGAGGGCGTGGTGCAGGTGTTTGGTGAGGATACGACCGCGAATGAAACCGATATACGAGCTATTCGACGGCGGGTGGGGCTGGCGTTTCAGCATCCCGAAATCCAGTTGTTCGAGCGTTTTGTGGGCGATGATGTGGCCTATGGCCCGCGAAATCTGGGTCTACCGAAAGAAGAGGTGCGAGAGCGCGTGCGCGAAGCCATGGAGGCCGTGGGCCTGGGTTTCGAGGAGTTCAAGGATCGCATGACCTTTAGTCTGAGCGGGGGCGAGAAACGCCGCGCGGCCCTGGCCGGGATTCTGGCTTTACGGCCAGAGGTGCTTGTGCTGGACGAGCCCACGGCCGGACTCGACCCGGTGGGACGACGCCAGTTATTGGAGCTCATCCACCGTTGGCACGAAAAGGGCATTACATTGGTGATGGTCTCGCACAATATGGAAGAATTGGCCGAGATGGCGGGACGACTTTATGTGGTGGCCAACGGCACAACCTTGATGAATGGAACCGCGCGAGAGATTTTCTCACAGGTGGACGCGTTGCAGGCTCAGGGTCTGGATGCGCCCACCGTAACGCTGGCCCTACATCGTCTGGCGGACGAAGGCCTTATCTCACGGGAGCAGGCGTCGTTGTATACGGTCGAGGCTGCGGCCGAGTTCCTGGGAGGCATGTTGAATGGAAAACTTTGAGCTTCTGCGCAACGTCACCATTGGCCAATACATCCCCACCGGTTCGGTGATTCATCGGCTCGACCCGCGAGCCAAGTTGCTCGCGGCCTCGTTTCTGATCCTGGCCATCTCCTTTGCCAGCTCCATTCTGGCCAACATCATTTTCCTCATCGTCATCCTTATCATCACACGCATATCCCGCATCGATGTGAAATATCTATTGCGCGGATTTATTCTCGGTCTTCCCATTTTGATCTTCATCTTTGTGATGCAATTTCTCTTCATGGGACGCGCCGAACCCGCGGGTTATGTATTTTTCGAGTGGGGCTGGTTTCGCATCACGCAACGCAGTCTTTATATCATGGCGTTAAGCGGGTTGCGATTGCTCTCGTTTGTTTTCCTGACAAGCCTCATCACCATGACCTCCACCACCACCGAGCTCACCCACGGCGTCGAGCAACTGCTGCGACCCTTTCGTCGCGTGCGCGTGCCCTCGCACGAACTGGCGCTGATCTTGATGATCGCGTTGCGTTTTGTGCCCACCCTGGCCGAGGAAATGGAAAACATCATGAAAGCTCAGGCCAGCCGCGGAGCGGACATCGGCACAGGCCGCATGTGGCGACCCGACAAGGCGGCCAAAGCCTATTTGCCCCTTATCGTGCCCCTGTTTCTGAACGCATTTCGCCGCGCTGAAGACCTGGTGTGGGCCATGGAAGCGCGCGGCTATGTAGGCGGCGAGGGCCGCACCAATTTCATCCAACTCAAAAGCCGCGGCATCGATTATGTCGTGGTCATTGCGGCGTTTTTGTTCATGATCTTCATGATGGTCTTCCCCTGGCCGTCCATTTCGCCCATCCTACGCCAAATTGGTTTTATGGGATGATAAGCGACGCTGACAGAGGCCAGAATAGTGAACTTAGAACCGTGAACCATGATCTCTCCCACCGAACAAACCGTTCTCAACCACATCGACGATGACGAACTCATCCGTTGGGTGCAGGAGCTAACGCGCATCCCCAGCGTGTGGCGACCGGAGACCGGCGAAGGCGAGGAGAAAGCTGCTCGCTGGATCGAGGCCCGCTGCCGCGAGATGGGCCTGGAAACTCATTTCCAGGAAGTCGCTCCCGGTCGGCCCAATGTCATCGCGATTTACGGAAACGGCCGTGGCCCCACCCTCATGTTCGAGGGCCACACCGATGTGGTGACCGAAGGCGACGCGTCGGCCTGGACGCACCCGCCCTTCGCGGCCGAAATCGAGAATGGCCGCATCTACGGACGCGGGGCCAACGACATGAAGGCCGGACTGGTGTGCGCGCTGATCGCGACCAAGGCCATTGTCGAAAGCCGCGTCCGCCTCAAGGGCGACATCCTCATCGGCGCGGTGTGCGACGAGGAGGGCCAGATGTTGGGGATCAAGGACTTCGTGCGGCGGGGTTGGGCCGACCGCGTGGACGCGGCCATCATCTGCGAGCCGGAAGAAAATCATCTTTGCATCGCGCAAAAGGGCGTCATGTGGATTCGCGTCGTGCTGCACGGCGACATGGCCCACGGCGCCATGCCCCTCACCGGCGTCAACAGCGCCTATCCGATGGCCCGCTTCCTTACCTGGGTGCAGGAGTTGGAGCAAGAGGAAATCGCGCATCACGGCAACCACCCCCACCTGGGCCAGCCCAGCATCACCCCAACCATCCTTCTCTCTCCCCCGCGTGGTCATGGCGAGCCGCAAAACAACGTCATGCCCGGCGCGACCGAAGTCACGCTCGACTTTCGTCTGCTGCCCGAACAAGACCCAGACGCGCTGACCGCCCGCGTGGAAGGGTTCCTGAAAGACCTTGTGGCGCAAGATGGCCGCTTACGATATGATATGGAGGTGCTGGAAGTGCGCCCGGCCACGGCCACCGATCCCGAGCATCCGGTGGTGACCACATTGGCCTCGGCCTACCAGGATCTGACCGGCCAGGCGCCCATCTACGGCGGCGTGCCCGGTTCGACCGACGGCACGATCCTCAACTGGAAGAAAGGGATACCCATCGTCACTTGCGGCCCCGGCGACATTCACATCCCTCATCACATCGACGAATGGGTGAGCATCGACGAGATCAAAACGGCCGCGCGCATGTATGTGTTGGCCGCGATGAGGTATTTAGGGGTCGAAGATTGAGGCGTTTGTGTTCCTTCCATCGCTCTTTTCTCGACGCGTCATGAACAACGGCCTGACCGACATTCCCGGCATTCGCGTAGGACATTGGACGGACCCGGAAGCGGGAACCGGTTGCACGGTGGTGTTGTGCCCGGAAGGCGCGACCGCGGGCGTGGATGTGCGCGGGGGCGCGCCCGCCACCCGCGAGACCGATTTGCTGGAGCCAACGCGCACGGTGCAGCAGGTGCATGCGGTGCTCATCGGCGGTGGGAGCGCGTTTGGCCTGGCCGCGGCCGAGGGCGTGATGCGTTGGCTGGAGGAGCATAGCCACGGATTCGATACGGGCGTGGCCAAAGTGCCCATCGTGCCCGCGGCCTGTTTGTTCGACTTGCCGGTGGGGCGGGCGGATGTGCGGCCCGGACCGGACGCCGGGTATGCGGCCTGCGAGACTGCGAGCGACGGCCCCACGGCCGAAGGCAATGTGGGAGCGGGAACGGGCGCGACCGTGGGCAAGCTGCTGGGGTTTGGTCAGGCCACCAAAGGCGGCTTAGGTTGTGCGAGCAGGGCCATCGGCAAGGGCGTGGTGGTGGCCGCGCTGGTCGCGGTGAACGCGGTGGGCGATGTGGTCGATCCGGCCACGGGCGAGATTTTGGCCGGGGCCAGAAGGCCGGTGGTGGGTGGGTTCGTCGATTCGATGAAATTCATGGAGAGCGCATTGGGCCAGACCATCCATGATCTGGCCCGTCGCGATAGCACGACATTGGCGGTGGTGGCGACCAACGCGCAATTGAGCAAAGCGCAGGCCACGAAAGTGGCGCAAATGGCGCACGACGGCCTGGCTCGCGTGATTCGTCCCAGCCATCACCCGTTCGACGGCGACACGATTTTCGCGCTCTCGTTGGGCGATAAACAGGCCGACCCAGGTCTAATCGGCGCGGTTGCGGCCGATGTGTTGGCGAATGCGGTGCTGCGCGCGGTGCGCGCGGCCGAATCGTTGCATGGGATTCCGGCGGTGCGGGACTTGCGCTAAGCGCGACCCGCCACCACCCATCCATATTGTCTTGTTCTTCTTTCTCGCTCTTCTCACACAAGGAGGAACATTATGCAATCATCAGGAGCGCTTTCAGTGCGACGTATTGTGATCACCGGCATTTTGGCGGCCATCGCCATCTTGCTGGGCGTCACCCGCATCGGCTTCATCCCTGTGCCCAACCTATCGGGCAACGCCACCATTATGCACGTTCCGGCCATTATCGGCGGCGTTATGGAAGGCCCGATCGTGGGTCTTCTGGTCGGCGCAATCTTTGGCTTGTTTAGCTGGCTCCAGGCCACGATCCCGTTATTCAAAGACCCCTTGGTCGCGGTGCTGCCCCGACTCTTCATCGGCGTCACGGCCTACTACAGCTACGCCGCTCTCAAAAACAACAACGAATACCTGGCTCTGGTGGTGGGCGCGGTCATCGGTACGCTGACCAATACGGTGGGCGTGCTGGGCATGGCCGTCATTCGCGGCTACCTGCCTTTGGAGGCGGTCGTTCCCATCATCCCGCAGGCCATCGCCGAGCTGATCATCGCCGCCATCATCACCGTGGCCGTGGTGGCCGCGTGGAAACGGATCGAAGGCGGTCGCGAGGGGTCAACGGTCTAGCCACGCGATCGGCGGAAAAGCATCGCAAAAGGGGGCGATTCTCATAGAATCGCCCCCTTCTGTGTTTGGGAGATCATGGTCTCATCGATGCAAGTATGCAAGCGCGATGCGCTTGCAACGATCACCGCTTCAAACGTTTGGCTTTACAGAATCGTCATATCTCTGTCAAAGGCTCGTCACACTTCTGCCATAGGATGGTTCCGTTCTTCCCTGAACCATGAAGCACTTTTTGTCAGGCCCATCACTGAGCACTGACGTTGTGCATGAGATAATGACATCTGCATCAACCATGATTCGATTGCATCGCTTTCTTTTTGGAATTATTTTATTGGCTTCTGCGGGGGCCCTATTGGCCGCGTGCAACGCTGGCAAAGCCGACAACATAGCGCCCACCCCCGCAGGATTGCCCCTGGGCAAACCCACTTTTGTCTACCTATGGAACTTTCCCTGACCCGCTTGAGAACAGACAACGCCCATCGTGAATGGGCTAGAAGCTGAGTATGGTGATCGCATTATTTTTCAGCGATTGAATATCGATGAACCCGATGGTCGCCGAGCCGCCAAAGCTTATCGTTTACGCGGTCATCCCACCGTGATCATCTTCGATACAGAGGGCAAACAGGTGTGGTCGCAACTGGGCGCGCAACCGCGGGAGATCTATGTTCGAGCCATCGAATCGGTTTTGGAATGAGATCGCCGTGACTTGGGGTGACTGCCGGTCCATGACAACGCATGGTTTTGTCTCCCTTCGACGCGTCACCCGCCAGGCGAGAAAAGCCAAACGCGAAGCAAAGGAGTGAATGTACGCCAATGGGCAAAAAACGCCGATCGCAAGGCAAGAAAAAAAGCCAGGTCAAAACCAAACACGCGACGTCGCCTTCCGCGCCGCGCAAGACCTCAACCGCTCGCGAGCGCCGCGAGGCCGAACGCAAAGCGCGTATTCGCCGCCGACGCCTCACGCGCGCGGGGGTTGTCATCGCCATCGCAACGGTGATCGGTCTCATCGGCTTGTACGCAGTTCGCTTCACCTCGACTCTTCCCGGCGAGCGCGTGCCCGATATGGGAAACACGCATATCACACAGGCCGAAGCCGCTGTCGTCAAATATAATAGTAAGCCGCCCACCTCCGGCCCGCATTTTGGCCAATTGGCTAGCTGGGGAGTGCACGACACCGTTCTCCCCGACGGCGTGATCATTCATAACCTGGAGGATGGCGGTGTGGGCATTTGGTACGATTGTCCCGATGGCTGTCCAGAACTCACGGCTCAGCTAGAGGGACTGATCGAGGAAATGGGCGAAGACCGCTTGGTGATGGGGCCCTATCCGGAACTGGATGCGCGCATCGTATTAACGGCCTGGAATCGCATCGACAAGCTAGATGAATTCGATCGCGACCGCATAATCGCCTTCATCAACGCCTTTCGCGGGATCGACCAACATCGATAAGGTGACCTAGAAAAGGTATCGGAGCGAACATCATGAGCGAGAAAGATGTCGATGGATTATGGGCGTTTCAAACGGGGGAAATAAAGCCAGACCGCGTCTTGCGGCATGGGTGAGGCGAAGGTTTGAGAGAGAATCACATCCAGTTGGGTCGGCGTTTGAAGGGTCATGGTGATCGTTGTCTCAAGCGCAGGCGGCCTCAGAGAAAAAAGTGAGAGACTAATGGCCTGCGTCATGCTGATTGCGTCAAAGGGGGATAGCGTCCATATTAGGCGGCCATTGTGTGAGCGGGCGGCAGGCGATTCGGCCCGCTCGATAAGACGAGCATCGTAGTCAAGGATAATGGTCACGCCAGACAAAGGCGCGCCGTCTGCGTTGACCAAAATAATGGGCAAAGTGACAAGGTCGGGAGCCGGAGAATTGGACGCGCCAAATCGAGAGCGCCGCAAAGACCACGGCTCAGGCCGACGCAAACGCAACGCGGGATCGCCAAAGAGAATGGTCGTATCGATGAGGTCGCGCCAGGCCGGGCTGCGTTGGTCGAAATAACGCTTTCCTGCATCCAGGGCCGGGCCAATGCGCTCGACTTCATCGCGAAAGATGGCTTTCATAATTCCTTCGTTGAGCAGGGACAGATTGTCGCCGATGTGCAGGCCGGCCGGAGAAATGTCGGCCACCGAGCCGCGACCCGGAGTGAGTAGCAAGGTCTCTCCCAGCGATTGGTAACCTCGGTGCAGATTGATAAAGTAGCCGCTCCAGCAGGCATAGGTGAAGGTGACTGGAAGCCTGGCGTGGGCCCTCAGTTGGGGAACATCGAAGATGTTAAACATGCTCACCGAGCCCCAACGAAAGCGCGAGGCGTGGCCAAACCATTGTAGAATGAGCGCGCCCTCATCGAAGGCCTGTCGAAACGCCGCGCGCATAGCCTCGCCGCTGACATACGTTTGGCGATAGATGAGCCAGCGCCTCTCATAACTCGGCCAAAGCGTTCGCTTCTCGACCCATCGCGTGATGGCGGGAAAATCCGCGTCGAACCCGGATGGCGCGTCCGCGGCCAAGACCACGCGCTTTTGCCAATCGCCCGCGGGCGCGGCCTCATAGGCCAGTATTTTCTCCACCACAGCCTCCACGTCGGCTGGCGTGCGCGCGGGGATGCGGCCGATGTGCATCTCGGGCAAATAGTCATTCGGCCCATCGAAACTGACATAACGATTGTCGGACGCGGTCTCGCCCAGCCAGGGATCCACGTTCACCAGATAGGGCGGGATGAGATTGGGTAGATTGGTGCCGCTGTCTCCGCGAAAGTCGTAATGCCCATCCCCCACCAGCAAGACATATCGCGGCCTTTCCTCGCCCGGGTTCCAATGCTGGTAAGCATAACTCAGAAAGGCGCGGATGGCGTTGGGTTCGCGAAAACCATAGCCGAATTCATCGTAGATGTCTTGAACATCGACTTTGACTACGCGAAAACCCTCTCCGGAACGATGATCCAATAGAGGTTGGACCGCGTCGGAAAGCGAAGAGTGAACGATGGCGATGTAGTCGCCTCGGTGTTGCGAACTGCGCCATTGCGAGGGTCGATAAGGTTCAACGGCCGCCGGTTCGATGAGCGCCGAACGCGCGCTCAAGGCATAACGAGGCGCAGGCAAAGGCAGGTCGCGCCAGCGCACGCCGAACCCCGCTCCCGCCGGGGCCGCCTCAACATGGGTCAGCCAGACCGGTCGTTTGGGGTCTCGCACATCGTACACGCGCACATCGTCGGACGAAAAACCATCGGCCTGATAGAGGCTCCCAACCGAGATGGCCGGGACCAGAAGGCGGTCATTTTCACCTTGTAAATAGGCCGGATAATCCAATGAAAGCCAATCGAGATAGAGCGGCTGTTCGGTTTGATCGGCGTCGAGGTGTAGGGCAATCTCACCTGGCAGGAGCAAGGAGACGGGAAAAGCGGCCTTGATAACATGATCGCCGGGGGTTGTCCAATGGAACGCGGGCAGCATATATGAGAAATTCACTGTGATGGACACCGCGCGTAAGGGAGGCGTCTGGTTCATGCCGCCATGTAAGAGGCCGCTCAGGCGAGCTTCACCCCGGTCAGCCGCAAAGGGCGTCGAGATGGTGTAGACACGCGTGGCCCGTTCACCCACGGCCATTAGCGGGTCGTCGAACCAGTGATCGGCCTTCGTGGGCCGGCCGCTGTTGCTGAGATAGACGCGATTGAACTCGATTCGCGCGGTGCGCGTCATCACGCGATGGGGTTCGGTCTCACTTCCGGTCACATGTCGCGTTTTCATCCGCCATGCCATATCGGCATCCACTAGGAGTTGGTAAACATTTTCGTTTTGATAGCGTCCTGTGTAGGGTTCGGCATAGAAGATGAGCAAATCGTCCGGATCGAACCGGCCATCGGCCATGCCCACAAGCTGGATGGCCACCGGTTCCCCGCGCAGTGTGAGCGCCAGCGCATCAAGGTCGATCGCTTCGGGCGCCACGCCCAATTTGGCCAGATCATCATAGCTCAAACGGTGCAGCCCCTCGATCGCGGTGAAAATGCGCAACCGATAAGGCGGAGCGGAGGATGCGCGACCGATCGTCGTCAGAAATAGAAACGCCGCCAGCCCCAGGCTCACAGACAATGCGAGCAGGAGATGGCGACGAAACATACGATTCATATTCGTCTTAGGCTTTCGGTTTAGACGCAAAACCCCCCGCCCCCGACTGCGGCCGAGGCGTTGAGCGGGGCCAAATAGCCTTGAAATGAGGGATTGTCGGGGCCGCCTTGCGCCCGGGCTTCGAGATCTTGCTCCAGTACAATCTTCGGTTCGGACCAAGATTTGCGTTTCGAGGATGAACTTGCAGTTTGAGTTGAGGAAGGGAAAGGAACGAGTTTGCTAGAAGTCATTGGCGCGTGTTCGATAGAATAGTAGAAAAGGACGAATGGGGAAGTTGAAAATGGTTGGTGAGATATCGCGCGAAGTCAATCCTTTCGAGAGACCGCCGCGCGGGCCAGAGCTGAGCGACAAGCCGAGACATGCGCGGCATAGAAATCATCGCGCTCTTTCCAGGCGAGACCCGCGCAACGATTATGGCAGTAGCCTTGCAAGAAACAAGTCGCGCATTCATGAAGGTTGGAAACCGTGTGCCGCTCGCGCAATTCTTGAAAGATGGACGCATGCTCCCATATATCGTCGAAGGATTGACGACGAAGATCGCCCGCACGGATGCGCAGTTCGACGCAGGGATAAACAATGCCTGAAGGGTCGATCAGGCATCCTGTCAACCCCACTTGACAAGTGCGCTGCTCAAGCTCGCGCTCACAAATGGCGGGCGCAAAACCATCCGAGCGAATCAGATCGCGGAGATGCTCCAACCTAAGCTGCTGTTCAGACATTTTGCGCCGTCCTCGATCATCGGGCGAAATGGTGAATGTTTCTTCATATGAGACCCCCATCTGTTGGGTCAGTTCGATTATGGCTTCGCGTTCGGATAGATTGTCTTGCATAAGCAACGTAAGCGCATGCACGCGGACGCCTCGGGCGCGTAGCAAACGAGCGCCTCGCAATGCCCGTTGAAACGAACGAGGACGATCAGCAATGCGGTCCATGGTCTCGGCTCGAGCGCCTAACAAGCTAATGTCCACGCGCAATGGTTTGAGCGCGGCGATGCGATCGGCCTCGGCGGATTTGATCAGCGTGCCATTGGTTTTGAGATGAAGCGCAAAGCGCCGTTCGCGCGCGGCCTCGGCAATCTCGAAGAAATGAGGGTGGACGAGAATCTCGCCGCCCGTGAGCACAAGCCGTAGCGCGCCAGTCTCGGCCAACTGGTCGAGCACATCCAGACATTCGTTCAATGCCAGTTCCGGCCGGCCATCGGGCGCGTTGTAACACATGCGACAGGCCAAATTGCAACGATGGGTGAGTTCCCAATAAATGGTGAATGGGATGGAACGCCCTCGCAATCTGGCCTGGACCGCGGAAAACGGCTCTCGGAACCCCCCTTTTGCTCTCAAGGCTCTTGCCAGAACAGAAGATTGCGATTGAGCAGTTGCTCGCAGAAGACGAACGCGCTTTCCGTGGCTTGCTCGACATCTATCTCAAACTCCCCGCTGAGCGTCTCGCCGATCTCGGCAATGGTGCGGGTTCCGTCAACCAACTCCCAAATACGCGAACCAACCGGGTTGAGCATATAAATCTTGCCCACAAGAGGATCGATGATCACGGCCTCGCCATCAAAAAGCCTGAAAGCCAAATCAGGCTGCCGAACAGGAACGCGGGTTTTATCGAACATCAAACCGGATTTTCGGACCGTTCAGGGCCTGGAAGATGCAAAATTTCATAACAAGGTCAGTGGCAACCAGAGAAAAATGGAGCGGCTGATCGTAGAGACCTCCACTTCGCCGACGATCTGTCGGACGCCGTCCAGACCAATGTGTGTCAGGCGATAGAAATAGGTCTGTCCAGGGGCGACGGCGTCGTCCAACCAACGGTATGTATGCGCTTGGGCTGCGCCGGGCGATTGACAGAGAATGGGTTCGGGATTCAGGCGACGCCATTCGCCCGTCGGCTTGCGACGATCAAGGTTGAAACCCAGGCAATCCAGCTCGGACACCGTCTCCCAAACCAATTCCACGCCTTCCGGATGAGCAATGGCGGTGAAGTTCTCCAATGTTACGGATTGGGGATTATACTGCGCGAGCACGAAACGATTGGATCCGCTGCTCAACGTGAGCGAATTCACGCTCACCGAACACTGAATGCCGCCGCTGCATGCACTACGAGCAGAGGGCGTGATTTTGGTCCATGAGCCATCGCCGTTGTCCTTCCATACGAACAGCTTGGCCGGGTCTTGGCCTTTGGCCGTTTGCAGTTCCGAATATTCATAATAGAAGACCACCGGCCCGACCGTTCCTGCACTTCCGGGCGCGACGAGATAGCAACGTTGCACAGGATAACTTCCGTTGGCCACATTGGGGCAGGCGCTGTGATGGCCAGAAATGGTGACGGTGGTGGAGCCGAGGGAAGATCCGGCGAGGTCCATGCCAAAGTATTTGCTGATCGAAGCGGTCGCGTTGGTCAGCCAGAGAAAAGGCGTGGTTGAGGCGCCCACGGTGCGGGTTTGGCGCAGGTTCCCGTTGTTGGTTAAGGTTCCTTCGACCGTGGGCTGGTTGGCGAGGGGAACGCTCACGGTGGCGCTGCTGTTGACGGCGAGATTGTTGAAGGCCGTGCTTACCGAACCGGCGATGATTTGCGCGGCGCTTCCGGCAAAGGTGACGGTTCCCGCGCCGGCCGTGAAGGAACCATCGTTGGTCCAGTCGCCGTGCAGGCTCATGTTTTGGCCGTTTGCATCCAGTGCGCCGCCGCTTTCAATGGTGAGGGACCCGCTCAGAGAGAGCGCGCTATTGAGCAACTGCACGGTTCGACCCGCGCCCCCTTGTTGGTTCCGAATGGTGAGATTGGCCAGCGATACGCCATCGCTATCGATTTCGAATGCATCGCCGCCCGCGCTGGCGGAAACGCCGTCCCCCAAATAGATGGTTCCGCCCGAAAACGTCTTCACGCCCGTTCCAGCAGTCAATGCGATCTCCGCTCCTGTATCCGCGTTGGCATTGGGATCGACGATGGTGATGCTGCCGCCGCTCATGGTGATGTTGGCCGCGCCGGCCGCGGAAAACACATCATTGGTTCCGCCAAGGGCGGAGGTTTTCTGCGGGTCGATGAGAATGGTCGCGCCGTCGATGGTCGTGGACCCGCCGCCAAGTCGCAGCCGACCGCCGATGTCGATGGTTCCGGCCGAAAGGGTCGCGGTTCCGCCGCTGATTTCCAGGCGATTGGCGCCTCGCCCTACAGCTACGGTTCCGGTTGTGTTGATGGTGAGATTGCCGGCGCTGATAAGGGAGGCGTTGACAGCCAGATTCAAACCGCCGCTGCCGGTGAAGGCCAAGCCGCCGGTGGAAGCGACATCGATGTTGCCGCCACTTTTGCTCAGGGTCCCTGATGTCTGTTCCCATGTCCCTATGGCCGGATCGAAATCAGCCGCGCCGCCGCCAACCGTGATATTGCCCGAGGCCAGTACGCGATTGGCGACAGAACCTTTACTAAGAATCACTTTGTTGAACGTCAATGTTCCCGTATTGTTAATGGTTTGATCACCAGCCTTATTGAAAGTGACGTCGAAGACATAGGAACTCGCGGGTCTGGCGTCAAACACGCCGGCGTTGCTGATATCTCCGCCCACGATGAGCGAGTGGGTCGTGGCCGTTCCGCTCGTGCTAACCGTGAGTGAATCGCCGCTGTTCACCGTGATGTCACCGTTCACCGTGACCGTGCGGCCTATGCCGGTGGCGTCGAATTGCAGCACGCCGTCGATAGTGAGGGAGGCCAATGCCGCCGTGTCTGTATCGATGGTGACGGTGTGACCCGCGGCAATGACGACCGCATCGCCCGCGGCCGGAACGCGGCCGCAATCCCAGGTGGCCGCGGCCGACCAGTTGCCGCTCGGCGAGGCTGAAGTGCAGGTGAGGCTGGTCTCGGCGCGGGTTGTAGAGCTGTGACCAATCGTCACCACAAGCGCTCCCAAGAGCATGAGGGCGAGACGGTGAAGCGAAAGGATGATGGAACGATAGAAGCTCATCGGGTTTTCGTCTTGCCTAATCAAAATTACTTTGGCCTTACACCGCTTCGCCGTCGATGTTCTGCTTTGAAAATAGACGATAAGACCATAAGACGATGGGACGATGGGGTTAGGTTCGGCCATGGTCTCTTCGTCCTATGGTCCCATCGTCCCTTTCATGGGTGTCAGCGGGCTGCCGCCCGTGATGCCTGCTTTGAAAATAGACGATGGACGATGGACGATAGGACGATGGGGTTAGGTTAGGCCATGGTCTCTTCGTCCTATGGTCCCATCGTCCCTTTCATGGGTGTCGGCGGGCGGTCGCCCGTGAAGCCTGCTTTGAAAATAGACGATAAGACGATAGGACGATGGGGTTAGGTTCGGCCATGGTCTCTTCGTCCTATGGTCCCATCGTCCCTTTCATCGGTGTCAGCGGGCTGCCGCCCGTGAAGCCTGCTTTGAAAATAGACGATAAGACGATAGGACGATGGGGTTAGGTTCGGCCATGGTCTCTTCGTCCTATGGCCCCATCGTCCCTTTCATGGGTGTCAGCGGATCGCCGGCCGCGCTGTCTGTTTCACGAATTCACAAATGACGTAATCCCATTTGTACAAGCGCAAGGGGCCGCGCAGGGCGAATTCGACCATGCGACCAAAGAGGCTGTAGCGCGGACGCAGCGAGTAGGTGTCGTAGGAGGCAAGCGCGAAACCCGCCGCCTCGGCCATGTTCACCAGCTCCTGGAACCGATATTCTCGCACGTGCGTGCAAAGGGGCGTATCATACTTGGCGAAAACATTGTCCTTACTTCCGCCAAACCAGCGCTGTCGCCAGTCTCGCGCGTACTTGGGCAAAAAGCCCACATAAAAAGGCTGCACATTGTCGGTGGTTAAGAGTAATCGGCCACCCGGTTTGAGCAGAGCGCGAACCCGCGTCAGCATGGCTTGAGGATGGTAAAGATGCTCGATAACATCAAAGGCGAGCACAAGATCGAAGCGGCCGGCCGGAAAGGGCGGGGCTTCGGCCGAGCCTCGCACCACCGGAAAGCGATGGGCGTAACGTTGCGCTGTTCGCGTGATCATGGCCTCGGCGAAGTCGCAGGCGATGGGCTTAGCGCCCAAATCTGCAACCAGAGCCGCGAAATTGCCTACGCCACAGCCCAAATCCAGCACGGTCTGCCCACGAATGTCGCGCAGAAAGCGCCGCACAACGCGCACCTTGACATCATGTACGCCATCATCATAACGCGCGGCGTACACATCCGCATGTTTGGGCGTGTAATCTCGACTCGTGAACTGTCGCTTCATGGCCGATGTATAAGCCACTGCATTTGACGAAATGCCTGGCTTGTCTTACAATGAGTGCAAAAGTAAGATTATTCTGGAGGTGTTATATAGTGCTGGTGACACTCTCATCTAAAGGTCAACTGGTCATTCCGAAACCGATTAGGGAAGCGCTTGGACTTCAATCTGGCGTCCGCCTGGAGGTTCGTTTGGAAAAAGGCCGCATTATTCTTGAACCGAGGCCTTCTTCTTCTCCCATCGCGTCGTTGTACGGCCAATTTGCCGATGTCGATTTTCTAACACAATTAGAAACCGAACATAAACGGGAAATCAAAGGTGAAAAAACGCTTCGTACTTGATGCCTGGGCAATACTGGCCCTGTTACAAAAAGAAGAACCGGCCGCGACTCGAGTGCAAAAGGTGCTTTGGCAAGGAGAAAAGGGAGCAGTCGATTTATTTATGTCGATCATCAATCTGGGAGAAGTGGTTTACTCTGTGGGTAAGATGAAAGGTGAGGAGGTCGCTTTCAAAACGCTTGCCGACATACGCCGCTTGCCATTGAGTATCATTCCTGCGACCGAGGAGGCCATATTTGCTGCAGTTCGATTAAAAATCCGTCATCCCATTTCTTATGCCGACGCATTTGCGGCCTCAACCGCTATTTCACTAAAGGCGACCTTGATGACCGGTGATCCTGAACTGTTGCAGCTAGGGGAACGATTTCAGGTGGAAAAGCTACAGCGACATTGAAGCGATGCGATGACAGGATTCATAAATACCCCAGTGCGCGCAGGCGTTCTTCGATCGCGGCCTCGTCGGTCATGCCGGTCACGTCGGTCACGCCGGTCACAGGGGCGGGCAGGCCGTCTGGCGCGGGGTGCTGGCCCTCGGCTCGCGCCCGGGTCTCGGGCCAGAGCGGGAGGACGCGGCCATCCATGTCGGGGGGTATGGCCAGACCCAGAGCATGGAGGATGGTGGGGGCGAGATCAAGTAGCCGCGCGTTTTGCAAGTGGCCCGGTTCGATGCCCGGCCCCGCAGCCATAAAGATGCCGTCCCAGGTATGATTGCCGCTGAATTCGCCCGAATCCGCGAAGATATGAGGCTGAAAATCTGCGAAATAGAGCGCGTTGCGCGCGGGGTCGGGGTCGTCGCGACGGGGTTCGAGAATAAGGTCGGGGGCAAGATGGAGGTAGGGGCCGTGATAAAGGGCTTCGCGCGGGAAGACATGCACAATGGGAGCGACGCCCGTTATCGGATCGACCAATTCGGTTAGGTTCTGAGCCAGGGATTCGGCCAGGGATTCGGCCTGAACAGGGGAAAGGATGCCAGATGGCTCGCGGCCTCGGATATTCAGACGAATGCCTCCGGTGGGGCTGAAGACCGCGGCCGTTCGCGCCCAATCGACCTGGGCCAAATACGCGGCCAGGTGTGCGGAGCGGCGTCGTTCGCGCAACCAGGGAATGCGCTCTTTCAATGTCTTGAGCCAGGCCGGTCGCGGACGGCGCTTCCCGAGCGCGGATTTGAGCGCACCGGAGCCATGACGAACCAGATGGCCGCGCTCCTCCAACCAGACGTTGGGCCAGAACGCCCGCGCGCAGCCGCCGAAACCGTGATCACTGAGCGCGAACACGGTCGCGTCTCGGCCGACCGCGGCAAGCAATCGCCCGATGGCTTCATCGAGGACCTGATACGCGGCCAAAAGGAGAGGAAGCAAGGCCGCGCTTTCGTTGGGATCGTGGCGCGGGTGCTGTGGCTCGAGCAGGTGGAGCGCGTAGTGTTGCAGGCGGTCGGTGGCCGTGAACACAACGACGAATGCATCCCAATCGTCTTGCTCGAGCAGCCAACGCGCGGCCTGGCCGCGGGCGCGGATGGCCTGTGTGGTCGCTTGGATGAAGTCTTTCAAGCCCAGACCAGAGCGATCTATATTGATCACATAATCGGGGACGGCCTCGAGTAATCGTTGGCGCAGGTCGGGAGGGTGGGTGAACGGGCTGCGCAGGCTGGGCGTGAGCATGCCCGCAATCAACGCGCCATTGGGAAAGGGTTGGGGCGGGTAGGTCATGGGCGCGTTGAGGATAGCGACGCGTTTGCCAGCAGCGCCGGCTCGCGCCCAAAAGGTGGGTTGGCGAATGGCCGTAGACGTATTGAGCGTTGGTTCGTAGCTATCGAGGCGTTGTGCGACAAAGCCAAAAACGCCATGCTTGCCCGGATTGACGCCGGTGGCGAAGGTCGTCCATGCGACCGAGGATTCGGGGCGAATGGTGGAGCGCAGATCGCCCCAGCGCCCGCGGTCGCGCAGCCCGGCCAGGTGGGGCAGTCGGCCCTGGTTTAGCCAGGGTTCAAGAATGCGCCAATCCGCGCCGTCAAGCCCAATGATGAGAAGCATGGTGGAGACAATTCGTAAAATTCGTGTTTATTCGCGTCAAAATCTAAAATACGTCGGCGTCCTGCCTATAGATACCCCAGCCCACGCAAGCGTTGGGCCACGGCTTCGGCTTCTTCGCCGCTAAGGTGGACAGTGGCGTGAGATGGAGGCAGATCGGGGCCGCGGCGGATGGGGCGGGCCTGGCGGTGGCCCTCGTTCAGTGCAGCCTCGATCACGCGGCCCTCCATGCTCTCGGGAACGGCCAATCCGGCCAGATGAAGAAAGGTGGGGGCCAGGTCGATGAGGCTTGAGGAAGAGGAAAGATGTCCGGGCGAGATGCCGGGGCCGCAGAACGCGAACATGCCTTCAGGGCGATGGTCGCCGCTGCGAATCAGGCCGCGGGCCGGAGTGATGAGGGTGGGACCCAGGGTGGGCACGGCCGCGAAGTCGGGGTCGAGAGTGAGGATGAGGTCGGGAAAGCGGTCGAGGTAGGGGCCATCATACAATGATTCTCGTGGGGCGATCTCGCGCACCAACGCCCGATCGGAACCGGGGATGGTCAGCGCACGAGCGGTCCCGATGAGATGTTCGCGTAACGCGGGCGTCTCATCGGCCGCGAGGGGCCCGCCGGAGAAGCGATCGGCGCGGTGAAAATAGATCCCGGCCACGTTGTTGTAAAGCGGTTCGGCCCAGGCCAGGGTGCGGGGCCAGTCGACCGCATCGGCGAGATGGCCGCGTCGCTGCACCGCGCGGCGGGCGTCGGCCGGCAAGATGCGGCGGGCGATGTCTCGCAGCCAGGGCGATTGCCGTTTCATGCGCTGAATCCAACCGCCGGGGGCCGCGTTTTGCAGTTGCAGCACCCCCACCTCCAATAGCCAGTTGTTGAGATGAACCCAATGCCGCGCGGCCGGGCCAAAACCATGATCGGAGATGATGGCAACGTGCGTTTCGCGGCCCACCGAACGCGTGAGCATGGCCAGGATGTGGTCGAGAAGATGGAAGTATGCTTGCAAACCCTCAGCCACGGCAATGTCCAGACTCGCTATATCGTCTTCATCGCTTGTGTGCAAATAATGCCAGAAATGGTGGAAAATGCGATCCGTGCCGGTGAATACGACCATGAACACATCCCATTGGCGGTTTTGCAACAGGCGCAGGGCGTGGAAACCGCGACGTTCGGTCATGCGGGTGATGTCGGCCAGCATTTGGGAGGGCGGAGGTAGATCTTGGGGCCGAAGAATCCGGCCGGCTCGAGCGTAGTCGAGATCGATGATGTAATCCTGAAGCTCGCGAGCCAATGAACGCGGATAAGTCCAATCGTCCGCGTTCGGCGGCGTGAGCATGCCTGAGATGGCGAATCCCTCGAGCGGGCGGAGAGGATAACTGAGAGGGAGATTGATGCTGGCCACGCGGCGACCGGCCGCGTTGAAGTAATCCCACAATGTCGCCGCGCGAATGTGCGTGCTATTGACGGGTGCGCCCTCCCCCCGTAATGAACGAGCCGGATCGCTCGGTTTTTGCAGGAAATTGAGAATGCCGTGCGCGGCGGGATTGAGACCGGTGATGAACGTGGCCCAGGCCGGCGCGGTGAAAGGCGGCTGAGTGGAGAGCAACGTTCCCCAGGCGCTTTGCTCTCTCAACCTGGCCAGATGCGGCATCTCGCCCAAATCGCACAACGGCCCAAAGACGTCCCACGTCCCACCGTCTAAACCGATGATGAGCAAACGTTCACCCAAACCCGCCGCGCGCATAGACCGATTCACTCCTTTCCCAACCAGCGGTCTGCGTTGGCCCGCTGCCGCGCCACATATCGTTCGGCCAACTCGCGGCCTTTTTCCACCGGAAATCGCTCATAAGCTTTGGGCTGGTTGGCTTTGAGGGCCTCTTCCATATCGATATCGAATTGATAAGCCAGCTTGAAAAGAAAGGTGATGCAATCGGCCAACTCTTCGGCCAATAATGCGCGATGCTGGTCTCTGTCATTCATGTCTCGATAGCCCTCGAGATAAAGCACCTCGCGGGCGATTTCGCCCAGCTCTTCCAGCGCGTGCACTAGAGTCTGACTGGGTTGAACGCGATCGAAACCTCGTTCAAGATCATATTGTCGGAGCCAGTTTTGATATTCGGAGATATGCATGGCGCGACTCAGGCGAAAATCACATGCGGATGGCGCGTGGCGGGCAAGCGCCTCAACCAGGAATCTTGGACCAGGAATCAGAAACTTTCAACCCGCCCGACCTTGGACTTTGGACGCTATTTTCAGGACAGGATGCGAAAACGCATTCCATTTTAGCATAGTCGGATGACCACAGCCCAGATCGAGGAGCAACAGCCGGTGGCATTTTAGGCTGTTGTCCCTTTCCCTCATCGCGCCACGGCCGTCAAACGATGAATGAATACAGGCGACTTGAGCCGACGCTCGAGGATGAAACGGATATAACCGCCTAAGAGCCGCTCCACCTGTTTCAAGCGGGCCGGGCTCAATTTCAATTGCATCACCTGCGCGTAGGGGCGAGATTGCACATAACGCAGGACTTTTTGCACGTTCAGCTCCACCGGTTGCGCACCGCGACGCCCCTCACCATGACGCGGGCACAACATGCCGCCCATTTCGGGGCTAAAATAATTCGTCTGAGGTTGAAGTTCGATTCCGCATTCCACACAATGAAAAAACTGGGGCTGATAACCGCTAAGCTTGAGCATGGCCAGCTCGAACCAGCGCGCGGTGAGGGCCAGGTTGGGGCTTTGCTCCAGGCGATGAAAGCCGCTCAGCAGCAAATCGTAAATTTCGGGATGACTGTCCTCTTCGCGGGTGAACGCATCCACCAGTTCGGCGAAGTAATAAGCATGGGCCGCTCGGTCCAGGTCTTCGCGCAAGCCCCGAAAGGCATACACCGTCTCGGCCTGGGTGATGATGTCCCAGGTGCGGCCTTTGGCGAGAAGCAGCGACGTCTGGGTGAAGGGTTCCAGATGTCCGGCCTTCCGGCTGGCCGACTTGCGCACGCCTTTGGCCAAAAACGCGCGTTTGCCCATCTCGGGCGTAAACACGGTGAGCACGCGATCGGCCTCCCCCTGCTCGCGGCGCTTGAGGATGATGGCGCGCGTTCGATAAACTCGCTCTCGACTCATGGTGCGTCGGTTTGGTTTGTGGGTTGCATGGTCTCTTACGCCAGTTGATCGGGGCCAAAGGCGTCGGGGAAGAGCTCGGCCAGGGTGGTGCGGCGCACTCGGCCCTCAACGTCGGCAATGAGAATGACGAGATCAGGCGCAAACTCGCGCATTACCTGGCGACAAGGGCCACAGGGCGCGCCTCCGTTTTCAGTGACGACGGCAAGAGCCCGGAAGCGACGATGACCCTCAGACGCGGCCTTGAAAATGGCCACCCGCTCCGCGCACAATGAAACCGAATAGGCCGCGTTTTCTATATTGCAACCCTGAAACACCTTCCCTTCTTCGGTGAGAAGAGCCGCGCCTACATGATAGTTGGAATAGGGCGCGTACGCTCGTTTACGCGCGGCGAACGCGGCGGCCAACAAGAGTTTTTCGTCAATATGCGCTGTCATGCACGCCCTCCTGAACTTTTGAGCGCCGCCAATTGGCCATCATCCGATCGGCGCAATGTGATCTCCACCTGCTCAATGCGATTGTCGGTCACATCCACCACCTTCAAATGCACATTACCCAGATCCATCTCATCATCTTTATCGGGCACGCGTTGAAGATGCGCGTAGATCACGCCCGCCAGCGTGTAGCTCTCATCCTCCTCTGGCAAGGTGGCGCCGATCTCGCGATTTAGATCATCGATATCTGCGCGGCCGTTCACCAGATATTTGCCCGGACCCAAGCGCTGAATGAGCGGCGCTTCCGAGTCATACTCATCTTGAATCTCGCCCACAATCTCTTCCAACAGGTCTTCGATGGTGACAATGCCGGCTGTGCCGCCGTATTCGTCCACGACAATGGCCAGGTGCGTGCGCTTACTCTGCAAATCGCGCAGGAGATCGTCCACCATGGCCGATTCGGGCACGAAATAAGGCTTGCGCATCACCTCGCGAATCACCACATCGCGCTTGCCCTCGCGATAACACGCGAGCAGGTCTTTGGCGTAAAGGATGCCGACAATTCTATCAATATTGCCTTCGTAAACCGGAATGCGCGAATGCCCCACCTCGACGATGGTGTCTAGCGCTTCTTGCAAAGAAACGTTTACGTCCAGCGCGACCACATCCACCCGCGGGACCATCACCTCTTCCACCGTGGTCTCGCCAAAGCGGAAAATGCTGTCGATCATTTTCCGCTCCTCGGCCTCGATGAGCGGCTCTTCCGCGCCGAAATTCAATAGTAAGCGCAGACCGTCTTCGGTGAGAAAAACGCTGCGCTCGGGCTGCGCGCCCATAGCGCCCGCGGCATGGGCCAACCACACCAGAGGCCGGCTGATAAAGGCCACCATTCCCAACAACACGCGTAGAGGCCAGACAACGCGTAAAGCAACGCTCAATGGACGTCGCAACCCCACCGATCTTCCGGCCATATGCAACACAAGCAAAACCAACACCCCCGCCATCCACGCCGTAACCAGGGCGAGCCCATTGCCGCGCATGAATGAAACCAAATTCATGATCATGGCCGTGGTTGCGGTGACGGCGATAATGCGCAGCACCCACGCACCCGCCAAGAGCCCCTCTCCGTTCTGCAACAAAGCCTCCACCCGAGCGGCCGAAGACGCGCCCTCCTCTTGGATGCGACGAAGCTGAGAGCGGTTGACGCCGGCCAGAGCAGCCTCGGCCAACGCCACGAAAAACATCAACGCCAGCGCCAAAACCAATATGCCGATTGTCAAACCTAAAGGAACGTCCATTTCAAAAAGCGACAGGTTACCTCAAATCGAAAAACGAGTGTGCATGATGATGCATTGCATGAAACGAGCCGGGCCAATTCACCTTATTATTCCCTTGTTTTGCACAGAATGTCAACCCCAATTCACAGTATCATCCCCGGATCACGGCGCCCGCGGCCACGCGAACGCCGGGAGCCAACGCGACGTCGCGCAATACCGCGTTGGGGCCGATCTCACACCCCTCACCCACCACTGTTTCGCCCAAGAGATGCACGCCCGGCCACAACACCACATCCCGACCGATTTCCACCCCCGGCATGATATAGGTGCGTTCAGGATCGATGATGGTCACCCCGGCCAGCATCCAGCTCTGGTTGATGCGCCGGCGCAATACGGCCTCGGCTTCGGCCAGATGCACGCGCGTGTTTACGCCCAACGCCTCATCTGCGTCATTGGTTTGCACAGCCTCGACGCGAAAGCCATCGATCACCGCCAACGCCACCGTATCGGTAAGGTAATATTCACCCTTCTTGGGACTGGGCTCGATGCGGTCCAATGCCGACCACAACCAATCGGCGTCGAAGCAATAAACGCCCACATTCAGTTCGCGAATGGCGCGCTGTTCAGGCGTGGCCTCCACTTCCTCAACGATGGCGGTCACTCCGCCATCCGCGGCTCGCACAATGCGACCAAACCCGCGCGGATCGTCCACCTCGACGGTGAGCATGGTCAAAGGCCCATCATGGCTGGCGTGCCGCGCGACCAATCCACGCAGGGTTTCGGCCCTGAGCAGAGGCATGTCTGCGGCATAAACCAGCAGCGCGTCGGCGTCGTTTCTCAACGCGTCTCGGGCTTGCATCACCGCGTGGCCTGTGCCCAACTGCTCGGTTTGCTCGACAAACAGTGCGGCGTCGCCCACCGCCTCGCGCACCCGCTGAGCCTGATGTCCCACAACGACTACGGGCGGCTCGGGGCTAACGGCTTGGGCCAATTCCAAACTATAGGTGATAAGCGGTCGGCCGCCCAGGGGATGCAATACTTTGGGCAGGTTCGATTTCATGCGGGTTCCCTTGCCCGCGGCCAGGATGACGACTCGAAGATTCATGAACCCGATGCTCAAACAAAAGCGAAATCATTAAACAAAAACCCTGTCGATAATACTTCGACAGGGCGAAAAGGGCAAAAGAAAAAGCTCCCTTGGCAATGACCTACTCTTGCAGGGGGTCGCCCCCCAACTACCATCGGCGCTGAAGAGCTTAACTGCCGGGTTCGGAATGGGACCGGGTGTTTCCTCTTCGCTACAATCACCAAAGGAGCTTTATTCACGAATTAAGGGAAAAAAGTCGAAAAATAATCGAGCATTTCCGCCGGATTGGCGCCTTAAAAACTGGATAGGATACATTTTCCATCATCGTTTCTCACAAAGGTTAAGCCCTCGTGCATTAGTACGGCTTCGCTGAACGCATTGCTGCGCTTACACGCGCCGCCTATCAAGCTGGTGGTCTTCCAGCGCACTTACCCACATAATAGTGGTGGGGGATCTCATCTTGAGGCAGGCTTCCCACTTAGATGCTTTCAGCGGTTATCCTTGCCCGACTTAGCTACCCAGCTATGCCGCTGGCGCGACAACTGGCACACCAGAGGTCGGTCCACTCCGGTCCTCTCGTACTAGGAGCAGCTCCTCTCAAATCCCCTACGCCCACAGCGGATAGAGACCGACCTGTCTCACGACG
>JAADII010000002.1 GCA_013151415.1 Chloroflexota bacterium
CCCCCGCAGCGGAAGCCGCGGCCCCACCCAAGCCGCCGACAGCTCCACCTCCGGTTGTAGAGGCCCCGCCCGCGCCCCCGGCTCCACCCAAAGCGCCTCCTCCCGCGGTCGAGGCCCCGCCCAAACCCGCGGTCGTCCCGGCCCGCGCCAAGAAAGCGCGGCCCGAAGATGAACCCTGGCTGCCGCCCGAAACCCGCACCCCCATCCTCAAAGAGCAGTGGATGGGCGCGGTGCGAGAAGTGACCCTGGGCGCGACCAAAGCCGAGGGCGGCACCCGGACGCGAACGATTACCATAGGCGGCGAAAAGGCCATGCCCTTCATGCACTTCGAGGGCGAAATTCCACATCCGCCGGTGGTGGCCATCGAGATCGCGGAGCGCCGGCCCGAAGGCTGGTCGCCCCTCCTCTATGAAACCTGGAAGGATGTGATGGATGACCCGGCCGCCTGGGCCAGGGCCGCTGAAAAGGCCGGAGCCGATTTATTGGCCATGCGCCTGAGCCTGAAAGAGGAAAACGGCGAGCCGAACACACCCGAGCACGCGGTGGCCGCGGTGCGCAAGGTGTTGGAGGCCACGGGATTGCCCCTCATCGTGTGGGGGCCGGGCCAGGCCGAGATGGACAACAAGCTGTTGGTCCCGGTGGCCGAAGCATTCAAGGGCGAGCGCCTGGTTCTGGGCATCTGCGAAGATAAGAATTATCGCACCATCGTGGCCACGGCCATGGCCAATGATCATCTCGTCATCGCGCGCACGGCCATGGATGTGAACCTGGCCAAGCAGCTTAATATCTTGATCACCGATATGGGTCTGCCCCTGGAACGCATTATCATGGACCCGACCACGGGCGCATTGGGTTATGGCTTCGAATATGGTTACTCGGTCATGGAACGTCTGCGCCTGGCCGCGTTGCAGGGCGACGCGATGACGCAATTGCCCATGATCGTGACGCCCGGCGAAGAGTGTTGGAAAGCCAAGGAGGCCAAGGTTGGCGAGGGCGTGCCCGAAGCCTGGGGCGATTGGCTCGAGCGGGCCATCACCTGGGAGACGCTCACGGCCACCATGCTCATCGAATCGGGCGCTAACATCATCGTGCTGCGTCATCCCGAATCGGTGAAACGCACGCACCGAGCCATCGAGGACCTGATGACTCATTAAGAAGTCAAGGGTCCAGAGGTCAGGACAGACCAAACGACCAACAGACCAAACAACCGCCCTTGGACTTCGGACTATTTTCAACGGAGAGGAGACCAACCATGGCGCTATCAGGCATTCAGATATACAAACTGCTGCCTCAAACCAACTGCAAGGAGTGCGGCTTTCCCACCTGCTTGGCTTTCGCCATGAAACTGGCTGCGAAGCAGGTGGAGCTGGCCGCGTGCCCTTATGTGAGCGAGGAGGCCAAGAGCAAGCTATCGGCCGCGGCGCGACCGCCCGTGCGACCTCTATCGATTCGCGCCAACGGCAATGAAGTGAAGGCCGGAAACGAGACCGTGCTGTTTCGGCACGAGAAGAAGTTCGTGAGCAAGCCCGGCCTGTTCCTGCGCGTATACGCCGCGGAGTCGCCTGACGCGATCAAGGCCAAAGTGCAAGCTGCGGACGCCTATCAGGTGGAATATGTGGGCATGGATTTGAGTCTGGACGGCTTCGCGGTGCAGGCCGACGGCGGCGATTTCGCGGCCGCGGTGGCCGCGGTGCGCGAGGTCAGCCACAAGCCCATCATCCTCATGGGCGAGGCGAATGACATTCGGGCCGGATTGGCGCAACTGAACGAGGGCGAGGTCCCGCTGCTGGTCGCGGCTCGCGCGGACAACTGGGAAGAAATGGCCGCGCTGGCCAAAGAGGCCAACGCGCCCCTGGCCGTGGAGGCCGGCAACATCGACGATATGGTCGCTTTGACGCAAAAGCTGGAAAAGGCCGGTCTCAAAGACCTGGTGCTCGCGCCCGCGCAACGCACATTGCACGGAACGCTGATCGCGAACACCATCAGCCGGCGCATGGCCCTGAAGAAGAACTTCCGGCCCCTGGGCTATCCCATCCTCAATACGCCCGGCGACTGGGACGACGAGGGCATGGAAGTCATCGCCGCGGGTCAGGCCATCGCCAAATACGGCGGCTTCGTGGTTATCGACCACTTCCGACCCGAGACGGCCTACGCGTTGCTGGTGCTGCGCGAGAACATCTACACCGATCCGCAAAAACCCATCCAGGTGACGCCCGGCCTCTACGAGATCAACAACCCCTCGCCCGAAGACCCGCTGCTGGTCACCACGAACTTCAGCATCACCTACTTCAGCGTGGCCAACGAGGTGGAAGGCGCGGGCAAACCGGCCTGGATGCTGGTGACCGACGCAGAGGGCATGAGCGTGCTCACAGCCTGGGCCGCGGGCAAGTTCGACGCGGAGCGCATCGCCAAGGATGTGAAGCGTTTCAATGTGGCCGACAAGGTGAAGAGCAAGCGCCTGGTTCTCCCCGGCCATGTGGCCGTCCTCTCCGGCGAATTGGAGGAGGAGTTGCCCGGCTGGCAAATTATGGTCGGTCCTCGCGAGGCCGTGGATTTGCCGTCGTATATGAAGCAGGTCTTGAACTTAAATTGAAATGGCTCCCAAGATTTGCCGACGATGGACGAGAGACGATAAGACCATTGCCATGTTCGACCAACCGCCCTATTCTCACCCCATTTACGGCATGGACCCGGCCATCTGCGCGTTGTGCCCGCCCGACCGCGTGTGCGCGTGGGCCTGTTGCCAGGGCGCGGGGGTCATGGACATCATCATCGAAATGGCTCTGATCGAAGATCGCGTCCTGGCGCCATCGCGCATCCAGGAGGAGCCGCCCACGAATCAATACTTGCCATTGTTGGAAGCCTATTGCTAATTCAAAATGGCCCTTCACACCGTGCTTTTCGACGTCGCGGAGAAACCGGTGCAGGTTCCCACCGGAACACTGCTCTCGGAGGCCGCGCGGTTGGCCGGAGTGGAGCTGAACCAACCGTGCGGCGGTCAGGGGCGCTGCGGTCGCTGCGCGGTGCAGATCACATCGGGAATGGTGCGCCGGCGCAGCACATTGCGTCTATCGCCTGAAGATGTGGCTTTGGGCTACGCGCTGGCCTGCCAATCGGTGGTGGAAGGCAATGTGGCCGTGCACGTGCCGCCGCAAGAACGCATCGAGCGCCGCCTGACCACGGACCGCACGGTGGCCGCGGTGCACGCGCCGCCAGGATATGATCCACATCGCGACCAAAGTTTGCAACGCGTCGCGCTCACGCTGCCCCCGCCCAGCATGGACGACCAGACCGATGATTGGAATCGCGTGCTGCGGGGATTGCGCCAGACGCTTCAACGCAGCGATTTCCGCGTCTCGTTGCCTCTCTTGCGACGCATGGGCGGCATCTTGCGGGAGAACGATTGGAAAGTCACGGCCATTGTCGACGCGCCGCGCTGGGAATGCTGCCCAGATTGTCCCTGTCGTCTTGTAGATCTGCTCCCCGGCCATGTTCCCGACGACGCGCCGCTCTGGGGTGTGGCGATCGACATAGGCACCACCACGGTGAGCCTGTGGCTGGTGGATTTGATCAGCGGGCGGGTGCGGGCGCAGGTGGCGGAATACAATCGCCAGATCGCGCGCGGCGAGGATGTGATCTCGCGCATTATCTATGCCAGCAAAAACAATGGCGGCGAAGAATTGCGCCAACTCGTGTTGGAAACCATCAACGAATTGGTGAAACGGGCCTGCACACGAGCGCGCATCTCGCCCACCGATATTCATAAGGCGACCGTGGCCGGCAACAGCACCATGATGCATCTCTTTCTGGGCGTGCCAGCGAACAGCATCCGCCTGGCGCCTTTTGTCACCGTCATCAACGAGCCGCCGCTCATCACCGCGGAGGAGGCGGGACTGAATATTCATCCATATGCGTCGGTTGATTGTTTGCCCGGCGTGGCCAGCTATGTGGGCGCGGACATCACGGCCGGGGTGTTGGCCTCGGGCATGGACGACGACGAACGGTTGACGCTGTTCATGGATGTGGGAACCAACGGCGAAACCGTGTTAGGATGCAACGAATGGTTGGTGACCTGCGCATGTTCGGCCGGCCCGGCCTTCGAGGGGGCGGGCGTGTTCGATGGCATGAGAGCTACAAAGGGCGCTATCGAGGAAGTGTGGATCGATGGCAACACCTACGAACCCACCTATCGCGTCATCGGTGATGTGAAACCGCGCGGGATTTGCGGAAGCGGCCTCATCTCACTGCTGGCGGAAATGTTCATCACCGGCGTGCTCGACAAAGGCGGACATCTTCACCTTGGTCTGAACACCCCGCGATTGCGTCTGGGCGCGCACGGTCCCGAATATGTGGTGGCCTGGGCCGATGAAACCGAACACGGCCACGACATTGTCATCACCCATGTGGACATTGACAATCTGATCCGGGCCAAAGCCGCTATCTACGCCGGATTCACGGTGCTGGCCAACAGCGTGGGCGTTCCCCTGGACATGGTGGAGCAAGTGCTGATTGGCGGCTCGTTTGGCAAATACATCAATGTGGAAAAGGCTATTCAGATTGGTCTGCTTCCCGACATGCCTTGGGAGCGCTTCCAATTCTTGGGCAACACATCGGTGCAGGGCGCTTACCTGGCCTTGCTCGACCGCGCAGCCCGCACCCGCGTGCACGACATCGCCGGTCGCATGACTTACATCGAACTTTCCGCCGATAACTCCTTTTATGAAGCTTTCACTTCGGCTCTGTTCCTGCCTCACACCGATCTGCACAAATTCCCTTCCGTGGCCGAGGCGTTGGTCAACGGAAATGAACAGAGGGTGAGAGGTTGAGGTTGAGGCTGAGGTTGAGACGTATTACCCGATGTGCGACTTTCTGGCGACCATAGCGAGCCATCTCGGCCTATTTCAGCAAACAAAGAGACGAACATGAACGAAAAGTAGACCAAAATAGACGATAAAGAATGGATGTCGTCTCAATTTCATGGTCTATCTTCGTCCTATCGTCCTTTGGTCTGCTCGTCGAGGGCAAGGTCTGCTCGTCGAGGGCAAGTTTTCCTGGACTTCGGCAAAAAACTTTTGGAAAAGTTGCACATTGAGTACGTATTATGTACTTGCGTCGGTTGATGGAGAGATGAGCGCCTCACCCCCAAAGCCGCTTCGCGCAGAAACAACAAAATCGCCGCAAATCTCACAATAAACAACACTAATCGACAATCGCTATTACCTCACCGCTTATAAGTAAGGAGCAAGGCTTATGTACATCATTGGCGAAAATATACACATTATGTCAAAAAAGGTAAAGGAGGCGCTGAGAGCGCGCGACGCCAAATTCTTCCAAGATTTGGCCGTGCGCCAGGTGGAGGCGGGCGCGCAGGCGTTGGATGTGAATCTGGGCCCGCGCAAGAAAGATTGGGAGGAAGTCTTTCCCTGGATAGTGCGAACGCTGGAAGCCGTGGTCGATGTTCCCCTGAGCTTCGACACCACCAACGTAGATGGCATGGAAGCCGCGTTGAAAACCGTGACCAAGGCCCAGCCCATCCTCAATTCGACCTCGGCCGAGCCGGAACGGTTGGAGCGAGTGCCCTTGCTGGCCAAGCAATACAACGCCAAACTCATCGCCTTGACCATGGGCAAAGCGGGCATTCCCGTCAGCGCGGACGAACGCGTGAGCATTGCTCTAGAAACCCTCATCCCGCGCATGTTGGAGATCGACTTCCCCATCACCGACCTCATTATCGATCCCCTGGTTCTCACCGTCTCCGGCTGTCAGGAATATTGTCCTGAATGCATCAATGCGGTGCATATGTTGCAATACGCCTGGGATCCGCCGCCAATGGTTTCTGTGGGCTTATCCAATGTTTCCAACGCGGTGCCGCGCGAAAATCGACCTCTCATCAATCGCACCTATTGCGCCATGCTCATGGGCGCGGGCCTAAAAATGATGATCGCCGACCCGTTGGACGCGAAATTGCGCGAGACCATTCGCATCATCGAAGAGCGGGATGACAGCACGCCCGTGGGACGCCTCTATCTCAAGATCCACGATCGCATCGCGGCCATGGAAGAGCCGCAGCCCGAAGACGTGGACATGAGCGATCCCGAACAAGTGGCCATCTGGAAGACCGTGCAAATCCTGCTCAACAAAGTCATCTACGCGGACGGCTATCTGGAACAGGCCCAACCCGCCATGGCCATGGCGTGAATGCTTGAGCCAAAATTGTCTCTCGCTTCGCCAAACCAAGCGTCACGGTCAACCGCTCACAGTCTCCGTCGCCGCAACCGTTGACCGTTGATTGTTAACCGTTGATTGTTGACTGTTGGTTGTTGACCGTTATCACGGAGGTGTGATCATGTCCCTTTTCACTCCCGGTCGCCGTTGGCAACCCGCGTACTTCCCCTTCAAGCGGGAGCCGTTTGGCCGCCGTTTGTTGGCCGGGATCGAACGCGTGGTGAAAGGGCCGTTGTTTGGCTGTCGCATGTGCGGCAATTGCGTGTTGCAAGAGACTGCGTTCATCTGCCCCATGGAATGCCCTAAGGGCGCACGGAATGGACCTTGTGGCGGATCGACCGAAGAGCAATGTTATGTCGATCCCACGCGGCCTTGCATCTGGTACAAGATATACGAACGTTCTTTCAAGATGGGCCGCGAAGAAAAATTGTTGGAGGTTTTGCCGCCCCTGGATTGGGATGAGGTGGGCACAGAAACCTGGGGCGATATTTGGCGACAGACGCGAAAGGTGGGCCTTGGCAAGGTGGCGCGGGGCCTCGCCACACGCGACCCTGTGCAGCGCACCGAAACCTGGGAAAGCGTGTTTCGCCCTGTGCGCCAGCCCGATTGGTGGCAAGGCGACGCCAAATATCATCCTCCGGCCTATGAAGAGCCCGCATCCGAGTTGGAGCGACGTCTGCGCGCAGGCGAATTTGTGGTCACGGCCGAGGTCGCGCCGCCCATGAGCGCGGCCACAGGTCTGCTCACCCGCAACATCGATCTGGTCAAGCCCTATGTCGCGGCCATCAATTTCACCGATTGCCCCTCGGCCACCCCGCGCATGTCGAGCCTGGCGTGCAGCGTGATGGCCATGCAGCAAGGCGCGGAGCCGGTCTTGCAAATCGCCGCGCGCGACATCACGCGCGTGGGCTTGCAGGCTCATGTTATTGGCGCGGCCGCGCTGGGCGTGCGCAACATTCTTTGCCTTTCCGGCGACAGCGCGCGCATGGGCCCGCCGCCCCTGGCCCGCTCCGACGTCATCGACATCGATTCCATTCAGATGTTGTGGATTTTGCGACGGATGCGCGACGAGGGCCATTATCTCGATGGCCGCAAGCTAAAGAAGCCGCCCATGTATTTCCTGGGCGCGGCCGCGTCGCCCTTCGCGTCGCGTCCCGAATTCCAGGCCCTGCGCGAGGAAAAGAAGATCAACGCCGGCGCGCAATTCTTCCAGACCAACCTGGTCTATGATCCCGATGGCCTGGAAATCTGGCTCAACGAGCTGGCCAAACGCAATATCCTGGACAAGGTCTACATTCTCGTGGGCGTCACGCCGCTAAAGAGCCTGCGCATGGCCCGATACATGCACGAACACGTGCCCGGCGTTCGCATCCCCGACGCCATCATGAAACGCATGGAAGCGGCCGGCGACGGCGCGGGCGAAGAGGGCGTGCTCATCGCCCTGGAGCTGATGGAGGCCATCAAAAAGCTGGAGGGCGTCAACGGCTTCCACATCATGGCCGTGGGTTGGGAGAAGATCGTGCCAAGACTGGTGACTGAAGCGGGGCTGACCGCGCCTGCAAAGCTCGAAACGCCGGCCATTGCCACGCCGCCTTCCGCTCAACCGGCCCTTGCCATGCATTGATGACGACAACTCATGCCGGGGCTTCTTTACATATGAAGCCTGCTCACAAATTTCGACCAAGCTTGCCAGCAATGAACTCACCTTGCGCAGTGCGTATTGCCTAACTCGCCAAGAGGAAAGCCCTCAAGCATGGGGGGCCAAAAATACCGCAATACGCAATTCGCAATACGCTCCAATCTTCCTATGCCCGGACTTTACGGCGGTCATCTCGACGCATCTATGCCTTTGGAAGCGCGACTGAACGAGCTGCGCATGGCATTACGCGCAGTTCCGCCGACCTTGCTCGAATCTCGCACTGGCGCCACCTATCGTCCCATCAGCGCCAGTGCGGGTGATTTCGAACTATCTTTTTTCAACCGCCCAATTCGCGTTTCCTATCCCGACTTCCTCGTACGCGACGCAAGCGCTGATCGAACGCTCAATGTGGTCGAGCAAGCCATTCTTGCTTATTATTTTCATGAAGCGAACGGCGTCTCGCCAAGTCATCGTTGGATCGCCTTTTCCGATTTGCCGGACGGCGCTTTCTATGTGGCCGCGTTCCAAAGCCACACTGCTCGCGAGCTTTTGCGCCGCTTTGGCGACGATATGAATGCACTTGAAAGCGCCGCGCACAAATTAGGCGGGGTTCGCATGGATTTCGCACACGTCTCATTCGCGTTTCAGGTGCTGCCGCGCGTCGCGCTCATGGTGGCCTGCTGGCAAGGGGATGAGGATTTTCCCTCTTCCTATCGCGTGCTCTTCGATGAAAGCGTGCGTCATTACATGCCCACCGAAGGCTGCGCCATCCTTGGCAATATGCTGGTGCGGAGATTGATCGCGTAGGGTTGTCAAGCTGGCGAACCCCGCTTTCGCCTCTAGCGAGTTGATAACGATGCTCGGCCGAGCGGATCATTGGGGCTTTTTGTGTCTTAATACGGACGCCGTTTCTGGTTCGGCATGAACACAATGTATAATTCATGAATGAGTGTGTTACGACGCGTCCTACTGCCGCCAGAGTTTAGTGTTGAACATCAGCGGGCCGTCACGCAGTATCTTTTGCGGATGGATCGGCTTCCCTCTCATCTCTGGCCTTTAGTTATCGAAGCTTTTGACTTGCTCCAATATGCAGTTATCATCCGCGTAGACGACAGAGCATACACTTTCGCACAAATCTATGACGAATTAGTGGATAAGCGATATGCCACCCTCTTTATACGAGACCTTCTGAATACCGAGGATGTCATTCGAGACAGCATTCCACTTTGGGCGTATTCCGCGCGACGAATTTCTCAGGAGTTTACCAACATGGGATTGCACGATCCCATACACCGTCCGAAATCTCGTTACTTGTTGGCCTATTGTCTGTACTGGTGGCATTCATTTTGTAAAGGCTATGCTTTCGAAGTCGAGATCTTTCGCGATTTGCAAAAGACGGGTCTTCGTTTTGAAGCGCATGATCTGCAAGATCCCGTAGCCCGCTTGTCGCCTTACGATTTGATCATTTCCGGTTTTCATTGCGACATAAAAACCAGCACCTACTTCTTGCAGCAAATCGGCCGCTCAAGAAGTGTAAAAAACGATTGCTTCATTACGAAAGTATGGTTGCCAGACCAACGAGCGCGCATTCTGGTGGTTTTCCTCACTGGTCAGATGTGGAACGCTATCGATGGTGAAACGCTGCTGACCCAACTGACAGAACTGCCAGAAGTGTTGCCGCAAACAGCGCGAATCCTTCACCGAGGTGACGAATTGGTCGTCGTTGATTATGACGTCTGGAAAAAGAAGATGCGCAAATATCAATTAGATCGAGGAGAATTGCCATGAAAACTCTGGACGAGATGTCGGCCAAGGAATATCAGGTCGGTATCGATCGTTTTATCGAAGAAGCAGATCAATGGGATGGCGCGCTCTCGCTCGAAACGTTCCTCCAGTCTTGGGATGAACTGGAAAAACGTCGAACAGTTCTCGAACTCAAAGCCCAAATTGTGAATGATCGACTTGTGCTGAAAGCCGCGCCCGAGGCCCCTATCACCGTTCGAGACAATCGCATTCAATTGGACGATGGTCGAGAATTAGTGATCGTATTGGAAAGATGAAACCCCTCACAACATCATGAAACTTGCGATTAGTGGCAAGGGTGGGGTGGGTAAAACCACCCTTGCCGCATTACTCGCCCAAACCTACGCAGACCAGGGCCGCGATGTGCTGGCCGTGGACGCCGACCCCGCGCCCTGCCTGGCCGATGCGTTGGGCTTTCCGGCCGACCTGCGCGCCAAACTGCGCCCCATTGCAGAGATGGATGAACTCATCCAGGAGCGCACGGGCGCGAAGCCGGGGACGTTCGGCGGCTTTTTCACCATCAACCCGCGCGTGGACGATCTGCCGGAGCGATTCAGCGTCGCGCATCGCGGGGTGCGGTTGCTGGAAATGGGCGGGGTCGAGCAGGGCGGTTCGGGCTGCATCTGCCCGGAAAGCGCGTTGCTGAAAACGCTCTTCACCCATCTACTCTTCCGCAAAGATGACGCGCTCATCCTCGACATGTACGCCGGGGTCGAGCATCTGGGCCGGGCCACGGTGGATTTCGTGGACGCCATGATCATCGTGGCCGAGCCCACGCGACGCAGCTTGAAGACCGCGACCCAGATCAAAGCCCTGGCCCGCGACATCGGCCTGGATCGCCTATGGCTGGTGGGGAACAAGGTGAGAGACGAGGCCGACGCCGCGTTCTTCCGGGCCGAGACGCCCAATTTGCCCATCCTGGGCCTGCTGCCCGCGGACCCGTTGGTGCAAGAGGCCGATCGCCTGGGCGTTCCGGTCTACGACCACGCGCCGCGACTGCGCGAAGCCGCGCATCAAATTGTGCAAGCTTTGGAGGCTGAAGGGGGAAAGCCTCGTTAGGGCGCGTTTCAAAAATGGGGACGCGTTCATAAGCGTCATGGCGAGACCGTAAGCCGAAGCCATCCCCAACGCCCATGAAAAGCATCGCTGTTGTTTTGATGACGGCTCTGTGGTAAATTTAGGGAATATACTCAATTTCCCTTGACCACAGATACGAGGTTTTTTGAGCGTGGATATTTCGGCAACCATTCGTTTGCTAGGAAACATGCTCGGGCAGGTGCTGCGCGAGCAAGAGTCGATCGAGC
>JAADII010000139.1 GCA_013151415.1 Chloroflexota bacterium
TGCACGGCTTCCACTTCGCGCTGTCCCAGCAGGACGCTATTCAAGGGTTCGTCCAGTTCCCGCGGTAGAAAATCGTCATCCAGCCACGGTCGCTCGACCCTGTCGAAGGGCATGCCCGCGCGAATGACGCCATCATGTCCCGTTTCGAAGCGCATCTCCACGCGGAAATTCACCCCGCGCGAATCCAGTTCCACGAGCCAACGAATCAGCGGTGAATCGTCGAAGATCAAACGCACCGCGGCCGAGACGAAAATCCCTTTGATCCTTAATGTGGTCTCGTATGCAAGGACGGCATGAAAAGGCCCTTGTTCGACGAGTCTGAGTGACCCGTCGGGTTTGCAAACCTCGCACCATTCGCCCGCTTCGTCGGAATAGGCGTCGCCCACTTCCTCCATGACCACCAATTGACCCAACCCGGCATCGTCGATGTGCACCACCCCGTCTGCATCCACACGCGCTTCATAGTGCGCATTGCGCCATTCAAAGGTCTCGATGGGTTTGTGAAGTCGCTCCACCGCAGCGGGCGAGTCCACAGGCCACGCGCCAATGCCCTCGGTGCGTAGCCGAAAGAGCCGGCCTTCCACCACGCGCCACCCTTGGTAGGGAAATGGATTCGTGCTGATGGCGTAGGTTCCGGACGCGAAATCCTTAAGGATGTAGGCCAGCGAGTGGCCAATATCTTCGTAGATGGCCTGGAATAGCTCTTGATAGCTGCGCTCCATTTTTTCATGCACGGGGTCCACGCTGACGCCACAAATGCAGTCATGAATCGCGTTTTGCAGCAGTTTGCGCGTCCACGCTTCATAACGTTCGCTCGGATAGTCGCGACCATTGAGCGCGGCCAAAACCGCCAGCGGCTCGCATCTCTGGAAAAGCGCATGTTCGCAATCATGGTGCATGATTTTCAGATAGGTTCGGGTGGAAAGCGCACCCGGAAACGTGGCCCCATATTTACCCGAGTTGAGCTCGCCTTCGATGGAGGGAAGGCTGGTAAGCGTTTGCTGCATCGCGCGGCTAAACCGGATTGGGGAGGAGTCGAGAAGATGCACATCCGCGGGAAGATGACCGCGCTCATGATAGAATCGAACAGGGTCTTCAGGGTTTTGCTCCAGGTCGTAACCGTCGAAGAGGGGGATGTCGGGCGTGGGATAAAACGGGCTCAGTTTCCTCACTTCTGACAATAAGCGCTGCGTCGCCACTTCGGGCGCATGGCTGACGCCGTAGAGGTTCCGGTATCCGCCGAACAGATTGATGGCGAACAGATCTTGGCCGAACGAGCCTTTCCAGACGAAATAAGGCTCGAGACGGGGGACGCCTCGCCACACGTAAACCGAATTCAGATCAAACAGCCGGTGCAATTGAGGCGCCTGCGAAATGTGGCCAAAGGTGTCCACCAGCCATCCCACCGCATCCCCGGCCCCAAATCGTTTCATATCCCGGCGTCCATAGAGTAAATTGCGATATAGCAGTTCGCCGCTGGTCAGACGCCAATCGGGTTGACAGTAATAGGGGCCGATGAGTAAGCGACCGGAGCGGACCAGACGCTCGACTTTTTCCCGATAGTCCGGTTTGAGATTCAACAAATCCTCGATGATCAACGTCTGGCCATCCAGCAAAAAGCGAAAATCGGGATTGTCACGCGTCAGTTCCAGGAGTTTGTCGATGAGATCGGGTATCCACTGGCTTGTATAAACAGACGTGAGAAACCATTCTCGATCCCAATGAGTGTGGTTGATTATGTGCACGTTGATGGGCATGGGATGGTTATTTTTTGGGAGGATGATGGAGGCCCTGGCGAAAATCGTTTTGGCTGCTTTTTAGATCATTTTTTGACACGAATTAAACGAATTTGACGAATTTTTCTTCCGTTATTCGTATAATTCGTGTTCATTCGCGTCAAGATCGAAAAAACGCCAGCGTCCAGTCGTTTACATCTCCGGCCGGATGGCTATTTCGGTGTCGCTATCGAACCAGCGGATTTTGTCCACCGGGAAGCGCAGCCAAATATCTTCATTGGGAGCAACTATGAATGAGGGATGCGTGGACACTTTGATGATGTCGTCGCCGATTTTTACAGTGAGCAGGTTTTGCGCTCCCAAAGGCTCGATGACGAGCACGCGGACTCGCAGGGCGTCATCGGCGGGGTGATTGAGGGCTTCCATGTTTTCTGCTCGAATGCCCACCAGCACCGAACGGCCATGATAAGGACGCAGCCGGGCTTGCATGGCCGGGTCCGGTGCAATGCGAAAACCCCCGATCCGAACGCTCAAGCGACCGTCGGTTTGCTCGACCTGTCCCTCGATGAAGTTCATGGGCGGATTGCCGATGAACCCGCCCACAAAGCGATTTGCGGGACGGTCGTAGATGATGGTTGGGTCGTCGAACTGCTGTATCTCGCCATCCTTCATCACGGCGATGCGGTCGCCCATGCTCAACGCCTCGATCTGATCATGGGTGACATAGATGGTGGTTGCGCCGATGTCGGCCAACAGGCGCTTCAATTCCGCGCGCATTTCCAAACGGAGCAACGCGTCGAGATTGCTCAAAGGCTCGTCCATCAACAAAACTTGCGATTTCATGGCGATGGCGCGGGCCACGGCCACGCGTTGTCGTTGTCCGCCGCTCATCTGGCCGGGATAGCGGTCGAGCATGTCTTCGATGTGGAGCATGCTGGCCGCCTCCAGCACCCGTTTTTCGATGGTTTCCCTGTCGAACTTGTGCATTTTCAGACCGAAAGCGATGTTATCGTACACTTTCATGTGCGGAAAAATGGCGTAGCTCTGGAAAACCATGGCGATGTTTCGTTCGCGCGGAGGCAAATAAGTCACGTCGCGACCACCGATAAGCACGCGGCCCTCATCGGCCATGCCCAAACCGGCGATCGCGCGCAGAAGCGTGGTCTTCCCGCATCCACTTGGCCCCAACAGCACGACAAACTCCTGATCTTTCACGGTCAGGCTGACATTGTTGACGGCCACAAAATCGCCAAACTTCTTGGTGACGCGTTCCAGTCGAATTTCCGCCATTGTTGCCTCCTATTTACTCACCTGTCCCCACATATTGAACAGGTAGCGGCGAATGAGGAAAATGAAGATGAGCGCGGGAACCACCATGGCAAAAGCGCCCGCGAATTGATACGGCTCGGACGAGCTGTTGAGGGTGAAGAACACCTGCGCCGGCAAGGTGCGGTTGCGCACGGTGAGAATGGTGGCCGCGAAGACCTCGTTCCATGACATCACGAACGTGAAAATAGCGGCCGCGGCCACGCCCGGCAACACCAGAGGAACAACCACCCGCACAAAGGCTTGCGCGCGCGTGCAACCAAAGACCATGGCCGCCTCCTCAAGCTCATAGGGCACGCTGGCGAACACGCTGCTCATGACCAGCACCGTGAGCGGCAAGGCCAGAGCCGTATGCATCAGCGCCAGGCTGAACACATTGTCGTAAATGTTCAGATTGATGAACATGACGGCCAGGGGAATGGCCAGAATGAGGATGGGAAACGCCCGCACGGCCAAAATCGAGAGACGAAACGCGTTGCGCCCCTTGAAGAGATAGCGGGAGACCGCGTAGCCGGCCGGCGCGGAGATGATGGTGGATAAAACGAGCGTGATGACCGCCACAACCACGCTGTTGACGATGCCGGGAACGATGCCGTAGGAGCTCAAAAAGAAGCGCATGGTCTCCAAGGAGAACGGGATGAAAGGCAAGACGCCTTTGGGGTACGAGCGAACCGTTTCCGGCGTGGTGAAGGCCATGGAGAAAATGAAATAGATGGGAGCCAAAATCCACACGGCCAGCAAAATGCCGACAAAGTAGGTGAAGCCCCGGCTCAGTCGTCGGCGCCATAACATGCGTCGATGAAGCGCCCTCACCTCGGGCGACATCTCCGGCGGCGCTTCGAGATGGGATGCGTTCGCGTTCATGATTGCTCCAACTCCTGTTGCGTGCGAATGGTGCGCAGATACAAGAACGCGATCCCCACGGATAGGAGCAAGATGAAGCTCGCATACGAAGCCGCCACATGGGGATTGCGCAAAAGGCTATACTGACGGAAGGTTTCGTTGGCCAGGGTGGTCACCACGTCGCCGCCGCTCAGCGCGACCACCACGGCGAAAAGTTGCAATGCGAAAATCGTGCGCAAAATCAGGGCCACTTGCAGGCTGGGCCGGAGCAAAGGCAAAATGATATAGCGCACCCGCTCCCACAAACTGGCCCCAAACACCTCCGCGGCCTCCAACACCTCCTCTGAAATGGCCTGAAGGCCGGACACCACAATGATCATGACCAGTGACGTCGCGCGCCACACTTCGGCCAGCCAGATGGCGATGAAAATCCAGTAGCGGGTGTCCACCGAAAGGTAGGTGATGGGCGCGTCGATGAAACCCAGCCCCTGCAAAATGGAATTCAAGAATCCGTGCTGTGTGAAAATTGCATACCAGATGATGCCCGCGGCCAGGTCTGAAATGGCCAGAGGAATCGCGAAAATATAGAGAAAGATGGTGTTTCCTTTCAAGCGCGCCTGCACCACCAGGGCCATGACAATGGCCAGGACGAGTTGAACCGGGATGATGAGCAGGGTGAGAATGAGCGTGGCGTAGAGGGCCGGTTTGAAGAAACGATCCTGCGTCATCTTTTGGATGTATTCTGCGGTCAACTGGCCCGCGTTGCCGCGATCCACTCGACCGCTTTCCTCATCGCCGAAAACCTGAATATAGCGGGATTGCGCCCAACCCTGCACGGTTTCTCCGGCTTTGTTCTGTCCGCGCACAAGGAACCACACCTCCAGCACAGCTTGCTCCACAATGTCCACCCGCACGCGTGATTCCAAACGTCCCACCACTTCGCTGCGTTCATTGGGTTCGGCATAAACCGAGGTCAGCGGATCGGCCTTAGCGCCCAGTTTGGGTCGCACCGTGCCTGCAAGCGGGCGCTCCTCCTCATCCTTTTCTCGCACGCGAATGCGTCGATCGGGCACCCATCCGATGACCTCGCGGCCCTCGGCGTCTTGCGATTTGATCTTGAACCAGATCTCTGTGAGAAGATTGGCGGCCTCTTCCTGCTCCTCTGGCGGGATCAAATTGCCCTGGCGCTCCAATATCTCCACCTCGGCGCCCTGCGGCAATTTACCGGCGATGGCGCTATCCTGGGTGGCCTCGGCACGTAATGCAAGGAGCGCCTCCGGGTTCCAAATCGCCAATCCCAGGCCCCTGAACATGGGCCAGGCGAAGAAAAGGAGCAAGTAGAGGACGGTGGGCAAAATCAGTAGATAGGGCGTCCAATCTCGTCGTCGTCGTCGGCCGAGCGAATTGGACGGGGTCGAATCCTCATTCATTGTCCGCCTCACCTGATGGGAGCGGGCGGGGGAGAACGCCCCCGCCCGCCGGGGAATCGTCGCCGTGGTTGAGCGACGGGTCGAAGGCTATTTCACCTGGCAAGGGCCATCACTGGCCGGATCAGGCGGCCAGCAAGGCGCGCCGGTTTCGTTCATTAGCGCCTGGAGTTTCTCGCCCTCTTCATTGAGCACGGTCTGGATGTCTTCACCGTCCAGGACGATGCGATCGAACGCGTTGCGGAAGATCTGATTGATCTCGCCGCCTCGTTCGCCCAGGCCCACGGGCAAAAGCGCGGGCAATGCGTCGGGCGCGGTGGCTTGAGCCGTCACCGCGCCGGCCTCGATGCTGATGCCTGCGGGCAAGTTGGTGAAGTCAACGCCGCCTACCACAGGGAAGAAGCCCAGTTCGCGCAGCACTTGCTCCTGCACTTCGGGGCGGGTCAAGTAGTCGATGAGCGCGGCCGCGCCATCGGGGTTGGGCGCATTCTTGGGGATGCCGAGACCCACGATCACGGGCATGAAGCCGCGTCCGGCGGGGCCGGCCGGGGCGGGGAAGGCGATGAATTGGTCCGGCTTCTCGCTAAATGCGTCGA
>JAADII010000077.1 GCA_013151415.1 Chloroflexota bacterium
CGACAATCTCACAGGAGACCGCAGAACGGTACGCCCGCATTTATGCTTACCTGCGACAAATCGGACGGCCTATCCCCACCAATGACTTATGGATCGCCGCCTCGGCGCTGGAACACAATGCCGAACTGTTGACTGCCGACAGGCATTTCTTAGCCATTCCCCACATTCTGGTGTTTCATCTTTCGGAAAACACGAAATGATGCCGAATAATTACTAACCGGACTCTGGCGAAAATCATTTTAGCTTCCTTTCAGATCATTTTTTGGCACGAATTAACACGAATTTGGCGAATTTTTCTTCCTTTATTCGTGTAATTCGTGTTCATTCGTGTCAAGATCGAAAAGACGCCAGCGCCCAGTTACTAATTGAGTTGTGTTGCACAGTTGGGCTGGCGGTGTGAGGTGAATGGCCGGGGCAAGGGGGGCAAAATAGCCATACATGATATAGATCATGGCGGCAAATGGGGAATTCATTACACTTTGGTATAAGGGTGACTACATCGCCGCCTCCTTGGAAGCACCTGCTTTATTATTTTGCGCGCCAATTTCACATTTCCCCGGCCGATGACGACGTGGGTGAAAGCCATGTCCGTCATCGTGGGGAGAGACGATCATGGCTTTTTCGACATGGTTTGATGTCGGTTCTTAAATGATTGGCTGTTTTTTCGATGGCCGAGAATGCTCGGTGACGGGTGATCCAAACAGCCAACGCCAAGAACCGGTTCATCATCCATTCCACTTTTATTGCGGGAGGCACTGTTATGGCCATAACCAGTATACCGCTTCCCACCATGTACGCGGATCATCACGTACAGGAGGTGCGTCGTATTTTACTGGGGTTGCCGGGCGTCCAAGATGTATATGCAAGCAGCGCTTTTCAGGTGGTGGAAATTGCATTCGATGCCGAAAAAATCGACGAACAGCGCCTGAAAGACGCATTGGCCCAAGCCGGATATGCAGGTGAGTTGCCGGTTCCGGCCGAAAGCGGCAAGCCCGTGACTCAAAGCAATGGCGACGGCGCACACTTCCGGCATGCTGCGACTTTCACGCCAGCCGCCGATGTGGTGGGATTTCAACAGGAAGTGGCCCCGATGAATCGGCCTCTTTGGCCGTGTCCGGGGCTGGGGCCTGTGAAGACCATGGAGGAGTGAGAGAAGGAGGCAAAGAGCAAACCGGTGTAGCATGAATCAAGGCTACGATGCCGACCAACAACCAGGCGTCTAAATGACTGACTTAGGACCTCGGACGTCGGACATCGGACTTTTCTCCAGGAGGCGGAATTATGCCACGAAAAAAAGAACTCCAACCGGAGGAGTACTCGGCCGATCCGGCAGCGCAAGAAATGATTGCGCTGGCCATGGAGCGGGGCATCAGCACCGCATTCACTCGCGCCAGCAACCTTGCTCCTTGTAATATCGGGGCCGCAGGCTTATGTTGCAAGCTATGCGGCATGGGGCCATGTCGGTTGACCAAAGATGGGCTGACGGGCATTTGCGGGGCCACAATCGACACCATTCAGGCTCGCAATCTTATTCGGGCCATTGCCGCGGGTTCGGCCGCGCATTCGGACCATGGTCGCGACATGGCGTTTACGCTCAAAGCGGTAGCCAACGATGAAGCCGAAGGTTATGTGATCCGGGATGTGGCCAAGTTGCGTCGCGTGGCCGCATATTACGACATCCCCATTGATGGCCGTTCACCCAAGGAAATCGCCAACGATTTAGCCGATCTTTATATCGCCCAATTTGGCCAGCAAAATGGCGAAGTGGTTCTGGTTAAGCGCGCGCCTGAAAAACGACAAAAACTGTGGAAAGAGCAAGGGGTCATTCCACGCGGCATCGATCGCGAAGTGGTCGAGGCGTTGCATCGCACGCACATCGGCGATGATCAGGATCCGAACCACATTCTTCACCACGCCATTCGCACGGCCCTCGCGGATGGTTGGGGCGGCAGCCTTATCGCCACCGACGTTTCCGACATCCTATTTGGCACGCCCGCGCCCATGCTAGGCGAAGCCAATTTGGGCGTATTGAAAAAGGATTATGTCAATGTGGTGGTGCATGGCCATGAACCCACGCTCAGCGAAATGATCGTGGCCGCCTCGCAAGACCCGGAAATCATCGAATATGCCAAAGCCGCGGGCGCGAAAGGCGTTAATCTGGCCGGCATTTGCTGCACGGCCAACGAGATCCTCATGCGCCAGGGCATTCCCGCCGCGGGCAATTTCCTGCATCAAGAGTTGTCCATTCTTACAGGCGCGGTTGAGGCCATGGTGGTGGATGTGCAGTGCATTATGCAGGCATTGGTGCAACTGGCCGAGAACTTCCACACCAAAATCATCACCACATCGCCCAAAGTTCGCATCAAGGGCGCCACCCATATCGAGTTCAACGAGCACCGCGCCCTAACCATTGCCAAGGAAATCCTCAAGGTCGCCATCGACAATTACAAAAATCGCGGCGAAACGCACATCCCCGACGCGAGAGAGACGTTGGTGCCTGGATTTTCACACGAGTATATCAACTATATGTTAGGCGGCTCTTATCGCGGCTCGTTCCGGCCGCTAAACGACGCCATCATGGCCGGTCGCATTCGCGGCGTTGCGGCCATTGTCGGCTGCAACAATCCTCGCAGCAAACAAGATTATCTGCACACATATGTGACCGAGGAGCTGCTAAAACAGGATGTGTTGGTGGTCGAAACCGGTTGCAGCGCGCTGGCCAGCGCCAAATTCGGGTTCTTGCTGGCCGAGGCCGGGCTAGAGAAGGTGGGGCCGGGCCTGCGCGAGGTTTGCGAGACCATCGGCATCCCGCCTGTTTTGCACATGGGCTCCTGCGTCGACAACACCCGCATTCTCACCGTCTTGACGCAAATGGTGGAGGAGGGCGGTTTGGGCGACGATATCAGCGACATTCCCGCTGTGGGCCTAGCGCCCGAATGGATGAGCGAGAAGGCGCTTTCTATCGGGGCCTATTGCGTGGCCTCGGGGGCCTATGTCATTTTCGGCGGATCCGCACCGGTTAGCGGTTGGCCCGATAAGGTCGAAGATAGCGATCTTGTCGCCCGCATTATCAGCGAGGGCTGGGAAAAAATATATGGCGGCCGGTTGGAGTTCGTGGCCGACGCGGATGAAATGATCCGGCGCACCCTGGACCATATTGATAAGAAGCGAGCGGCCCTTGGGCTGCCTGAATACGATCCTGAAAAATGGGGCCGCAGCGGCGACGCCCGCATGTTGGCGCTGGAGTCTTTGCCCATATCCAAACGCCGCGAGGCCCTTTATGGCGGCGTTTCGCTGAATTGAGGAGGTTTTTTCTATGTCGCGATACATTGCCACACGCGCGATTCGCGGCGCCAACGCCCTTGTTTTCGAGGCCGAAGTGATGTTGAACAAGGCCTTGAAAGAAAAGGGGCCAGACACGCCGGTCGCGTTTCCCAATACGGCCTATTATCTGCCGGTCATCTACGGCATGACCGGCGTCGCAGTGGAAAAACTGGCGGACCTCAAGCCTGTGCTCGAACATGCCCGGCGCTTGTTGCATCCTATTCCGGCGCAAAAACAGTGGACGCCTTATCTGGGCGAAACTCTGGATTCAGGCATGGCCACTTTGCTCGCGGCCGAGACCATCGAAGCCATCCGCTTTGTTTACGGTCTTCAGCCCGAACCCTTGCCCGGATTCCATCGCGCAGGAGGCACAGCCTATCCGCATTTGCCGGGCGATGGAATGGAAGGGTATCTCAACGGCCCCATCGATGACATTCAGTTGCGCGCCTGGGGCATCCAGTTGGTGGATGGCCGCATGCCCGGCTTCGCAGCCATCGTGGGATGCGCCAAATCCAACGAAGTGGCCGTGCAGATCGTGCGCGAATTGCAACAACGCAACATTCTCACTTTTTTGTCGGGCAATGTCAATGGTCGCAGCATCATCCACCAGCTCATGGAAGAGGGGGTGGCGTTGGGCTACGACACCTACACCGTGCCCTTTGGCGCCGACACCCTCAGCGCGATCTACGCCTTGGGCTTCGCCACCCGCTCGGCCCTGACCTTTGGCGGTTTGAAGGCGGGCCAGGCCAGGGAGATATTGCTCTACAATCGTGAACGCGTCTTCGCGTTCGTGCTGGCGCTGGGCGAAGTGGACGACTTGAAATACGCGGCCGCGGCCGGAGCCATCAACTTTGGCTTTCCGGTCATTGCCGACACGGTCATCCCCGAAATCTTGCCCACAGGCGTGACCACGTATGAGCATGTGGTGAGCATGCCCTGGAACGAAATCCCCGGCAAGGATGATCTGGAAAAGGCCCGGCGGCTGGTGCAGAAGTGCATCGAGGTGCGCGGGGTCAAGATCAAAGTGGCCAAGGTCCCTGTGCCCGTGCCTTATGGCTCGGCCTTCGAGGGCGAAGTGGTGCGCAAGGCCGATATGCGGGTCGAATTCGGCGGCAAATATTCGCGGGCATTCGAATATCTGCACATGGTTCCCATGGACGCCATCGCGGATGGCGTCATCGAAGTGGTCGGCCCCGATTTCGATGAGATTCCCATGCAAGGCCACATGAACATGGGCATTGTGGTCGAGGTGGCCGGTCGCAAAATGCAAGAGGACTTCGAGCCGGTGCTCGAGCGCCAGATTCATTACTTCATCAATGGCGCGTCGGGCGTGCAGCACATCGGCCAGCGCGACATCACCTGGATTCGCATTTCCAAAGAGGCGGCCGAGAAAGGCTTCACCCTCAAGCACCTGGGCGCGATCATTCACGCCCGCCTTCACGCGGACTTTGGCGCCATTGTGGACAAGGTGAAGGTGACCATTTACACCGAGCCGGAGAAGTTCGCGGAATGGCTGGAAAAGGCCCGCGCGGCCTACGATGTGCGCAATCGCCGCCTGGCCGACCTGACGGATGATAAAGTGGAGGAGTTTTATTCCTGCACGCTTTGCCAGAGCTTTGCGCCGAACCATGTATGCATCGTCAGCCCAGAACGGCTGGGGCTGTGCGGCGCTTACAACTGGCTGGATTGCAAGGCGTCGTACAACATCAATCCCACCGGCCCCAATCAGCCCATCAAGCTGGGCAAACTGCTCGATCCAGAAAAGGGCTACTGGACGGGCACGCTGGAATACGCCAAGATTGGTTCGCACGGCGTGGTGAACAAGGTGTCCATGTATTCCATCATGGAAAACCCCATGACGGCCTGCGGCTGTTTCGAATGCATTGTCATGGTCATCCCCGAGGTGAACGGCGTCATGGTGGTGAGCCGCGAGGACACGGGCATGACGCCCGCGGGCATGAAATTCAGCACCCTGGCCGGCATGGCCGGCGGCGGCGTGCAAACGCCCGGCGTCATGGGCGTGGGCAAATATTATCTCATCAGCCCCAAGTTCATTTCGGCCGATGGCGGCTTCAAACGCGTGGTGTGGATGAGCAAGAACCTCAAGGAGAGCATGGCCGACGAATTGCAGGCCGTGGCCCAGCGCGAGGGCATTCCCGATCTCATCGACCGCATCGCCACAGGCGACGATCTGACCGAAGTGAGCGATCTCATCGAGTGGTTGAAGGAAAAAGACCATCCTGTGTTGCACATGCCGCCTTTGGCCGCGCCCGAGGAAGCCGAAGAGGAAGAGGAGCTTGTGTTGGAGCCGGTGATGGCGGTTGAGAAAACAGAACCAGCCATGGAGATGATGGTCGAAGCGGCGAAACCGATCGAGGCGGAGAGGACGGTGGAGAGGACGCAGGAGGTGGGCGTGAAAATCGAGCGAGAGATGGACGTGATCGAGCAGGCTCGAGCCGTGGTCGAGCAGACTGTGACCCAGCCCAAGGCTCAGACCACCGAACCCACGCCCGAGAAGGCCCCGCCGCCTTCACCACCCCCACCGCCAGCAGCGCCGCCCCCACCACCCC
>JAADII010000184.1 GCA_013151415.1 Chloroflexota bacterium
GGCGGATCGCCGAATAGATGATCGATGAGCAATGCAAGAAACGGGATCATCGCGGTTTGTTATTGTCGATTGGCTCGTGATTGCTTATTTGGTGGTTTTTAGTGCGATATACTCGAATATACATCAAATATGAAGTGACTTTTTGGCGTGAAACCCTGTGAAACATCATTATTCGGGTGTATGGCGATAATGTGCGCATATTGGCTATATACGTGGGTAAATTATCGTGAAACATCCGTAATTGCCGTGAAGCATCGTTTTGGCGATAAGCGAGCGGCCGAGGCGCTTCGCGGGCGTTTGCTGCCGTTCATTTCATGCTGACTCACCGACCCATAACCTCGCGCACCACGCGGCCGATGAGCCAACCCCGGGCGTAACCGGGCCCGCGTAAGCGAGCGCGGGGCCGCGGCCTGTGCACGCCACCGCGACCACGTCGGTGGCCGTGCCCGTGGCCGGATGTCCGGCATCCGAACGCACGCCTTGTGCGAACAGGGCCGCGGCTTTGGCTTCGGTCGCGGTGATGACCGCGTTGACCAACGCCGCGGGCGTCAGTCGCGCGTCGATGAGCAGAATGATGTTGATGGTGGAAGGCGTAGTCGTAAAGGGCGGGGTGAGGCCGGCCGCGGTGGGATGGCTCAGCCCCACGGTGGCGATGGCCGCGACGCGCACTTCCTCATGCGCTTCTTCGGCCACGCGCGCGCGTTCGAGATAGGCCGCGGTCATCATGCCCACAAAGGGCTCGTCCACCCCGCGCCCGCGCGCGAACGCGAGCAAATCGGCCGCGGGGTCGGGATGGCTGTAGTGTTTGTGCACATGGCGATTGAGTATGACCCGCGCCCGCGTCAGCCCGCCGCCCACCACGGCCGAGGAGAGAATGTGCAAAGGTCGAATGCTGCGGATGAGAAGCAGTTCGTCGTCTCGTCCAATGGTGATTTGCGGGAAAAGCGAAAGCATGTGATTGCTGTCCGGGGGAAATGACTGTTATAATGAAGCGATTCCGTCGGTCGAGCGCCATGCAAACGGAGGTGGCCACTATGCCAAGAGTGCGTCTGTTTTCTCTAGCCGATTATGTTAAAGCCGCGTTGAAGCTGACCGTATACGAACGCGACGAGAATGGGATGATTGTCGCCTCTGTTCCCGGGGCCTCGGGATTTTTCGCCCAAGGCGAGACATTCGAAGAGGCGAGAGAGAATCTGCAAGATGTGATCGAAGGCAATGTCTTGTTAGCCCTCCAATTGGGATTGGATATTCCAGATATTCCCGGCGTCTCAATAGAACAAGAAGATGTCGAAGCTGTCGCCGCTTAAACCGGCCCAAGTTATCAAGAAGTTACGTAAACTCGGCTTTGTTGGGCCGTATCCGGGTGGACGACATGTGCGCATGGTTCATCCCAAAACCGGAAAAATCATTCCAATTCCTATGCATAAAGGCAAAGATGTTGGCGTCGGGCTTATTCGAGCAATAATCCGTGAGGTGGGGATCACGCCCGATGAATGGAATCGGCTATAAGTGAGAATTCAGTAATTTTATCCAAAACCGATGAGTAGTATCAATACGAGTAGTTCTGTGAGTTCGCAGAGCGCGCCGTAGATGTCGCCGGTGAGTCCGGGGAGACGACGCAGGGTCCAGCGGCCGAGCAGCCAGGTGAAGAGAACCGTCGCCAGCCACAGGCCTACGCCCGCCCACGCGAGCAGCCCCGCGACCGCAAACAAAGCAAGGCCCGCGGCCAGTGCGAGTTCTTGCATTCTCGCATGGTCTTTCATGGCTCGACCCAGGCCCTGTTCGCGGGCGTAGGGGAAGTGAACGATGGCCAGAGACATGGCGAAACGGCCCAGGATGGGCGCGGGAGCCAGAAGAAGCCAGGGTTGGAAAAGCGAAACCAGGCCGAAGGCGGAAGAAGTCGGGGATTGAAGCAACGCGGTCAGGGCTGCGTATTTGCCCAGGAACAGAAGCGCGCCGCCCGTAAACGCGAACGCGCCGATGCGTTCATCGCGCATGATGGCCAGCCGCATTTCGGGCGCGTTGCCGCCAAACAAGCCGTCGCACGCGTCCAGAAATCCATCCACGTGCAGCGCGGCGCTGAACGCGACCCAGGCGGTCAACGTCAGCGCGGCGACCAGGGAGGGCGGAAAAAGCAGGCTCGCGGCCCAGGCGGTCAGGGCCAAAACGCCGCCCAAGACCAACCCCACCAACGGATAAAACCCCACCGCCCGCCCCAACTCGCGCTCGGTGACCATCTCCCGCGAGGGCAACGGCAGGATGGTGAGAAAGCGAAAGGCTGTGAGGATGGGTTTCATGGGGGAGCAAGTGGCAAGTGGCAGGGGGCATGGAGCAAGTGGCAAGTGGCAGGGGGCGCGCATCCTGCCACTTATCGTTCCATCGCGCTCTTGATGGTCATGGGAATGCCGGCGACGAGGAGCAAGACTTCATCGGCCCGCGCCGCGACCAACTGATTGGCCTCGCCTAACAGATCGCGGTAGGCGCGGCCCAGAGGGTTGGGCGGAACCAGACCAAGCCCAACCTCGTTGGAGACGATGAGGGTTCTGGCCGGAAGTTTTCGCACCACATTCAGCAGGGCGTTCACTTCGCGCAAAACATGATCGCGCGCGGCCGCCTGTTGAGGATTGTTCTGTTCCAGCAAAAGGTTGGAGACGAGCAGGGTCAGGCAGTCGATGAGGATGACCGGTTCGCCTTGCCAGGCTGTTTGCAGCTCTTGGGCCACGCGCCGCGGGGCTTCGAGCGTGCGCCAGGATGGGGGCCGCGCCTGACGATGGCGGGCGATGCGCGCGGCCATCTCCCCGTCTCGCGGTTCGGCCGTGGCCACGAACAGCACCCGCTCATCCTGCTCCCGCGCCCACTGCTCCGCGAAGCGGCTCTTGCCGCTGCGCGCGCCGCCCAGCACCAGAGTAAGCTCTGGCAAGAGGCTCGACGAAGGATCAGAACATGCGACGCGGTTCATTTGCAGCTACAAATCAACGAAAGCTTCGATCCGTTCCATGTCCAGGCATTCGCTGACGATGTCGGCCCAACGGTTAAGAGATTGCTCGACGATCGCTGCGGTGGAGATGCCGGTCGAGAGGGGGCGAGCGCGGCGATATCGGGACGCGGAAAGCGCATTCAACCAGGCTTGCCGCAATACATCGTTGGCGAAAACGCCATGCAGATAGCACCCCCAAATGCGACCTCCGGCCGCAACCGCGCCATCGGCCAGATGGGCGGGCTGGCCGTTGCGCGCGGTGATGGTCAACCAGGGCGCGAGGGTGTGGGTGCGCCCCATGTGGATTTCGTAGCCCTCGATTTCCTCGCCGGCCAGTTGAGCCATCCAACCAAGACCGCCATCCACCCGCGCTCGCGTCTGATATGTGGCTTTCTCGGCGTCGAACACGGTCTCAACGGGCAAAAGACCCAGCCCCGGCGTTTCGTCTGCATCCGATTCAAAATGAAATGGATCGCGAATGACGCGCCCCAACATCTGATACCCTCCGCAGAGTCCCACCAGAGCCGTTCCATTTTGGGCCAGGCGCAATACGGCCGCGGCCAACCCCGTCTCGCGCAGCCAGCTCAGGTCGGCGGCCACGCTCTTGCTACCGGGCAAGATGATTGCGTCGGGATGGCCCAGTTCGGCTGGCGTGGAGACGAAGCGCACGCGCGCGGCCCCCGCCGCGCGCAGTGGATCCATATCGTCGAAGTTGGCGATGCGGGGGAACTGAATGACCGCGATATCAAGCAAAGAGGATGGATGCATGGTTTTCGATGCACCCGCCGGTCGAGGTAGAGAGGCGGCGTCCTCGGTGGGGATGATGAGATCGGGGATAAAGGGGATCACGCCCAACACCGGCCGGCGGCCGCGCGCCTCCAAAATGCGCACGCCATCCGCGAAAAGGGCCGGGTCTCCGCGAAATTTGTTGACCACGAACCCCTGGATCAGGCGTTGTTCTTCGTGTGGCAACAACCACAACGTGCCCAGGAGCTGCGCGAAGACGCCCCCACGATCGATATCGCCCGCGAGCAATACAGCCGCATTTGCATAGCGGGCCACGGCCATATTCACCAGGTCTCCCGCCCTGAGATTGAGCTCGGCCGGACTCCCCGCGCCCTCGGCGATGACCAGATCGAAGTCGCGACGCAATCGATCCAAGGCTTCGGTCACCACCGACCAAAGCGCTTTCTTGTAACGATAATATTCGCCCGCGGGCAGGGTTTTCCACACGCGACCGCGCACGATGACCTGCGAGCGACTGTCGGCTTCGGGTTTGAGCAGGATGGGGTTCATGTCCACGTGCGGTTCGAGGCCCGCGGCCAGCGCCTGCACAGCCTGGGCGCGGCCGATCTCACCGCCGTCCGGGCAGACCGCGGCGTTGTTGGACATGTTTTGCGCTTTGAACGGGGCCACGCGCAGCCCGCTCCGCGCAAAGATGCGACAAAGCGCGGTCGTCAGCCAGCTTTTGCCCACCGACGACGACGCGCCCTGCACCATGAGCACGGGGGCTAAAGACATAATGGCTTACCGCGTTTTGGCCAGGAGCTTCCAGCCCAGCGGCAAGGAGAGCGCGGCCAGGGCCAGCTTGAGGATGTCGCCGGGAATGAAGGGTAGCAGACCCAGAGACAGGGCGTTTTCCGCGCCCACGAACGCGGCCAGCCAGGGCAGGCCAAAGCCATAGATGATCGCGTTGCCCAGAAGCATGGCCGCGGCCGCGGTCAAAAGACGTCGGTCCCAACCGCGTTCGCACAACCGGCCCACAACAAACGCCGCGACCACAAATCCGTAGAGATAGCCCGCGGTTGGGCCGAGCAACACGGCCGGCCCGCCCAGACCCCCGGCAAAGACGGGCAACCCCAGCGCGCCCTCGGTCAGATAAAGCAGCAGCGCGGCCGCGCCCCCACGGCCGCCCAACAATGCGGCCACCAAGAGCACCGCGAAGGTCTGGCCGGTGATGGGAACCGGGCTGAAGGGAAGAGGGATGGTCACCTGAGCGGCTAAAGCTACCAACAGGCTGCCCATCACGACCTGCGCCATTTGCACGCGACGGCTTGTCCGCGGCCAAAGGTTTTGGATCAAGGTTGGATGAAGTGTGGATTGCATGTGAGAGGCTCCTGTTCTGGATAATAGACGATGGACGATAGGACGATGGGGGATCAGGCTCATCACTGGTTTCATCGTCCTATCGTCCCATCGTCGTCTTCATCGGTGTCGGGTGTCAGATGGCAAATGTCAGGCTTACTGTCCACCTGCGACTTGCCACTTGCCACTTGCCGCCTGCCACCATCTCCTATTCTCTCTCAGACACGCCCGCTTCGGCAAAGGTGGCCATCTCGTCGAGCGCGGCGCAGGCGGATTCGATGATGTGAAAGGCCAGGGCCGCGCCCGTACCCTCCCCCAGCCGCAAATCCAGGTCGAGCACCGGCTCCAGCCCCAGCCAGCGCAGCATGAGACGATGGCCTTGCTCTTGCGAACGGTGCGCGGCGATAAGGTAGGGTCGCAATCCGGGCGCGAGCGTCGCGGCGATGAGCGCGGCCGCGGTGGAAATGAAGCCGTCGATGACCACGGGCTTGTCATGAGCCGCGGCCGCGAGCATGGCCCCGGCAAGCCCGCCGATCTCGAAACCGCCCACTTTGGCCAGCACATCCACGCCGTCATGGGGGTCGGGGCGATTGACGGCCAGCGCGCGTTGCACCGCGGCGATCTTGCGCGCCAGGCCCGCGTCGTCCACGCCCGTGCCGCGTCCCACAATCTCCGCGGGCATGCGACCGGTGATGGCCGCGGCAATCGCGGCCGAAGGGGTCGTGTTGCCGATGCCCATATCGCCTGTTCCCAGAATATCCAGCCCTTTTTCCAGCTCGGCCTCCACCACGGCCGCGCCATTGAGCAGCGCCTGCACGGCCTGCTCGCGCGTCATGGCCGGCCCGCGAGCGATGTTGCCCGTCCCGGCCGCGACTTTTTTATCCACCAGATGAGGATGCGGCTCCAGCCGGGCCGCGACGCCCATATCCACCACCACGACGCGCGCGCCCGCTCGTCGCGCCAGCACATTGATGGCCGCGCCCCCGCGCAGGAAATTGAACACCATTTGCGGCGTCACCTCTGGTGGAAACGCGCTCACGCCCTCGGCCGTCACGCCGTGATCGCC
>JAADII010000150.1 GCA_013151415.1 Chloroflexota bacterium
CCGAGTAGCCAAACGCTCCGGCCATGCCGCAACAGCCTGCATCGATAAGCTCGGCCGACGCCGAGGGGATCATGGCCAAAACGTCCATGCTCGCGCCCATGTCGGTTAGGGTTTTCTGATAGCAATGGCCATGCACCAGATAACGCCGTTGAGTGGGCTTGAGGGGTAGGGCGCTCGGGTTCTGGCTTAGCAGTTGGGCCAGGTATTCATCGAACAGGAATACGTTTTTGGCCACCGCGTCCGTGCGCGGGCCGGGGATCAGCTCGGGATAGTCGTCGCGGATGGTGAGCAAGCAGCTCGGCTCCAGACCAATGATGGGCGTTCCGGCCTGCGCGTAGGGCCAAAGCGCGTCCACCAGGCGTCGGGCGCGGGCTTTGGCTTCGGGAACCAATCCCTGCGAAAGCGCAGGCCGACCGCAACAAAGCCGCGGGGTCAGCTCCACCCGGCGTCCCGCGGCCTCCAACACTCGCGCCGCGGCCAGGCCTTGCTCCGGCTCGTTGAATTCGGTGAATGTGTCCGGGAACAGGGCCACGGTGGGGCCGGAAGCCCGCGCGGGCGCGCGCCGCGGCCATTGTTTGCTCAAGGTCTGATGATGGAAACGCGGGAACGCCCGCTCCGGGTGGACTTGCAGAGCGCGGGTCATCAGCCATCGCGTGGGCGGGAGGCGCAGGGTCAGGTTGGCCAGAGGCGCGACGCGCGCGGCCAGTGCGGAGAGCCGGTCGATGTTGGCGAAGACGCGCGCGGCCAGGGGCGGCTTTTCTGTGCGATATTTTTGAGCGTAAGCCTCGGTCTTTAGTTTGGTCATGTCCACGCTGGAGGGACATTCCGATTTGCAAGCCTTGCATCCCAGACAGAGCTCCAGCGCCTCGAACAGCGCGGGATCGGCCAAACCGCCGGGCAATTGGCCCGAGAGCGCAGCCCGCAACAGGTTCGCGCGGCCGCGCGTGCTGTGTTTTTCGTCGCGCAAAGCCTGAAACGAGGGGCACATGGTTCCCATGTCCAACTTGCGGCACACGCCCGCGCCGTTGCACATTTCCACGGCTTGCGCGTAACTGCCGTCGCGCGACCAGTCCCACACCGGCTCGATGGCGATGGTGCGATAATCCGGCCCAAAGCGCAGATTTTGGTCGGGCTGCGGCGCGTCCACAATTTTGCCGGGGTTGAACACGTTGTCCGGATCGAGAATTCCTTTGACCCGGCGGAAGAGCTCGTAGATGTTGGGGCCGAAGAAATCGCGGTTGAACGCGCTGCGCGCGAGTCCGTCGCCGTGTTCGCTGCTGAGCGCGCCGCGGTATTTTTTGGCCAGATGCGCGGCCGCGGCCGTGAGTTCGACCAGGATCTCGACGCCGTGGCGGGTTTTGAGATTGAGGATGGGCCGCGTATGAATGCATCCGGCCGACGCGTGCGCGTACATGGCCGCGACCACATCCTTTTCGGCCAGTAAGGCTCGCAATTCGGCCATGTAATCGGCCAGGTTTTCGGGCGGCACGGCCACATCTTCGATGCCGGGGATGGGTTTCGCGTCCCCGCGCAACGACATGAGCAAATTGAGACCGGCCTTGCGCACATTCCACACATTGGCCTGGGCCCGCGCGTCTTTCACCTCGACCAGGGGTTGTCCGGCTCCGTGTCGCGTCCAATAGCCGCGCAATTTTTGCAATCCGGCCTCCACCGCTTGCTCCTCGTCCCCCGCGAATTCGACCACGAACACGGCCTGGGGATCACCCTCGACGAATCCGAGCCGCGTTCGCCAGGCCGGGGCCTTGCGCGTGAGGTCGATGAGCATTTCGTCGATGAGTTCGATGGCCGAGGGGCCGAGCTCCAACAGGCCGGGAACGGAACGAAAGGCCGAGTCGTAGTCCGCGAAATGGAGCACGGCCAGGGCTTTGTGCCGAGGGATGGGAACGAGATTGAGTTCGGCTTCCAGGATCAGGCCCAGGGTTCCCTCCGCGCCCACCAGAAGCGAGGCAAGATTGAGCCGGTCTTCGGCCCATTGATTGCGGAGGCGATCCAGATTGTAGCCGCCCGAGCGCCGCCAGTAGGTGGGGAACTCGCGGTCGATGAGGTCGCGATTCGCGTCGACGAGCGCGGCCAAACCGCGATGCGCCTGCCAGACGAACGCATCGCTCCCTCCTTGTTTCTCGATCTCCGGCCGCGAAACCGGCCCCAACCAGGTTTCGCGGCCGTCGGCCAGGATGGCGCGCAGGCCGATCACGTGATCCACCATCTTGCCGTAGATGATGGAATGCGCGCCCGTGGCGTTGTTGCCGATGCACCCGCCCACGGTGGCGCGATCGCCGCTGGCCGGGTCCGGCCCCACCATAAGGCCGTAGCTCGCGAGTCTGCGGTTGAGTCCGCCCAGGGTCGCGCCGGCCTGCACCAGCGCCCGCCGCGCCCGACCGTCCACGCGCACCACTTCATCCAGATACTTGCTGAAATCGAGGACTACAGCCTCGCCCACGGCCTGTCCGGCCAGGCTCGATCCACCCCCGCGCGGGAGCATGGGCAATCCCTCTTGAATGCACAATTCGGCCGTGGCCAACACATCGTCGTAATGTCGCGGAACCACCACGGCCAGAGGGGTCATCTGATAGACCGATGCGTCTGTGCTGTAAAGCAAACGCGTCGGCAAATCGATGTAGACCTCCGCGCTGCTGTACTTGATGAGGTTGACCGCAAAGTGTTCGAGATGCTCTTGGGCAATGGTGTTTTGCGCCTGCATGGTGAAGGCGATCCTTAGATGCTTAGATGAGACAAGAGGACGATGAGCGAATGATGGTTTGGAGCGGTTGCTTGGCATGGGAGGGTGAAGGAGGTTTTTCATTCCTCTCATGGTTTGGTCGCGGCTTTAGAGCGCCAGTTCCGCCATGACGCGCACGGCCTCGATATCGAAGGTGGAGACGATGAGCGTGGTGACCGGGCTTTCGCGCCAGAGTTGCAGGCGTTCGGCGATGCGCTCTTTGGGGCCAACCAGCGCGACCTCGTCGATGAGATCGTCGGGCACCGCCGCGATGGCCGCGCCGCGGTTTCCCGACAAAAACGCGTCCTGAATGGCGTTGGCCGCGTCCTCGTAACCGAAACGACAGGCCAGATTGTAGTAGAAATTGGCCTTGCGCGCGCCCATGCCGCCCACATATAGAGCGATGAAAGGCTTCACCTGATTGCGGCATTCCTCCAGATTGTCGCCCACCACCACCGGAACCGTGGCCGCGATGTCGAAATCGGCCATGCTTTTGCCATTGCCCGCGCGGGCGAAGCCCCTCTCGATGTGTTCCCGAAAAACCGCGTCATAATGCCTGGGCGAAAAGAAAATGGGCAGCCAGCCATCCGCAATTTCCGCGGCGAGAGCCACATTCTTGGGGCCGATCGCAGCCAGATAAATGGGCAGATCGGCCCGTCCGTGGAGGATGCTCTTCAAAGGCTTGCCCAGACCCGTGGCGCCAGGCCCGCGATAGGGAATTTGATAATATTCACCCTCGAACACGAGCTTCTCTTCGCGACGGAAGATCGCTCGCAAGATGGCGATGTACTCGCGCGTTTTGGCCAGCGGCTTGCCATAGGGCTGACCGTGCCAACCCTCCACCACCTGCGGGCCAGACATGCCCAGCCCCAACAAAAAACGGCCGCCCGAAAGCTGATCCAGGGTCATGGCCGTCATGGCCGTATTCGCAGGCGTGCGCGCCGGCATTTGCATGATGCCCGCGCCCAGATGAATGGTTTGGGTCAACGCGCCAAGCCAGGCCAGCGGCGTGACCGCGTCCGAGCCGTAAGATTCCGCGGCCCAAACCGAATGATAACCCAACCGTTCGGCCTCGAGCACCATGTCCACCGGCAAATGGATGCGCGCGCCCGAATAGCCGATATTAAGACCAAGACGAAGTGAGGACATGGGAAGTCTCCGGAAACGATTGTACGTGGATTAAACCGATGGCGTCGATGCCAGGATGAAACGACGAGCCAATCATACCGCGTCGATTCTGGAATGGAAAACGCGAAAGCGCGTCAGGCGCAATTGGGCGGTGTGTGGTAGAATGAACCGGAGGTTGCATCGCCTATCTCTTGACAATGGCCATACTGAGGAAGAATCCGTTGTAATCTTTCTGATTTCGCCTTTCATGATCCACACGGAAAACCTCACCCGCATCTTCAGAAGAAAGAAAGAAGCCCCCATCACCGCGGTCGAGGATCTGAGCCTGGATGTTCGCAGAGGTGAGGTGTTCGGGTTCCTTGGCCCCAACGGCGCGGGCAAAACCACCACCATCCGCATGTTGACCTGTCTCATCCGGCCCACCAAAGGCGAGGCCGTGGTCAACGGATATCGCGTGGGCGAGCAAAATCAGGCCATCCGTCGCACGGTGGGCATCCTTACCGAATCGCCGGGGTTCTACGAACGGCTGAGCGCGGCTTACAATCTGCGTTTCTACGCCAAACTGTACGGCGTCGAGGATGTGGACGGACAGGTGGAGAAGCACCTGCGCATGATGGGACTATGGAAACGCCGTGACGATGAGGTGGGGAGTTTTTCCAAGGGCATGCGCCAAAAGCTCGCCCTGGCTCGCGCGCTGATCCACGAGCCCGATATCGTCTTTCTGGATGAACCCACGGCCGCGCTCGACCCCGAAGCCGCGCACATGGTGCGCGAGTTCATCGCCTCCATGCGCGAGATGGGACGCACCATCTTCCTCTGCACGCACAATCTCGACGAAGCCGACCGCCTGTGCGACCGCATCGCGGTCTTTCGCACTCGATTGCTGATCGTGGACTCGCCCGCGAATTTGCGACGCCGGCTGTTTGGGCGGCAGGTTGTGTTCCACCTGCGCCAGGCCCGACCCGACCTCGTTGCAGCCATCGAACCCCTTCCCTATGTGCAGGAAGCCCGCTTTATCGACAACAAACTCTTGCTGCGGGTGGATGAGCCTGAACAGCACAACCCCGACATTATTCGCCTTCTGGTCGAGCGCGGGGCCGACATCCAATTCGTGGGCGAATTGCGTCACCGGCTCGAAGACGTGTATCTACAGCTCATGCAAGAGAATCAGCCATGAACATCGGCAGCATTGTCACCATCATTCGCAAGGAATGGGCCGAGCTGTACAAGAATACACTGGTGCTCAGCACCGTGCTGTTCTTACCCCTGTTTCTGGCCGCGCTCCCCCTGATCATTCTCTGGGTGACGGCCGACATACCCGTAGGGGCGGACGTTGGCTTGCCCGATTTGCCCGCTCAACTTGGGGATATGTGCCAAAACCTGACCGCGACCGAATGCACGCAAGTGCTCATCGCCGGGCAATTCACCATGCTTTTTATGATGATCCCGCTCATCATTCCCTCCACGGTCGCGCCTTATTCCATCGTGGGCGAGAAAACGCAACATAGCCTCGAACCCCTGCTGGCCACGCCCATCAGCACCATCGAGCTGCTTCTAGGCAAGAATCTGGCCTCGGTGATTCCGGCCGTGCTCGCCACCTGGCTGGCCTTTCTCCTGTACGCCATCGGGGTGTCGCTCATCGCGGTCAGCTCCGTGGTCGCCCGTCGACTTCTGGCCGGCCACTGGATCGCGGCCGTGCTCATCGCGGGGCCGCTCCTGGCTATTTTTGCGGTCAATGTCACCATCATGATCTCCGCGCGCAGCACCGATCCGCGCGCGGCGCAGCAGGTCGCCTCCCTGGTGGTTTTGCCCCTCATATTGCTCTTCGTGGCCCAACTGGCCGGCGTCATCGTCTTCAGTCCGTTCATGGTGGCGATGCTCAGCGCGGGGTTGGTGGTCATCGACGCGATGCTGTTTTATGTCACGGTGCAGGTCTTCGATCGCGAGGCCATCCTCACGCGTTGGAG
>JAADII010000025.1 GCA_013151415.1 Chloroflexota bacterium
CATTCCATTTTTAGCTCTTCCAAGATTATCTGCTTATGATCCCAGTTGCCCAACAGTCGTGCTAACCAAGCAGGTACATTCTCTTTGATTCGAGCATCCATCACCTGCGAGCCCCATAATACATTCGCCCAAACATAGAGAACGGGGTCTTCTGCGGCCTGTTCAATTGAGGTATTGATTGCTTCAGCGATGGGTCCCTGGGCATTGTTTACCATTTCTTGATGGATATATCTCACTACCTGGGGTGGGGGTGTTCGCAAAAAAGGCCGTTCCGTGGTTTCGTTCCATCCAAGCATACACTCCGTATCCACACACAAGTAATGCCCGGTCGGGTCGGTAAACCGCACCGGATTGCCCAACGTGTACAGGTAACGATTCAATGACATGGGGTCGCCCGGCTCGGGCACAATCGTATCCGCCTGGACGAAGCGGCCGATGGTCGCGTCGTACCAGCGCGCACCATAATAATAGAGCGCGGTGGCGCTATCCCAGCGCTGGCCTGTGAAGCGATAGGTCGTGTGCAAAGCGCCGCTCTTGGCCCGCTTCTTGCCGTAAGGATGATACCACCACCGGCCGGCCACGCTCCCGTTGCTCTGCACGCTCAGGGCCGTGCTGCCCAAATGGTCTTGCCCCAGCCAATAGAGCGCGTCCACGCCGTTCACGCGGTCGGTGAAGGCCACGCGCACGCCGCCCAGATAATAATACTTCTTGTAGGTGTTGAAGCCATGATACTCGAAGTGTTCGCCGACGTAGCGCCGCGTGGTGTTGTTGACGGGGATGTATTCATAACGCCGCTGGCCATCCGCATCATACTCATGCTCGCCCTTGTTCTGACCGTTCTCCCACATGGATGACAAACGGTTCTGGTAGTCGTAATTCAAACTCAGGGATTCGCGGGTGATCATGTTGCCGGCCGCGTCGTATTGGTATTGCTGCGCGCCGTTGACGTGAGTGAGCTTGTGCGCGCTGTAGTCGTAATTATACGTCACGCCGTTGGCGTTGTCCACCAGCGCGGTCATGTTTCCCGCTTTGCCCTCATTGCCTTCGTATTTGTAGATGCGGTCGTAGACGCCGCTTCCGCGCGACGCGTCGTAGACCATGCACGCGTCATTGCCTGTGAACCCATGCACCAGGCGACCCAGTGCGTCGTACTCGAAACACTGCTTCTGGTTGGCGTTGGTGGTTTCGACCAGCGAGAGGATGTTGCCCGTGGCGTCGTAGGTGTAGCTGAGGCCGTAAATCTGATCCGGATCACTTGCGGTGCCCATCTCGATGACGCGTAGTTTGCCGGCGTTCGCGCTTGGCGGCGACCAATCGTAGTAATCATAGGTGGTGCGATAGACGCCATTACCCAACACACGCGTGGTGATGCGGCCCAAAGCATCGTAATCCACATTCTGTACATACACGTCACCGCTGTTGTTGCTCAGGCTTTCGGGCAATCCCTGCGAATTGTACGCGTAGGTGAGCAGTTCCTGATCCACGGGGTATTGCATGGTTTTCACTCGGTCCAATGCATCATACGTGTAAACGGTGGTAAAAGAGGTGTCGTGATTCTTGATGAGCGCATTCACCTTGGTCACGCGACCGCGTGCGTCGTAGTGATAGATCCGCCAGTTGTCGGGGTTGGCGCTCATCCATAGCTCGGCCGTTAGGCGGCCTGCCACCGCGCCGGTGGGTTGGGGCACGACGGCATTGGTGGGCCAGTTCATGGTTCCATTGTTCAGAACCTGGTTTTGCGGATAATCGCCGTCGTAGTAGAAACGGGCCAATAAGTTGTAGTTGTATCCCGAATCAAAGTAATCGGGCGGGGGATTGCTTGCACAACCGCCGGGCGAGCGCACGCGATGGGTGAGACGGTTCAGTTCGTCATAATAGAAGCACAGAATCTGGCCGCGCGCATCCATTTGATAAGCGAGGTTGCCGGCGTCGTCGTACCTGTAATGCCAAGTTCCCATGTCCGGATCGGTCATCTGAGTTTTGCGGCCGGCCAGATCATAGACGATCTCGGTGTAATTGTTGGCCGGATCCCACACATCGGTCAACTGGTCGCGTGCGTTGTAGGCATAACGGCTGTTCGCATAAAGATCGCTTGTGGGCAAGTTGTTCCAATCCACAGTGGTATGGGTTCCCGTGTAAACATCCGTTTTCACCAGCCGACCAATGCCGTCCTCGGTGCGAATGCGCAAATGGCCCAGTTGATCCAACACGGCCGTCTGCAGATGATGATAGAATGTCTGCACCTCTCCACCATCGGGATAGGTCGCGCGGGTGACGCGGCCCAGGCCGTCATACTCATACTCAGTTCGCGGTTGACCATTCCAATCTGGTTGGTAAAGATTATTGCCCAAAACCGTCTCGTAATAGGGGATGCTCTTCGCGGCCAGACGACCGTTTTCATCATAAGAGCGGCTAATCAAAATGCGCTTGTTTCCTCCGGCTTCGGCTTCGCTCTGCGTCTGCAGCACCCGTCCCAAACCGTCATAGAAAGTCCAGGTTGTGAGATAACCGTCATCGGCGCCGCCGTTGGTCACATCATCTCGCACTTTGTGCACCACATAGCGCGGGTGCGTGGCGTCTACATAGTCATAATATGTCCATTGTTCATCCACGCTTGCTCCCAACGGCCGGTTCACGGTCTGCGGTCGGCCAAATGCGTCATAAGAGTACACCGTCTCCTCATTGTTGGCGTCTACGATCTTGTACACTAATCCCAACGCGTAGTTGATGTAGTCGCTGTCCGAGGGATTGTCATCATAATAATATCGAGTGACGTGATTCTTATCGTTGGTTTCGGTTTCCACAAAAGTATGAAACAGCGATTCATAGGTGTATGTCACCCCGCGACCCTCGCCGTCCTGGGTGCGGGTCAGATTGTGCCAGGTGGGGTCATAGGTATTCTCTTCTAGCACGACAGTGGCGGCATAGTCCGAGCAGGAATCCACCTTGCGCTCGACTTTGGTGAGCAAGCCCTTGCTCGGTGGCTGATTGTATGCTGTATGGTCATCGTAATAATAGTTCGTCCGCTGCACGCATACGCTGTCGCTCCATATCTCTTCCTTCCCCATCCGATTCACGATATATGGGCCTGATTCGTTGTCCAACGGCCAATACCACCGTTCCACAACCCGCACATAACGGCCGTTGACGCCGTCATCAAAGGTCTCCACGCCGGTGTGCGTCACATTGCCGTACTGTTTGCCCCCCTGGTGGTCCATGTTATACGCATAGTGCAAAATGCGGGTGCGGGCGTAGTTCCCGCCCAACTGCACGTTACGCCGTTCAAAATGGTCTTCGATTAGCACATGCACCTTCTCTGGCTCGGTTCCCACCCCTTCGGGCAACCACCAAAAACGAAAATTGCGCGCCAGAATCGAGCCGTCCACCTCAAGGTTCTCGTGCAACCAATCCTTGCCGTATCGTCCTTCACGGTCTATATGGAACCAGTGCTTGCCAATGACCACGTTATTTTGGTTTCGCACTTCCGCATAATCATATCCCCTGGCATCCTGGTTCCAAGCACCATATATATAGCGCCGCTCCACATCAGGATTTCCCATGGCGTCGCTGGTGATTCGATTGATGACATTATGATACAGAGAAACGGCATCTGCTTGATAGGTGATCAAAACCTTACCCCCCCGGCTATTATCCATTTCCTCCAGTAAACATCCCCCTGAATCTCGACAAGTGTTCTCGTCCGTATAACGAAAGCGCAACGCAGGCCGGGGCTGATCATTTTTACCAAAAACCTGAACCTCGTCCAGCAACAACCGACACCAGCCATCACCTGCGGCATGACAGGCAAAATCATTGGGAGCCGTGTTTGGCCACATCCTCGCCTTGAAGTGATAGCGTCTCGCCTGTTGATTGTTGATCAGAAGCGTAATATCCTTTAATACTTTGGTGTGATAATAGACGTTGTCGAAGTCATACCCGGAACAGGCGGCATCCTGGCACCCTTCCGGCCAATCGCCGCGTTCACCATCATAGTATGAAAAGACGATTTTGGTGTCCGCCACGTCAATGCCATTATATGTGATTTTCGTTGGCCAGACGTCGAAGACATGAGTTGGCGAGCTCGGCCCGGTCCCACAAATATGTCGCGTCGCCGTGTTGTAATAGAAATTGACAGTATATTGATTACTCCCATCGTCCGCGGCGGAGGTGATATTCGTTAGCATGAATTTCTTTCCCTTGGTCTGGCCCGTGTTGCAATTGTAGCTTGTCAGCTCTTCCTGGAACTGATAGTATATGCCATCAGGCATGCGCACATGCCATACGGGGCCACTGTAATCGCTGCGATTGACTCGGATCCACGGCGCTTCTTTGACTTGCCATTCCCCATTGGATTCGACAATAGTATAGGTCACTCCGCCCAGCACGAGCTTATATTCATTGAGATATTCCCAGTTGATATAGGGAATGTCCAATTTCCATCCCCAACCCAGCAGGGAGCCAAACGACCCGCCATCATGGTCCTCTCGCCGCCGGCTGCTGTAATTGAGAGACAAATCCGGCGCAAAACCCCCGGGCCGTTGCAACAAAGGAATTCGATAACGATATTTCAATCCCCCCGAAAAGAGGTCCGCCTCCAGACCGCTCAGCTGATCCTCCGGCGCTTCAAGCACGCCATTTTGCACGCCAAAAGTGCTGAAATGCTGAATCTCGGCCTCGATGACGCCCGCTTTTTCATCTGCACGCGTGGGTATCCTTTCCCACAAGCCGGTTTGAGGATCGAGCCATACGAAATGAGGTGGGACAATGGACGTCTCATCCTCCAATGCTTCGGCATAGCGCCACCGCAATGTGATGGGTGTAGTGAACTGTTGAATGGCTTGTCCCACGTTGTCAAAAGCGTGTAGCTCGAATCGATACAAAATCCCCGCGCCACCCTTTTCGGGTTCGTCATAGATGCCGCGAGCATGGATTTCGACCACTCTTTCATCCCGATCCGTTGGCAGCTCAATCTCGAGATGCCCGTATTGGGTCTGCCAAACATCGGCACCGGTCTTGGGTCGCCAGCGCTCAGGCGCATCCTGACGCACCACAGCGGTGAACCCCGCCTGTGTTTCCACTGTCTGATTGCCGCCTGCGGCCAGCAACCGGCCCTGTAGCTTCTCTCCTGGAAGAGCCAGCACCTTCACATTCACATCAAAGTTGAGCTCTTCGCCCACAGCCAACGGCGGTAACAGGATCTTCTCCACCCCAGCCAACATCAAGCCCGATTCCGCCTCCGCAAGTAATGTCACGTCCCGCGCCGTTTCCCAGCCCACGTTTCTCAGCTCCACCTTTAGCGTCACTACTTCCTGAGAACTGACATACCGGGGCCCCATGGCTTTCACGAGCACATACGCGCGGAAATTGGGTGGGCTTACGGTAGGGAAAACATCGGTGGGATCGCGCCCTATCGGCGTGGGCGAAAGCGCCGGAGTGGGTGTTGAGGTAGCGGTTGGTCTTGGTTGGACATTCGGTGTCCTGGTTGGCGTTGGGGTGGGAGTGGGCGGGGGCGTTGAGGGCGTCGCCTCGAACGCCCGCGTCGATTCCGATATCGCTTGACTCTCCGCTTCTCCCAACGCGCGCACACCACCGCCCAACAACAATCCCACTATCACCAACACGCCCAACCAGCCCAAAATGCTGCGGCTATTTACGGGGGGGGGGTGAAATTCTATTGTCATGCATTTTTCAGACTCCTGAACAAAAGAAGGCTAAAAAAACGACCGTCAGAATCTGCATCCAAAGCACTGCTTCATTGTCAAGAGCACCCCTAAAAGCGGGTGATGCTAAACATTCGCTCCGGTAGATTCTCGCATTCCCAGTATAGCAAGGATGTCTAAATTTGTCAACACCTTGTCATTTACTCTTGCTTATTAAAGGTGTAAGCACATCTGACCTCTCTCTCGTTGCATCCAAAGCTGCCCGACTTCCAGGCCCTGAAAGCAAAAAACCAGGCCCTCGCGAGGGCCTGGCGATATTATTTTCGAGCGGTGTGCGAGCGCGCGTTTGCTGCTGGCTACGCGCTCACCGCGCTCCACCGCGAACCCGGGTTCACCCGCCCGCGCGTTCTCTACCTTCTCGAGGCGCTGTCCTGAGAATAGATGTTAGACCATGGACGATAAGACGATGAGATCGGTCTCATCCATCGTCCTGTCGTCCCATCGTCCCATCGTCTTCAATCCTTCGCCTTGGCTTTTGTCTCCGTTTTCTTTTCCGTCGATGCGGTTTTCTCGGCCTTGCCGTTGCTCTTGCGCGAACTTGGGCCGTTGGCGCTGTTCTTACCCCGAGAATCGGTTACATAAAAGCCGGACCCCTTGAATACAATCGCGGGCGCGGTGAATTTTCGTCGCACTTGTCCCGTGCCATTGCAAGAAGGGCACGCGGGCGTGCTGGTGTCCGAAAAAGAGCGTCGAACCTCGAATTCGGAATGACAGGTTTCGCAAATGTATTCGTAGAGTGGCATGGCTCCGATCTCGCTGATATAGGATTCAGGGCGAACGACCTGCTATCATAAACCAATAACCGGGAAAACGTCAAACATAGGTGTGGAACGATGGTTATGAGCTGCAAAATGGCAAGACCCGCGCCGCAAATGCGCCTGCGGCATTTCGACGCACTCGCCACCTGGGCCTCAGTATGCGAGATGGAGATAAGCATTCTATTGGTGAAGCGTTAGATTTTCGTTTGCGCGGCTGGCGTTGCCATTCGCGAAACAAGCTGTTATAATGATGAAGCTGGCGAACATATGAGCTAGGCATCTTCCATCATGGCTAAGCGCACGACGTCGAGTAAAACCAGGCGCAAGAGCGCCAGGTCGTCTTCTTCCAAAAGCTCTGGTCGAAGCGGCCGCCGAACCTCTTCGCGTGGGAAGAGGAAGCCCACCGCGCGCAAACGTCGCAAGAAAAAAGGGGGCGGCGAGTGGAAGGAAGCGGTCGAAGCGCTCAGCAACCCCGCGTTTTGGGGCGTGACGCTCACTCTTTTGGGTGTATTCACCATTTTGGCGCTGCTTAGCCGTCCTGGCGCGCTCACAGGCTGGTGGGTCGAGCAGATCACCCTTGCGTTGGGATATGGGCGATATTTCTTCCCGGTGGTGCTCATGGTCGTCGGAGTCTATCTCTTTTTACGCGGCGGCGGTTACGCCTCCGACGTCTCGGCAACGCGCATCTTGGGATTGGTGCTTATGTGGATCGCATTTCAGGCCAGCGCGCACTTGCTTCCCATCTTGCTGGACCCATTTGCATTGGAATCTGTGGGGCCAGGCGAATATGGCGGATGGTTAGGCTGGATGCTGAGCGAGAATTTGTTGCAGGTGATGAGCGAGGGCGCCGCCTTGGTTTTCATGTTTCTCCTTGGCGTTTTTGGCCTTGTGCTTGTGTTGGGCCGCTCGTTCGACGACATTCTTGCTTTTGTTGTCACCGCGAGTTATATGGTGATGCGCACAATACGCGCTCTCTTGCGTCGCGAATCCGACCAAACGGACGCGCATGGGCCTGCTCGGCCATCACTTTGGTCGCGCTTGCGCGGCTGGCTGAGCAGGCGTCCTTCACCGGCTTTGCCATCCGGCTTGTTCGATGACGCGAACGGTCCCGTCACCACGCTTCCTCCTGATCCTTCGGTCACGCCTCCTGCTCATTTGGCTGAGGCGGAGATTGTTTCGCCCGCGGCGCGCATCATTGGCGGCGAGCAGACCAACTGGCGTTTGCCGCGCATCGATCATATTTTGGATGATCTCGGCGGAGGCGAGCTCACCGAAGAGGATCTGGCCGAACGCGCCCGCATTATCGAAGAGACCCTCCATGCGTTCGGCGTGCCCGTCACCGTCACCGAAGTGAATCGCGGGCCGGTGGTCACGCAGTTTGGTTTGCGGCCCGAATACATTATTCGCAAAGTGCGCGGCGAGGAGAAACGGGTAAAAGTGCGCGTGAGTCAGATCCAGGCCCTTGCCAACGATTTGTCTCTGGCTTTGGCGGCCGCGCCCATTCGCATCGAGGCCCCTGTGCCTGGCCGTAATATCGTTGGGCTCGAAGTGCCCAACCAGAGCGTGGCCATCGTCACCCTTCGCAGCATTTTGGAATCAGAAGAGTTTCGTCGGCTAAAAGCGCCGTTGCGCATCGCTTTGGGCCAGGATGTATCGGGGCGGGCTGTGGCGGCCAGTCTGGCTCGCATGCCGCATCTTTTGGTCGCAGGCGCAACCGGCTCCGGCAAATCGGTCTGTATCAATAGCATCATTTGTTCACTGCTTTTTCAATATACGCCGGATCAGCTTCGCTTTGTGATGGTGGACCCAAAACGAGTGGAGTTGACGGGCTATAATGGCATTCCGCATTTGGTGGATCAGGTGGTCACTGATGTGGAAAAGGTGATCGGCGTGTTGCACTGGGCCACCACTGAGATGGACCGGCGTTACAAAGAGTTGGAACGCTCGGGCGCGCGCAATATCGAGGCCTATAACATGAAACGCATGACCGAGGGCCAGTCCATCATGCCTTATGTCGTCATTGTGGTGGATGAATTGGCCGATATCATGATGATGGCGCCAGATGAAGTGGAGCGTTCGTTGGTGCGCCTGGCGCAGATGGCCCGCGCGACCGGCATCCATCTCGTCATCGCCACGCAACGACCCTCGGTGAACGTGGTCACGGGCTTGATCAAGGCCAATTTCCCCTCGCGCATCGCCTTCGCCGTAACCAGCCAGATCGATTCGCGCGTGATCTTGGACACGCCCGGCGCGGAGCGATTATTGGGACGCGGGGATATGCTTTTCATGCGTCCCGATTCGGCTAAATTGGCGCGCTTGCAAGGCGCATTCGTTTCAGACGCTGAGGTGATGCGGTTGGTGCGTTATTGGCGCGGGTTGGGCGCTCCGCCGGCCGCGGGCGTGCGACCATTGGACGAAGTCATCGATCAGGGAGGCGAGATCGCGCCCGAAGGCGCCAAGCCTGTGCAGCGGCCATTATGGGATGATATGTTGGTGAAAGCGCAGGTGGAAAGCAAAAAGGACGTATTGTATGATGAAGCCGTGGCTTTGGTGAGGGAATCGGGCAGAGCCAGCACCAGCTTGCTGCAACGCAAGCTGCGCATCGGTTATACGCGCGCGGCGCGGCTCATCGATCTCATGGAGGAGGAAGGCGTTGTTGGGCCAGACCTCGGCGGCTCGCGTGGTCGTGAAGTGTTGCCTTTCGAGCCGGAAACAGAGGCTTCGGAAGGTGATTCGCTGGATGAAGCGCGACATGAGTGAAAGACGACCGCTTCGTTCTTGAGCTCATTGCGTTTGTCTGGAAAGGGCCTCGTCAATTGGCGGGCTGTCTCGTCGATTCCTCTTTATGGCTTTGACAGCACATCTGTTTTTATGATACATTTTGCATTGTCCAGAGGCGCATCGCCCTGGATGGAAGGACGAATGGATGATGGTAGTCCTGTCGTCGACTTCGGAATGACAAACGTCTCTCTCTTGCTCATCATCCTTTCGAGGCAAGGGCGAATAGCTCAGTTGGCTAGAGCGCTTCCCTTACAAGGAAGAGGTCACAGGTTCGAGTCCTGTTTCGCCCATAGAGTCAAGCCGCCAGATTTCGCCAGGCGGCTTTTTTGATAATCGGGGCGTCTACAAACGATTGAGGCCGCCGTCTTCTCTCATCCATATGCCATGACCGCCATCACTCGCACAGGCGTGCGTCATCTTCAAGAGATATTCGCCCAGCGTCGTAGGAGGGGCCAGGCTGCATTTATGCCTTATCTTCCTGTGGGCTATCCTGATTTTGTCACCAGCATAGATCTGCTGGAGATTTTGGCCCAGGCGGGCGCGGACATCATCGAGGTGGGCGTTCCCTTCTCCGATCCCCTGGCCGATGGCCCCACCATCCAGGCCGCAACGCAGCGCGCTTTGGAGCAAGGAACCACGCCCGCGGATTGTTTGGCCGCGGTGCGATTGTTACGCGAACGAGGGGTGCGAGCAGCGCTCATTCTAATGGGTTATTTTAACCCTATTTTGGCCTACGGAATCGAGCAATACGTCGCCGATGCAGCCGCGTCGGGCGCGGATGGCTTCATTGTGCCCGATTTGCCCCCTGATGAGGCCGCGGCAATGGAACAAGCCTGTGAACGTCATGGCCTGGCCATGATCTATTTGGTTGCGCCCACCAGTACAAATGAACGCTTGCGCGTGGCGGTTGCCCATAGCCGGGGATTTCTTTATCTGGTTAGCGTGACCGGCATCACGGGCGAGCGTTCGGAATTGCCCCCTTTTCTGGCCGAGTTTGTGGCCAGGGTGCGCAAACACACCGATTTGCCCCTGGCCGTGGGTTTTGGCATTGGCACCGTCGAGCAAGCTGAGGCCGTCGCCCGTCTTGCAGATGGCGTGGTGGTGGGCAGCGCACTGGTGAAGCTTGCGGGCGGACCGGAACCGCGTTCGGAGGTTGGAAAGTTGGCCGGGTTGTTGGCCAGAGCCGCTCACGGAGGATGAGCCATGTTAGCCAAAGTTCATTCCTGTGCAGTCGTTGGGTTGGATGGGCGCATTATCGAAGTCGAGGTGGACAAACGAGGCGGGACATCGCATTTTATTATTGTGGGTTTGCCAGACGCGGCTGTGCAAGAGTCTCGCGTGCGCGTGCGCGCGGCCATTCGCAACAGCGGTTTGAAGTTCCCCGTGGGCACATTCACCGTCAATCTGGCGCCGGCCGATCTGCCCAAGCGCGGCCCGGCCTATGATTTGCCCATGGCTATTGGCGCGTTGGCCGCGACCGAACAAATTCCCCTGGAAGCCACTAAAGATGCGGTTTTCATCGGCGAGCTGGCTTTAGAGGGCAAGCTGCGTCATGTGAACGGCATCTTGCCCATGACGGACATCGCGCGGCGCGAGGGTTTCAAGACCATCTATGTCCCCGAAGCGGATGCGGCCGAGGCCGCGCTTATCGATGACATCGAAGTCATTCCCGTTGATCATTTGGCGCATCTGGTCAATCATCTCACCGGCGTGACGCGCATCGCTCGTCAGCCTCGGCCTGAGGCTGTATTTCAGCAGGATGGCGTTTATCCGGTGGACCTGGCCGATGTGAAAGGTCAGGAGCACGTGAAGCGAGCGATAGAGGTGGCCGCGGCCGGAGGACACAATATGCTCATGAGCGGTCCGCCGGGCTCTGGCAAGACCCTGGTGGCCCGATGTTTGCCCACCATATTGCCCCGGCTAACCGAAGCAGAGGCTCTGGATGTGACGCGCATCTATTCGGTGGCCGATCAATTGCCACCCGAAACGCCTCTTATTCGGACGCGCCCCTTCCGCGCGCCGCACCACACCATCTCCTATGCCGGCCTCATTGGCGGTGGTCGTTGGCCCCGACCCGGCGAGATATCTTTGGCCCATCGCGGGGTGCTCTTCCTGGATGAATTGCCCGAATTTGGCAACCGCATGTTGGAGATGCTTCGCCAGCCATTGGAAGACAAGCAGATCACCCTTTCGCGAGCGGCCAGCGCGGTCACTTTTCCGTGCAATTTCATGCTTGTGGCCAGCATGAACCCCTGTCCTTGCGGCTATTTTGGCGATTCCGAACGGGCGTGCCGTTGCTCCAACGCGGCCGTGCAAAATTATCAAAAGCGGATTTCCGGGCCTCTGCTCGATCGCATCGACATTCATGTGGAAGTGCCGCGTGTGGACTATGAAAAATTGACCGACGACACGCGCGGCGAGCCTTCCGCGAGCATTCGCGAACGCGTGCAGCGCGCCCGCGAATGCCAGGAAACGCGACTGGCCGACGCGCCCCACGCTTCATGCAATGCCGATATGGGTCCAACCGAGGTGCGCAAGTTTTGCCGCTTGGACGCGACCGGCCATCAACTTTTGAGTGCAGCCATGCGTCAATTGCAGCTCAGCGCGCGGGCTTATCATCGCATCCTTAAGCTGGCTCGCACCGTCGCGGACCTGCACCAAAGCGAGATCATCCAACCCGCTCATTTGGCCGAGGCCATTCAATATCGACCTCGCCGCGAATCGATGTGAATCGAACCGGTTTCAGAGCGTCAGCCCTAGCTCTTTCAGGCGTTCCGAGCGCGGCGCGCCTGTTTCATCCCACCCGCGCAGTTCATAATACACCGGCAGCATGACATCGAGGTCGGGCACTACGCCGGCGGCGTGTCCATCGGGGCGGGGTTCGGTGAGCAGACGTTTGGGCAGCGTGTCGTCGGCCGAGGTGACCCCCAAGCGTAAATTGATGAGTCGCTTGAGTTGAAAGAGTTTGTCCCCCATTTTCAACACATCTTCGGCGCTCCAGTCCCAGCCTAGGGCCGCGTTCACAATTTGTGCGGTGCGCTCAGGCCCCACTTTGCCTTTGATGATGAATTTACACAGTCCTAGCGGGTTGTAGACGCTGTTGAAATTTTGATAATCGTAAGCCATCTTCGCCTGTTCGGGCGTGGATTCGTGGTGGGGCAAAGATTCGGCATAACCCAAATCGGGATGAGTGAGACCATAACCGTTCCAATAAGAAAGGGCTTCGAGATGACACCCCCCGCGGTTGGCCGTGGCATAATTCACGGCCATGCTCACGAATGCTCGCGGGTCATGATAGGCCACTTCCAGACCCTTGACATGGACCGCGAAATCGGCCGCGTCATGGCCCAACCGCTCCGCTGCCGCTCGCACGCCCTCGGCCAGCAGATCGCCGATGTCTTCTCGATATGCAATCTTGCGGATCAGGGCCAGTTCTGCATCTGGATCACCGAATCGCAGCTCGAGACCACCTGTGTCTGACTGGTCGATGAGGCCTCGTTCATAAGCCTCCATGGCAAAGGCGATCACCGACGATGTGGAGATCGTATCCAACCCGAAGCGATTGCACAGCGAGTTGGCCAGGATCACGCTTTCGCGGTTGGCGTTATACGCCATGCCCGCGAACCCGGCAATGGTTTCATATTCGATGCCTTCCCCGCGCGGGGTCTTATATGGCCCTTCGGGCACCTCGATCTCTTTGCCGCAGCCAATAGGGCAGGCGTGGCAATGCGTGTGTCGCACCAAATATTTTTCGTAAATGGTTTGGCCCGACACCTCCTCGGCTTGCTCCCAACTGCCCAAACGCCAGTTTTTTAGAGGAATGTCGCCATACCATTCGGTGGCCATGACACCTCCGGCCGTGCCATAATCGCTCATGGCCTGTGAGTTTTCCTTGATATAAGCGTTTTGGCGTTTGACTTCAGACAAGAAGGTCTTTTTGTCGGGATAAGTGGGGCGTTGTTTGCCGCGCACCACGATAGCCTTGAGGTTTTTGCTGCCCAACAGCGCACCCATGCCCCCACGCGCGGCAGCGCGCACATAATGGGATGGCCCGCTCATGACGCCGGCGATCTTGACCAGGTTTTCGCCCGCGGGGCCAATGCCCGCCACTTGCGCTTTGGCGTCGGTCTCTTGCAACAGGGCGTCCGCGACCTCGAAATAATCCTTACCCCATAGATGGGAGGCGTCGCGAAATTCGAGAACGCCATCAACGCCATTGAGCCAGAGGTACACCGGCGTTTTCGAACGTCCTGTGATCACCATGCCATCGTAACCCGCGAAGCGAAGTTCGGCCCCCCAATAGTTGCCCAAATTGGCCTCATTCCATATGCCTGTCAGCGGCGAGCGACCGCACCAAGAGCTGCGACATCCAGTCGGAGCAAAGGTCCCGGCCAAGACGCCATTGAAAACATAAAGCGCGGCGTCTGGAGCGAGCGGATCGAGGTTGGGGTCCATTTCATCGTAGAAAAGCTTGGCCGCAAAACCCGAGCCAAGCAACCATGATCTGACCGCTTCCTCATCGATGCTCTCTTCCCGCCACGTGTGGTTGGTGAGATCAATGCGTAGGAATTTGCCGGCATAAACGGACATGGGTGACACCTCACTTAATGCGTAGAGAGTATGACGTGAAGGGGACGACCCTGACGCAATATTGAGAACGCCAAGAAATCCGACGATTTTTTAACGTCGCCTGGTTTTACGTTCGATCATCTTTCGATGACGACGCCAAGACGTTTGCTGCGCCGCGTCTTGGCGATGTGCCATGAGCTCCAGGTGAAGAGAGAGCGCCCCCGGCAGGACTCGAACCTGCGACGCAGGGTTTAGGAAACCCTCGCTCTGTCCGCTGAGCTACGGGGGCGAATGAATATGGGGGCAAAAAATAGTTTAGCATGGACTAAGCCTGAAAGTAAAGACCGAATTATTAAGTTGTTAAGTCGAGACATCCGATAGGAGCGCTTTTTGTTGCGCTTGAGCGTCAAAGAAGACCGCTTCATTCTTGCGGCAAATAAGCCAACAACAGCATTGGATTTTCGATGACCAGCTCTGCATCCTGCAAATCGCGCTTTTCTCCAAATCCGCACAACACCCCCACCGCGCGCGCGCCCGCGGCATGCGCCGCGCGCACATCTACAGTGGTGTCACCCACCATGACGCACTCTTCGGGTTTCACGCCCACTTGTTCGGCCGCGGCCAAAATTGGTTCGGGATGAGGCTTCAGTCGGCGAACGTCGCTGGCCGTAATCACCGCGTCGAACAGATCTTCGAAACCATGATCCGTTAAAAATCGCTGGACCGCGCCGGCGCTGCGCGTCGTAACCAACGCCAGCTTATAATGGGGTTTCAATTGATGTAAAGTCTCGTCGACGCCCGAAATCAATATCATTTTTTCGGGTTCGCGCAGCCCCAACGCTTTGCGCGCCCAATCATTAAATCGGAACAGCTCATCATCGAGATCAAGACGATCAAGGTGAGCCAAGAGCCAGTTGATGGGGCCTTCGGCCAGAATAAGCGCATGTCGGATAAAATGACGCGGGTCTCGATCGGGAAATAGCCGGCGCAGCGGTCTCAAAAATTGAGCTATCCGCTCCACCATCATGTCGTCCGTATCCACCAACGTGCCATCTAGATCAAAAAAAATAGCGCGCACCGGTTGCGGCCCTAATGGTTGATGAGGCAACCAGCGCCGTCGTTTCTCGGCATCCAGCTCGGGGAAGGGATCCAGGTCCACCAGCTTGCGATAAACATATCCGCCCAACAGCCGGGCCGTGGCAATGGCTGGCGCGGCGATGAGCACGCCCAAAACGCCCAGTTGAATGGCGCCAACGATGGCGCCAACGAACACGACGCCCGGATGCAGCCGCACGCGACGGCCCACGATGCGCGGCAAAAGATACACTTGTTCGATCTGAAAAATAATAATATAGACAATGGCTACGATGAGCGTGAGGGTGAGCGGTTCAAACGGCCACCAGCCGCTGCCCATGAAATAAGCCGTAAGCAACGCGGGCAAAGAGGCCAATGGCGGGCCGATGGTGGGCACAAACTCGGCCACGCCGGCGATAAGGCCCAATAGCAAAGCGTTGGGGATGCCAAGCAGCATCATGCTGATGGTCACCAATGCGCCCACAATGAGCGCCAGCACCAGTTCCCCGCGAAAGAAACCTCCCCAAATCAAGCCAATCTCTTTGCCCAACATAATCACTTCTTTGCGGTGCGAAGCAGGCACAAATTCGAACGCCCAGCGATAAAGCTTGTAGCTATCCTTGAGCAGCCAAAAAATGACCACAATGATGAATATGGCCCAAAGCAGGCCGGTCGCCACGCCCGACACAATCTGAATAGCGCCTGTAGCGAAAGGCGCGGCCAGAGCTTGCACCCCTTGCCCAATTTGTGAAGCCAGATCGCTTCCTTCGATCTGAAGCGGCCCCACTGTAATCACCGAGGCGCGCAGTCGCTCCAATAGCGGCTCTAGCTCCGATGCATCCAGATCAATATTCGTGATAATGTTGGCGAGACCGGGTGTGAGAATGAGCGGCGTCAGCACCAATAGCAGCACCAACGCCAGGAAGATGGTGAAGGCGCTGGCGAATCCTCGCGACCATCCTGTGCGGTGCACTATCCAGTCCACCAGGGGTTTCAGCAAAAAGGCCAGAATGCCGGCCACCAACAATGGCGGAATTACGGCGCTCAGCTGCATTAGCAGCCAGGCTCCGAACACCAATAGGATGATCAGAACGACGAGTTTCGTGGTGGGCGACCAGCGGGAATCCATGTGTGTTAGGGAAAGAAGCGCCACGCGCTCAACGGCCAATAACGAAGCCAGGCCCGACCAATGATATTGGAAATAGGCGCGGGTCCAAATGAGCGCGAGTCGTTTGAATTGTTGCGATTGTCTCCCATGACGAACACATGACCTTCAGGCACGACCGTGGCCGGAAAATCCGCGCGCATGACGCCGTTCAAATAAGGTTCGTCATAAGGTTGACCATTGATCAACACGCGTCCATTTTCAATGGCGATGACTTCGCCAGGAAGCCCGACCACGCGTTTGATCAATGGCTCAGGGCCATAACGCGGATCGCTCAGCACCACGATATCGCCCCGTCGTGGCGGATGAAACCGATAGCTCACCTTTTCAATGATCAAGCGCTCTCGTCCGTGAAGCGTAGGCTCCATACTGACGCCAAGCACCTGCGTGGCCTGCGCCAAAAAGATATGGATAAGAATGGCCAACAAAAGCGCTGGCAGAAACGTCTCGAGCGCTTCGCGCACCCAATTGACGCCGGATGGCTGCGTCCGTCTTACGGCCCGCACGCGCATGGGAGCGGGCGCGTGCGGGCTTTGGCGGTCGTATCGTTGCGGTTGTTCGTGCGGCAGGACAATGCGCGCATCGGGCGACGCTCGATGAAGAGGTCGATGTGAATCCTTCATGCGGTTACTACGGGGTGACGTCTTCTTTGCGGCGAGCGATTGTGGTTTAGCTTACCCCCGCCGCACCAGCGACGGTTATCGCGGGCCGCCGCGACGACGGCCGCCGCCACCGCCGCGACGACGATCATCTTTACGCCGCTCCCCGCGCGGACGCGAGGAGCGGGATGAACGCGATGAACGAGGAGGGCCGCCGCTTCGAGCGCCGCGACGGTCGCGGGCCAAAGCTTCTTCCGCCGTGAGCCCTTCCAATACAGCCTGACGACTAAGACGGATCTTACCCGTCTCCTTGTCAATATCGATGACCATTACCATGATCTCGTCGCCCACGTGAACCACATCCTCCACGCTGGCGACGCGATAGTCAGCCAGTTGAGAGATGTGCACCATGCCATCCATGCCGGGCAAGATTTCTACAAACGCGCCATATGGCTCGACGCGAACCACTTTGCCCACATAAACCTGACCGATCTTGGCGTCTTGCGTCATTTGCTCGATCTCGGCCAGCGCTTTTTCGGCCGAAACGCCGCCTGCGACATACACGGTGCCATCCTCTTCCACATCCACTTTGACGTCGTAATCCGCTTGAATGCGACGGATGGTCTTGCCGCCCGGGCCGATAAGCTTGCCGATTTTTTCTGGATCGATTTGCGTAACCAGAATACGCGGCGCGTAGCGGGAAAGTTGCTTATGCGGTTCGGAGATCACCGCCATCATTTTATCCAGAATGTAAAGACGCCCCTCGCGCGCTTGTTTCAACGCCTGTTCTAGCAACTCGTAACTCAGCCCTTTAATCTTAATGTCCATTTGCAGCGCTGTGATGCCCCCTTCGGTGCCCGCCACTTTGAAATCCATGTCGCCAAGATGATCTTCCATGCCCTGGATGTCTGAAAGCACAACATAGCGTCCTTCAGAGGTGGTCACATCGCCTTCGCTAATAAGCCCCATGGCAATGCCCGCCACCGGCGCTGAGATCGGCACGCCTGCATCCATCAACGCCAGCGTGCTGCCGCACACCGAGGCCATTGAGGTGGAGCCATTGGATGAAAGCACCTCGGAAACCAAACGCAAAGTGTAGGGAAACTCCTCCTGGCTGGGAATTACAGGCTCCAACGCCCGCTCGGCCAGCGCGCCATGCCCTATTTCGCGACGCTTGGGCCCGCGCATGGGCCAGGTTTCGCCGGTGGAGAAGGGAGGAAAATTGTAATGGTGAATATAGCGCTTGGTGTCTTCGGGCGAGAGATTGTCCAGGGTTTGGGCGTCGCGGGGGGTGCCCAAAGTGGCGATGGTGAGAACTTGCGTCTCCCCGCGAGTGAAAAGCCCGGTGCCGTGGGTGCGCGGCAAGATGCCCACCGCGCACGAAATGGGGCGAATCTCATCCGGTTTGCGTCCATCTGGGCGTTCGCCGCTTTCCAAAATACGCGATCGCACAGCCTCTTTCACCAAATTTTCGAACACTTTCATCATCTCGGACGCGTCGTATTCCTGGCCCAATTGCTCCAACATTTCAGATTTGAGCGCATCCAACGCCTCGCCGCGCGCCTCTTTGGCCAAACCGCTGCCAATAATTTCCTCGATGCGAGGGTTCGCGAACGCGGTGACGGCCTCGACTACGGCCGGGTCCGGTTGGGCGATGGGAACTTCGCGCTTGGGCTTGCCCACTTCGGTCTGCATGCGCAATTGCAGCGAAATGATGGGTTGCATGGCTTCATGCCCAATGCGCATGGCCTCCAAGACCATATGTTCGGGCAGTTCATGCGCACCCGCCTCCACCATGAGAATGCCGTCGGCCGTGCCGGCCAGACGCAGATCGAGCAAGCTTTTTTCGATTTCCTCGAACGTGGGGTTGATGACGAATCGATCGTCGATATAGCCAACCCGCACCGCAGCGACCGGCCCGCCCCAGGGAATGTCTGAGATCGTCAATGCGGCGGAAGCCGCGTTAATGGAGAGGATGTCGAGCGGGTTGATCTCATCCGCGCTCAGCGCGGTGCAGATGATCTGCACATCGTTTCGAAAGCCTTTGGGAAAGAGCGGTCGTAGGGGGCGATCCGTCAATCGGGCCGTGAGGATGGCCTCGGTGGAGGGCCTGCCTTCACGACGGAAAAAACTGCCGGGAATGCGCCCCGCGGCGTAAAGACGCTCTTCGAAATCCACGCTGAGGGGGAAAAAGTCGATGCCTTCACGGGGGGTTTTGGACGCGGTGGCAGTGGCGAGAATAACGGACTCGCCCAAAATGGCCGTGACGGCCCCGCCCGCGAGTTGGGCGAGATCGCCGGTTTCGAACCGGATGGGCTTATTGCCAACCACGGTTTCGAATTGGTACTTCTGTCGATAACTCATAAGTCTACCTTTGTTGTGGATCGCCCTTCGCGCCCGCCGCCTCCCGCACGCGCGCATGCCTGGTTGCCAGCGACGCGGCTTCTGAATGACAAGGTCAGGGACTGGGAACTAAGTCGCACTTCACAAAATCTGAGTGCGGCTCACTTCCCAATTCCTGTCCCTTGTCCGCATTGGAAAGGCGCACGCGTCGGGCGAAGTGGAATAATTATACGGTTGCTTTGGATTTGTCGGGGTATAAGAAACGAGTAGACGGGAGCATCGCCCTTCTACTCGTTTCTTATCCATGCTGCGCTATTTGCGTAGCCCCAGGCGCTGAATGAGCTCCTGGTAGCGCTGATTGTCCTTTCGTTTGAGGTAAGCCAAATGGCGCCGACGCTGACCGACCAGCTTCAGCAAACCCCGACGAGAGTGCTCATCGTGCTTGTGTGTTTTGAGATGTTCGATGAGCTGATTGATACGAGTGGTGAGTAGAGCCACCTGCACTTCAGGGGAGCCGGTGTCTTGTGCGTGTAGGTGGTATTCCTGAATGATGGCCTGCTTTTCTGCCGTACTAAGAGACACGGAAAGCTTTCTCCTTTTTGGGATTGCCGGAACACCGCTGGAATACCTGGGCGCATGTTCCAGACTCTGGTGAGATAGAAAGGGGTTGTGCAAAAGAGAGACCTGTTCACACAAGCTGAAATTATACCACTCCACCAACAAAATGACAAATTGAACGGCGGTTGCGGGGTGCAAGCCAGCTAAAACGTTTCCATAAACAGATATTTGGGCGCGCCCAATTCATTTCGCAGCCTGAAAATGATCGCGCCCCGCGCACTTGTTCGTATATCCGCACGCCGATTATAATGCGCCTATGACCAAACCGCTGAAGCTAAAATTCACCGGCGTAGCGCATGGCGGCGAAGCTTTGGGCCGCATGGATGATCGCGTGATATTTGTGGGCCATGCGCTGCCCGGTGAAACCGCGCTTGTCGAGATCGTTGAACAGCACAAGCGCTGGGCGCGCGGTCGGTTGCTCGAAGTGCTGGAGCCAAGCCCATATCGCGTCGAACCGTCGTGCGTTTATTTTGGGCCGAATGGCTGCGGAGGCTGTCAATGGCAGCATATTCACCGTCAGGCGCAGCTGGATTACAAAGCCCGTATTGTGCGCGATCAGCTGCGCCGAGTGGGTGGAATAAGCAAGCCTGTGGTGCGCGAAACCATCACCGGGCCAGCCGATTGGGCTTACCGCACTCAGGCTTTGTTTTATCCTTCCGGTCAGGGTTCGTTGGGCTTGCCCAAATCTCATACGCGCGACATCGTGGCCATTGATCATTGCCCCTTGCTTCATCCCGATTTGGACGATCTTTACAAAAGTTTCAATGTGGAATGGGATGGCCTGCGCAGTGTAGACCTGAGCATGGGTCTGAGTAGCGGGTTGCGATTGGTGACGATGCGAACGCATGGAGACCAGGTTCCGGAAATCGAGGTCGATATCCCCGTTTCCATCGCTTTGGAAACTCGGAGCGGCGCCATTCAACCTCTGATCGGTGATCCGTGGTATTTTGAAACGATTCGCGGACATGATTATCGTTTTAGCGCCGGCGCCAGGCGGCCTTCCAGCCCCCAAGCGGCCGAAGCCGTTTTGAATGCGGTCATCTCTTATCTCGAGCCGGGGCCGGGTCGGGTCATGGCCGATGTTTATTGCGGCCAGGGTTTATACGCCTTGGGTCTTGCCGATCAACTCAGTTTGATCATTGGCATCGAGGAGAACGCTATAGCCATCGAGGACTGTGCGTTCAATTGCAGTCATCTCGACAACGTCGCCCTGCATGAGGGCCCGCCGCCGGTTGTGTTGCGCGCATTGCGCGATCCCATTGATTTGGCCGTGATCACGCCTCCCGCTCAGGGCATGGGACATCGCGTGGCCCAGAACCTGGCGCGACTGGGCGCGCGACGCGTGGTCTATGTGGCTCATAACCCGGCTACATTGGCCCGCGATTTGGCCGAAATGAAGCGAGCGGGCTTTCGTTTGCGCGAAACCGCGGCCGTTGATGTGGCCCCCCAGACATATTACGTCACAGCGGTGGCGCTTTTCACTCGCTGAGGGCTTCTCTCACGCGTCCATTCGGCAACGCGCGTCTAACAAAAAGGCTTGGGCGCGTATTTGGGGCTATGCTAAAATAGAAAATTGAGTCAAACGAGATCATCCTCTCCATCCATCACCGCACATCATGCCCGCCTATCCCAAACTGCGCCACTTAGATATTCGCCCTATCCATCATCGCGGCCGTCCTGCATTGTTGGTGCGCGATCCGTTGGAGTTATCTGGCCGTTATCTCATTTTGCCCCAGGCCCTGGGCCCCGCCCTGCTCTTGTGCGACGGCCAGCGCGATGTCGAAGGGATCGAAGCCGCTCTGATGGTGCAATGGGGCGTGCGATTGGGGCGGGGCGTCATCGATGAATTGCTCGCAGCTTTGGATGAGGCTCTATTTTTAGACAATGCCCGTTCGGCCGAGGCGATGGCGCGCGCGCGTCAGGCCTATCGCGAAGCGCCTTTTCGCTCGCCCGCCATCGCCGGGAATGGATATCCGGCCGAGGCTGAAGAGCTGCGAACGTATTTCGACGAGTTGTTGGCCGGGGTCGAAGATGGCGCCGCGCCCGCGCATGGCCGGGGGCTGATCAGCCCTCATATTGATTATTCGCGAGGGGGAGAGGTTTATGCTCGGGTGTGGAAAGAGGCCGAAGAGATGGCTCGCGCCGCGGAGTTGGTCATTGTTTTCGGAACCGACCATTACGCTGGCTATAACCCCATCACCCTCACTCTTCAGCACTACGCCACCCCTTACGGCGTCTTGCCCACCCAAATCGATATCGTGCAAGCCCTGGCCAAGACCATTGGCCCCGAAAAGGCCTTTGCCGGAGAACTGTTTCACCGCCAGGAGCATTCCATCGAATTGGTGCTCACCTGGCTGCATCACATGCGCGGGGGCCAACCCGTTGAGATCGTCCCCATTCTCACCGGTTCGTTCATGCCTTTTATCGAAAATGGCCGCGAACCGAGCGCCGATCCCCTACTTCGCGACTTGCTCGCCACCCTGCGCCAAGAGGCTGCGGGCTACAACACCCTTGTTTTGGCTTCCGGCGACCTGGCCCATATTGGCCCCGCGTTTGGCGGCGAACCCGTGGGCATCATCGAGCGCGCTGAACTGCGAGCGCACGACGACGCTATCCTAAAGCATCTGGCCGCAGGAGATGAAGAAGGTTTTTGGGGTTATATCAAGTCGGTGCAAGACAGCAAGAATGTTTGCGGCGTTTCACCTTTCTATCTTGCCCTAAAATGGTTGGGGCAAGTCGAGGGCCGAGTGGCTGGATATGACGTCTGTCCGGCCGACGAACAAAACACCTCGGTGGTCTCTATCTGCGGGATGGTGTTTGGATAAGGTGCGCGACCCGCATTCTTTCCGCTCGCTCGCTTCGGCTAGACAATCTCGCCAAGCGTGCGTATAATGTGACTCACGCATAGTTCTCTTTTGGCGCCGCCGCCAACCTCGGCTACGAAGCCCCTGTTCACCGCGCAAGTTCGCGGGCAGGGGCTTTTTGTATGATGTGAGAAAGATCGACGTTCACCGAGTTCACTGATTTGGAGCCTAGTTTCATGCGAACCCATACGCCAACACCGACTTCGTTGCACGACACGCTTTACCATCCCCGGTTCGAGCAAGACGCCTGCGGCATTGGACTTATTGCCGACATCCCCGGCCGGCGCAGTCATGAGATCGTGAGCATGGCCATCCAGGCGCTCACTTCTCTAGAACATCGCGCAGGCGTGGCCGCGGACGCGGGCACCGGTGATGGCGCAGGTCTTCTCACCCAGATCCCCATCACCTTTTTTGGCCAGGAATTGGGATTGAGCCAGATCAAATACGGCGATCTGGCGGTGGGCATGTTTTTTGCAGACCGCCGGTTGAGGCCGGAAGACTGGCAAGAGTGGGTCGAGCGCGAGTTGACGGTGGTTGGCCTGGAGGCGTTCGCCTGGCGTCGCGTGCCCACCAACCTGGAGGCGTTGGGCAAAGTTGCGGCCGAAACGCGCCCCGCTATTTGGCAAGTTTTTGTCGAGCGCCCCGATTTTTTGGATCGCGGTCGCCCCTTTGAAAAGGTGCTCTATCTCGCACGCCGCGCCATCGAATCAGAAGCGCGGTCTCGGCATGTGGATCTATACGTCGCCTCGCTTTCCAGCCACACCATTGTTTACAAGGGGTTAATGCTTGGTTCGCAATTGGCCAATTTCTACCCCGATTTGGCCGAGCCGGCGTATCGCAGCGCGATCAGCCTTTTTCATCAGCGCTACGCCACAAACACCTTCCCCAATTGGGAGCGCGCTCAGCCTTTCCGCATCCTCGCGCACAACGGCGAGATCAATACGATCCAGGGTAACATCAACTGGATGCACGCGCGCGAGCGTTCTCTCGGCGACAATGCATGGGTTGAAGCCATCAGTCCCATTATCGATATCGAAGGCTCCGATAGCGCCATGCTCGACAATGCGGTCGAGGCCCTGGTGCATAGTGGCCGCGAGCTGCGTCATGCGCTGATGATGCTGGTCCCCGAAGCCTGGGAGCGCACGCCCAACATGCCCAAAAGTTGGCGCGATTTCTATCGCTATCACGCTTGCCTCACCGAGCCCTGGGATGGTCCGGCCGCGTTGGTGTTCACCGATGGTCGCGTCGCGGGCGCGGCCCTCGACCGCAACGGCCTGCGTCCCGCTCGTTATCAACGCACGCGCGACGGACTGCTCATCTGCGGTTCGGAAACCGGCATTATTCCTCTTCCCGCCGATCAAATCATCCGTCGGGGCAAGTTGGGTCCTGGCCAAATGCTCATTGTCGACACCCAGCGCGGCCGGCTCTTGCTCAACGACGAAACCAAGACAGAGATATGCACGCGGCGCGATTATGGTCAATGGACGCGCACGAATCTCTATCATTTGGGCAAGTTAGACAACGCCCTGCGCGTGATGGCCCACAGCGCCATATCCGACTCCATTGGCGGTGAATTGGCCGAGCCGGTGTATGAAGAGGGGTTTCTGGCCGAACCGCCCGATGCGGACGAGCTCGAGCAAGACCTTTTGCCCCGCCAGCAGCTTTTTGGTTACACCACCGAATCTCTGGCCGCGGTGCTCAAACCTATGGCCATTGCCGGAAAAGAGCCGGTCGGATCCATGGGCGACGACACCCCGCCCGCGGTCATGTCCGAATTGCCGCGCTCCATCTTTCACTACTTCAAACAGCGTTTCGCCGAGGTGACCAACCCGCCCATCGATCCGCTGCGCGAACAGATCGTCATGTCGCTCACCACATTGTTGGGACGGCGTCGCAGCATTTTCGAGGAAACGCCCGAACATGCGCGCTTGCTGAAACTGGATAGTCCCATTCTCGATCGGGAAACCCTGGCCATGTTGCGGCGCCTGCGCCGCCCCGCGCATGTTCCCTTTGACGAGCATCATGATGGCCTGCCCTTTTCACTGGTGGAGCTGGACATGACTTTTCCGGTGGGTGAGGGCGTGCGAGGGCTGGAGGCGGCGCTCGACCGTTTATGCGCACAGGCGGCCGAGGCCTTGGCCAACGGGCATAACCTGATTCTGCTATCCGACCGCCTGGCCGGGCCCAACCGCGCGCCTGTGCCCAGCCTGTTGGCCGTGGGCGCGGTGCATCATTATCTCATTCATCGCGGTTTGCGCATGAACGGCAGCATCATCGTCGAGGCGGGCGATGTCACCGGCGTGCATCGGGCGGCCGCGCTCATTGGTTATGGCGCCAATGCCATTCACCCCTGGTTGGCTTTGGATAGCGTGCGCGATTTGGCTTTGGACGGTCGTCTCAAAGGCGTGAATCAGGCCGAGGTCGCGGAGGCCAACTATCTCAAGGCGCAAGAGCTGGGTTTGTTGAAGATCATGTCCAAAATGGGCATTAGCTCGGTCGATAGCTATTGCGGCGCGCAAATATTCGAATGCATTGGCCTCGATATCAGTGTGATCGAGCGCTGTTTTGTGGGCACGCCCAGCCGTTTGGGCGGCGTGGGCTTCGAGAAGTTGGCCAATGATGCGCTTTATCGTCATAACCAGGCCTATCACACCTCGTCGGGTCGGCTCAGTCATTGGGGTTTCTTCAAATATCGCAAATCAGGCGAGGTTCATGCGCTCACGCCGGCCATTATCAATGCATTGCAAGAAGCCGTGCGCACACCCAATGCACTCAACGGCCGCTTCGATGAGGCCTACGCGGCCTATAAGCGCTACACCGATTTGCTCGCACAAAAGCCGCCCACCGATTTGCGCGATCTTCTCGATTTCAAGCCCGGTCGCAAGCCTATTCCCATCGAGGAGGTGGAGCCGGTCGAGGCGATTATGCGACGTTTCAGCACCGCGGCCATGTCTATGGGCGCGCTCAGCGAAGAAGCCCACGAGACGTTGGCCATCGCCATGAACCGCATTGGCGGACGCTCCAACAGCGGCGAGGGCGGCGAAGACCCGACGCGATATGAAGACGAGCGCAACAGTCGCACCAAACAGGTGGCTTCGGGTCGCTTTGGCGTGACCCCGGCCTACCTCGTTTCGGCCGACGAGTTGCAGATCAAAATGGCGCAAGGCTCGAAACCGGGCGAGGGCGGCCATCTTCCCGGCCATAAAGTCACCGAAAAGATCGCGTCCATCCGCCTGACCACGCCCGGCGTCGCGCTTATCTCGCCGCCTCCTCACCACGATATTTATTCCATTGAAGATCTGGCCCAGCTCATCTACGACTTGCGCCAGATCAACCCTGCGGCCGAGATCAACGTCAAGCTGGTTTCTGAAGCCGGGGTGGGCGCGGTCGCGGCCGGGGTGGCCAAGGGACGGGCCGATAGCGTGCTCATTTCGGGGAGCAACGGCGGCACGGGCGCGTCGCCCCTCTCCTCCATCAAGCATGCAGGCATCCCTTGGGAGATCGGCCTGGCCGAAACGCAACAAGTGTTGCGCGCGAATGGTTTGCGCGACCGCATCATCGTGCGAGCGGATGGCGGGCTGCGCAGCGGGCGCGATGTGATCATGGCCGCGATCTTGGGCGCGGACGAGTTTTCCTTCGGCACGCTGGCCATGATCGCCGAAGGCTGCATCATGGCGCGCGTGTGTCATCGCAACACGTGCCCGGTCGGCGTGGCCACTCAAGACCCCAAACTACGCGCCAAGTTCGCGGGCAAGCCGGAGCATGTCATCGCCATGTTCACCTTCATCGCCCAGGAGGTGCGCGAAATCCTGGCCCAGTTGGGGTTCCGCTCGCTGAACGAGATCATCGGTCGCACCGACCTGGTGGAACAGCGCCACACCGATGAAACCGCGCTCGATTCGCTCGATTTGAGTCGCATTCTGGCCCAGCCCGATGTGCCCACCCCGCGTCATTTCATTGCCCGACCCGATTACGACGATCCCAACTCGTTGGGCAATCGTCTGGCCGAGGCTGTGGTCGCGGCCATCGCCCTAAATCAACTGCCCTTCCGTCGCGAGGTGGCCATCTCCAACACCGACCGCACAGTGGGTGCGCGGCTCAGCGGGCGCTTGGTGCAGATGGGCCGCCCCGAACTCCCGCCCAACAGCGTGGATGTGGTTTTTCGCGGGAGCGCAGGACAATCTTTCGGCGCGTTCATCCCTCAGGGCGTGCGTTTCACGCTCATCGGCGACGCGAACGATTATGTGGGCAAAGGGCTGGCCGGCGGCGTGATCGTGATCCGCCCGCCCGAAGATGCAGGTTTCGTGTGGAGCGAAAGCTATATTGTGGGCAACACTTGTCTTTATGGCGCAACGGGCGGCGCGCTTTATGCCGCAGGTCGCGCGGGCGAACGGTTCGCGGTGCGCAACAGCCGCGCGAATGCGGTCATCGAGGGCGTGGGCGACCACGGCTGCGAATACATGACGGGCGGAACTGTGGTCGTATTGGGCCGCACGGGCGCGAATTTCGGCGCGGGCATGACCGGCGGCCAAGCGTTCGTTCTCGATCCCGGCCCGGTTTACGATCCCGAGTTCCCCTCGCGTGTGAACCAGGAGTTGGTTTACATTACTCGCGTCAAAGATCCCGCGGCGCGAGCGCTCCTTTATCGCATGGTCAGCGAGCACCTCGAGGCCACCGAGAGCCCCTTGGCCGCCGATTTGTTGGCCAATTGGGACGAAGTGTTGCCTCGTTTCTGGCATGTGCGTCCGCGTTGGATGTTGGAGCAAGCCGAACAACGCGAGCGCGTGGTTATCCCCCGCAAAAAGGGATGAAAGTAATAAAGAAAAAGAGCGCCGAGAATCATTCTCGGCGCTCTTTCGGTTTTACGCTGCTTTCACCTTCACACCGGTTTCTTTCCTGCCGCCTTTGCCAACGCTCAGCTTGGGGAGCTTGATCTTGGGAACGCTGACCTTGATGCGATTAATCAGGTTCTCGTCTTTGTGTTCCTTGGGCAGGGTGATGCGCAGGATGCCGTTTTTCAGCTCCGCGTTGGCCTTTTCGCCCTTCACCGCGACCGGCAGCGGAATGGTGCGCTGCAACATGCCCATGCGTCGCTCTCTCAAGTACCAACCGCTTCGTTCCTCCTCTTTCTCTTCCGCCATCCTGGCGCGAATGGTCAACATGCCATTGCGCTCTTCGATCTCGATCTGATCCGCATCGACGCCGGGCACGGTCGCTTCCACAATCAGCGCGTCGTCGGTTTCATAGATGTCCAGGGGCAGGTTGCCCATGCCCGCGAACACACTGGGTCGCACAAACCAGTCATCCAGGAGGGCGGCGGGCCGCAGCATCAGCGGAGAGAAGAATTCATCGAATTCTCGCTCCCACAAGCTGGTCGGGCGCAACATATCGAACACCGGATCATATCGAACCAACGCGGCCATATTATCACCTCCTTTTGCCGGATTTGCCCATAAGACTGTTTTCTCTTATGGGAGCGCTTATTGCCTTTTTGTGTTTGCCGTTGCTGGTGGCGGCTAGGCCGCCATGCGAAAGACGCAATCGAGAGGCCTCCCCGCACATGCGAAGAGGCCTCTTCCCCGCCAGGATTAGCTGGCTTTGATGGTGATGTGCTTGGGCTTCACCTCTTCGGCCTTGGGCACTCGCAGCATCAGCACACCGTTCTCATAGGTGGCTTCCACCGCATCAGCCTTCACCGGAACCGGCAAGGTGATGCTGCGCTGGAATTGCCCATAGCGGCGCTCCCGCAGATGATAGCGGGCGTCTTTCAGGCTCTCGTCCTCCGGAATCTCACCCTGGATCGTCAGCACATTGTCGGTCAGCGTGATGTCCAGGTCCTCGACGCGAATGCCAGGAATGGAGGCTTTCACGAAAAATTCTTCATCGGTCTCCGCCACATCCAGCGCCAGCAACCACTTGGCCGGTTCGCGCCAGACCGGAATGGTGCTGCCCAGCTCAGCCTCGAACAGCCGATCGAAGGCGTCGCGCAGTTGCATCATTTCGCGGAACGGGTCCCAGCGAGTCAGCGTCGTCATGACACCACCTCCTTTTTAAGTGAGATTGTGTCGACGATGGATGCACGATGAAGACACTCGATCAGCGGAAGCTGGTGAGGACAGTTTCCACTCTACTGATCATAGACAAAAATGTAAGAGCGACGTATGCGAAAGATTAGTAATTCGTTAGAACCGAGGACGCGTATTATGAACGTTGGGGGTGCTTTGAAAATAGACGATAAGACCATAAGACGATAGGACGATGGGGTTAGGTTCGGCCATGGTCCCATCGTCTACTTTGGTCTACGTTGGTCGGCGCAAGCGATTTTCATCGGTATCGGAGCGGACAAGCCCGCGGCCGGACTGCTTTAGAAGCCCGAACAAGGACGATGATTTGTCTGGCGATGGACAAGAAGAGCGTTTCTCTGCTACAATGACATTATGACAAATCCTTTCCGTCAGCTTCCCAGCATCGACCGGTTGCTCGCCCGGCCTGAATTGGTCGAGACCATCGCCATGTATGGTCGAGCGGGCGTGCGCGATATCGCGCGCGATTTGCTGGGAGAAACTCGCGTCGCGATTCGGAAGGGAGCGACGCCGCCCGAGATCGATGAGCTCATCACCCAATTGCTGGCGCGCATTCGTCGCGAGTTCTCCCCCTCTCTGCGATCCGCGCTCAACGCGACCGGCGTCATCATCCACACCAATTTGGGTCGCGCGCCCCTGTCGTTGGCTGCTCGCGAGGCCATGATGGCTGCGGCCGCAGGGTACGGCAATCTCGAATACGATTTGGAACAGGGCCGCCGCGGCAGCCGATACGTCCACGCCGAACGTCTTCTTTGCCGGCTGACCGGGGCCGAGGCCGCATTGGTGGTGAATAACAACGCCGCGGCCGTGACTTTGGTTTTGCGTCATTTGGCCCGCGGCCGCGAGGTGATTATTTCGCGAGGGGAGTTGGTGGAAATCGGCGGCGGTTTTCGCATTCCCGACATTTTGCAACAGAGCGGCGCGCGACTGGTGGAGGTGGGAACCACGAACCGCACCCGCCTGGCCGATTATGCAATCGCGCTCGGTTCCGACACAGCCGCCATTCTAAAAGTGCATCAATCCAATTTCCGTATTGTCGGTTTCAGTGAAAGCGCGTCTCTGGCGGAATTGGTGAGGCTGGTCAATGATTGGGTTTGGCCTGTTCCCGTAATCAACGATTTGGGCAGTGGAACATTGCTCGATACGCGACCCTTTGGTCTGGCTTATGAGCCGACCGTGCAAGATAGCGTGCAGGCCGGAGCCAACATCACCACTTTTAGTGGCGATAAGCTGCTTGGCGGCCCCCAGGCGGGCGTCATAGTGGGCGATAAAGCCATTATCGAGGCATTAAAACTCGAGCCATTGACGCGCGCCATGCGCGTGGATAAGATCACCCTGGCCGCGCTTCAGGCCACGCTCATGGCTTATGCGCGCGAAACAGCTGTTGAAGAAATTCCGGTGTGGCGTATGATCGCCGCTCAACCCGAGGCCCTGGCCCATCGCGCTGAGAGTTGGGCCGACGCGTTGGTTGCAGCCGGATTGCCGGTCGAATTACGACCTGGGCAAAGCGCGATCGGTGGCGGCGCTTTGCCCGGCCAAACCCTGCCCACCACCTTATTAGCGGTTTTGAGCGATAAACCGCAATCTCTGGCCGCGCGTTTGCGAGCAAACGATCCCCCAGTGGTTGCCCGTATTGAAGAAGACGCCGTAGTGTTCGACCCGCGCACCATCTCGCCTGATGAAGAGCCGGGGCTCCTTCGCGCCATTCAAGATGCTTGGGCGCAATAGAAAAAAGCGCATTCAATCGACTCACCATATGGTTTCTCATGAGGTTGGCGTCTATAATTGGGAAAGGCGACACCTTAACACACCATAGAGGATCATCATGAAAATCAAACTTACCGGCCGGGTGATTCGCGCCGGTCGGGTTGAAGGAGAAGCTCTGGTGAGCCATGCTCCCATCGGTTTTTTGGGCGGCGTCGACCCAGAAACCGGCGTCATCCTCGATCCCAACCATCCTCTTAAGGGCAAGTCCATTGCCGGAAAGATATTGGTTTTTCCTCATGGCAAGGGTTCAACCGTTGGCTCATATACGATCTTGCGTCTGGCCCGTTCGGGCGCGGCGCCTCTGGCCATGATCAACGCCAATTCCGAGGCCATCACGGCGGTGGGCGCCATTATCGCCGATATCCCTATGATCGATCAGGTGGACATTTATCATTTTCGCACCGGCGATCTTGTTCGCATCGAGAATGAGCGCATTGAAATCGTGCGGGAAAATAATCTATAACATATGATTGTCCGCTCATTCGATGGGCGAGAGCCATCGATCTTCGCCGTCGCCTTCTGCGGCCCAGCCCACCAATCCATCGGCCCTTTGCACTCGCCACCAGCGGAAGCCGTCCACCACAACCGGCCCGCCAATCACTGCAAAGCGCGTCCCGCGGAGCACCCGTCGCGCGCGCAAAGATGATTTGCTGGGTTCATAACGCACGGCCAGTGAACGGCCAAACTGCACCGTGACCATGACTGTGTCGCCCAAACGCACAGGTCGGTTCACGGGTCGTGGCTCGCCAATGTCGCCATTCACCCATAGGTCTTCGCCATCGCCCCCCGCGACCCACCCCGCGCGACCATAGCCATCATCCACCCGCCACCAAATATAACCGTCGGCCTGTACAGGCCCTTCGACCACCGTCACCAATACACCCGCACCAAAGCGCCCCAGGCGTTTGGCCTTGGTGGAGGGCGCTTCGCGAATGTTCAATCCGGTGCGGGCCACGATGCGAGCCGGTTGACCAAGTGCGATATTGCCCGGTGGAGTGGGGGTCGCGGTCGGTTGGTCTGGCTCAGGAGATGCAGCGGCATTCAACTGTTTTGTCGCCGTCTGCATCAGTGATATAGCCTGGGGTCGAGGGCGCGGCGTAGGCGTGCTCGTTGGCCGTCGTGGCGTGGGTGTGGGCCAGGGGGTGGGCGTTGCGTTGGGGCGAGGCGCGAAGCTGCCGCAAGCCAGACTGGTTGTCAGGAGCAGTAAAATGGCGAAAAGCCCACGGATTTGGTGAGCGCGTTCCCTCATAGAGATGCAAGGATAGTTTTCTTTTCGACATCTGTCAAGCGCTGCGATACAATGGTCTTATGACGGATCTGAATCTCACCTCTGAAGAGCAAGCTTTGCTGGAAGGCGCAGCCGGGCCGGGCGTGCAACGCGCGATGGAAATTGTGGTTGCATTGGGCCGTATTTATGGCGCGGCCGATCTGGTTCCGGTTGAGCATGTGCAGATTTCCGGCGTCAGTTACAAAAATTTGGGTGATGCGGGCGTGGCTTTTTTGCACGAGTGGGCCGGGCAAGGCGCAAAGGTGCGCGTGCCCACCACCTTGAATCCCGCCGGCATGGAGTTGGCGCGCTGGCAAGAAATGGGTTTTGATGCCGAATTCGCTCGCCCTCAGCTGGCGGCCATCGATGCTTTTGTTCGCATGGGCGTTGTTCCCACTATGTCATGCACGCCCTATCTCTTTCCCAACTACGCGCCGCGTCGCGGCGCACATTTGGCCTGGGCCGAGTCTAGTGCGGTGGTGTGGGCCAATTCGGTGGTGGGGGCGTTTACGAATCGGGAAGGCGGCCCAAGCGCGTTGGCCGCGGCTATTGTGGGGCGCACGGCCCGTTATGGTTATCACTTGCCCGAACAACGTCGGGCCACTCATGTAATCGAGATCCGTTGTCCGGTTAAGAGCATCGCCGATTTTGGAGCACTGAGTTATGTGGTGGGCAAGGCCGTGGGCGATGGCGTCCCCTATTTTGTGGATCTGGCAAGTTGGTTGCCTCCTCTGCCTGATGACTTAACCGAGGGTGGCGCGGCCGGTGATCGCCTGAAAACCTTGGGCGCGGGGTTGGCCGCGTATGGCGCGGTGGCACTCTACCATATCGAGGGTTACACGCCCGAAGCTCGCGATTTGGGAAGAAAACTGCTTTCGTCGCATGCCAAGCGGTTGGTGGTTGAAAGCCTGGACGAAGGCTACGCGGTCATGGATGCGAATCCTGAAACCACTGAAATTGATCTGGTGACCATTGGCTGCCCACACGCATCGTTGAGCGAATTGCGTCGCGTGGCCGAGCGTTTGCGCGGGGAGCGTCTGCGCGCGCGGCTATGGGTGACCACGGCCCGGCTCACTCGAGAGCGGGCCGAAGCCGAGGGATTGGTGCGTATTATCGAGGAGGCCGGAGGCGAGGTTGTGGCCGACACTTGCGCCGTGGTTGCGCCTATTCGCGGCCTGGGAGTTCGGCGCATGGCCACCAATGCAGGGAAGATGGCCTGCTATGCGCCCATGCATAGCGGTGTGGAAATGCGTTATGGCACGCTCGACCAATGTTTGGAAGCGGCGATTCGGGGTTCGTGGCCCAAGGCATTGTCAGATCAATGAGATGGTTTTTTCAATTCGGAGGCAATGATCTGGGTTTGGGTTCACGCGCTTTGTTGGCCTCATGGCGCGTGGGCGGGTCTTATATGTTTTTCAGGTAGTTGTTGGCCCAGCTTACAAACAGAGATTCTCTAAACTCATAAAATGATGGGGCGGTTCAATATTTCCATATTTCATCAATCAACGTCGAGGTCATTCATGACAGGAAAACCTCTTTTGCTCCTGCTTATTGCGTCGGCTGCGCTTCTGCTTGCGGCCTGCGCTTCGACAAGCCCGCCCACACCCGCCCCCACCCCAATTCCCACGCCCGAGCTTGCCCAAGGTGAACCCTCTCAGCCAGCATCGACTGCTCAGCTTCGCACTTTCGTCATCGATCCTGCTGCAAGCGAGGTCCGATATGAAGTGGACGAAGAGTTTTTTAGCGAAGCTGTCAGCCGTCTTGGCAAGAAGCTAGGCTTTTTCCGCGCGGTGGGGCGAACCAATGCTATCGAGGGACAGCTCGTCGTTCTTGACGATTCGCCTCCACAGGTCAAATCCGGCGAGTTTAGCGTAGATATCAGCACCCTCAAAAGCGATGATAGCCGTCGAGACCGAAAAATACGCGAAGATTTTTTGGAATCGGCCCGATACCCTATCGCCACCTTTCGCATCACTTCGGTCGAGGGCCTGCCTCAACAGTATGTCGAGGGTGAAAAGGTGCGGTTTCAGATGACGGGAGATATGACCATACGCGAGATCACCATTCCCGTTACATGGAATGTCGAAGCGGCGTATAAAGAGGGAGCGCTTACGGGCGAGGCGCAGACCCTCATTTATATGAAAAATTTCGGTTTTATGCCTCCCGAAATCCCCGGCTTCATGACAGTGACCGATGGCGTCACGCTGGTGGTGCGCTTCAAGGCCGTGGAGCAGAGCCCATAAGCAAGGCGCCAGGTGAATCGCACACTCGGGTGCAACTCACCTGGCGTTATTGTTTCATTCCTTGTGCGCCTTCACCCGAGATTGATCAAAGTTCAGTTGGAATTTTGGGGTTGCACCGGGTCCAACACCTCACCCTCCACGGCTTCGATCTCTGCCCCCGGGTCCTCCTCGGGCATGAGGATGGCCGCGATAATGTAGAGAATGACGCCCGTGCCCAAACTACCGATGCTAAACAGGGCCCAAAGAATGCGCACGATGGCCGGATCGATGTTCAAGGAGCGGGCGATCCCGCCGCACACGCCCAATAACATGCGGTCGTCGCGGCTACGCCGCAAAGGAAGGCGTCGTCGCGTTTCCAAAACCGTTTGTTTCACGCTTTCGGCGTCGGGCGCGCGAACCTTCATGTTTTGCGCCAACTCAATATCCTTGCCGCTGTGTCGTAAGAGCAGATAACCGGCTACGATAAGCAAGAGGGGCCAGAATAACACACTGGCCACAGCCCAAAATGCGCCCCACACTCGCGGCAAGACGCCTGTATTGGCCAGCAACCATAGCGCGCCCAGCGCTATAAGGATGTAAGCCGCCTTGGTTGCGGCCTCTTCGCCCAGATCGATGACCGCTTTCTCTATTCGGCCTGTCGTCTGCGAACCAACCGGCAACACCAGCCACAATACGACATAAGGGATCAGCAACAACCCGCCGCTGAGCAGGGCCGCGAAAAGCCAGGCCAAACGGATCAGCACAGGATCGATATTCAGATATTCGCCCAGCCCGCCACACACTCCGGCCACTCGTTTGTCGGTGGGATGTCGGTATAATGTGCGGGCCCTTTTTTCGGTCTTGGCAGTCGGGTTCTTAGGGGGAGATTTTTTCTTGACCGGTAAATTGGATTCCACAGAATAGTTGACTTTCGTGGTCATGACGCCTCCATTTGCACTTCAGGGCATTGTCAATCATTTATTCAACCAGCTATACGCAAGCGGAGGGCTTCGGGTCGCGAAAAACGACGTTTCTGTCTTGGTTTTGAAACGCGTTCACCTTTTCGAGTGCGTTTCAATTTCGGGGCAAAAAGCTGCATGTTCATTGCGAAGGGACGTCAGCCCCAAGCCATCGCCAACGCTCAGCGCGGCGTCCACACGGACGTCGGGGATGGCTTCGGCCTACGGCCTCGCCATGACGCTTATGAACGCGCTCCCATTTTGAAACGCACCCGTCCAAAACACGCGTTTTGACAGCGCGTCTTGCTCATGCTATCATTTTGCATCCCACAGGTTCTTGCTTTGCTTGTGAGAATTCATCACTTCAGCGCATCCACAGCCCGCGCGGTGAACGCGCCCATCTTGATCCTCAGCTATCCCGGACACGGAGAGCCATCTCCGTGTCTCTTCTTTTTGTGAGATAAGACCCCATGACCAAGTACATCTTTGTCACCGGCGGCGTGGTCAGTGGCCTGGGCAAAGGCGTGACAGCCGCGGCCATTGGTCGTTTGCTCCGCAGTCGCGGCGTCCGCGTGGCCGGACAAAAACTCGATCCCTATCTCAATGTGGACCCCGGCACCATGAGCCCCTATCAACACGGCGAGGTGTTCGTCACCGACGACGGTGCGGAGACCGACCTGGACCTGGGGCACTACGAGCGTTTCACCGGCGTCAACGTCACCAAATCGAGCAATGTCACCAGCGGCCAGATCTACGCCGAAGTCATCGCCAAGGAGCGTCGCGGCGATTATCTGGGCGGCACCATACAGGTCATCCCTCATGTCACCAACGAGATCAAGCGGCGCATCCTGCTGGTGGCCAGGGAGACCGACGCGGATGTGGTGTTGGTTGAGGTGGGCGGCACGGTGGGCGACATCGAGGGCCTTCCCTTCCTGGAGGCTCTGCGCCAGATGCGCAAAGATGTGGGACGGGAAAACACGGTCTTTATTCATCTCACATTGCTTCCGCACCTGGCCGCGACCGGTGAGCTGAAAACCAAACCCACCCAACACAGCGTGCGCGAATTACGCGGCATCGGCATTCAGCCCGATGTGATCTGTTGCCGTTCGGATGTGCCGGTGAACGACGAAGTGCGGGATAAAGTGGCGTTGTTTTGCGATGTGGAGCCGCGCGCGGTCATTCCGCTGGTCACGGCTCGCACCATCTACGAAGTGCCGCTGACGCTGGAAGAGGCGGGGTTGGGCGATTACCTGGTGGAGCGCCTCGAATTGGATGCGCAGCCGCCCGATCTCGATGTGTGGCGCACCATGGTCGAACGCATCCATGCACCCAAACCTGAGTTGCGGGTGGCTCTTGTGGGGAAATATGTGGCGCTCAAAGACGCTTACATGAGCGTGCGCGAGGCCCTTTTTCACGCGGGCATTGCACTTAATCGCGATGTCAAAATCGAGTGGATCGATTCGGAAGACCTGGAACGCGGCAAGGAAATGGAACGTTTGGCCAGTGTGTCGGGCATTGTGGTTCCAGGGGGGTTCGGTTATCGCGGCATCGAGGGCAAGATTGTGGCCGCGCGCTATGCTCGCGAGAACAAAATCCCCTACCTGGGGCTTTGTTTGGGGATGCAGGTCATGTCCATCGAGTTTGCGCGCTATGTGCTGAAGAGCGATGAACCCAACAGCACCGAGTTCGACCCCACCACCAAGCATCCCGTCATCTCGCTTATGGCCGATCAGCGCGACATTGTGGAGAAAGGGGGTACCATGCGCCTGGGGTTATATCCGTGTCGGCTCGCGCCGGGCACGCGCGCGCGGGAGGCTTATGGCGTTGATCTGGTTTATGAGCGCCATCGTCATCGTTGGGAATTCAACAACGCCTACCGCGACGTGCTCGGCCCCGCGGGCATGGTCTTCAGCGGGCTTAGTCCCAATGGTCATCTGGTGGAAATCGCGGAGTTGAAAGACCATCCTTTCATGCTGGGCAGCCAGTTCCATCCTGAATTCAAGTCACGGCCCGATCAACCCCATCCGTTGTTCCTCGCCTTTCTCAAGGCGGCCATAACCACGGCCAACAAACAACAATCGACGGCCAAAGATTAACGGCCGCCGGCCTATCGAGCGGCAAAGGGAACGAGTTTGACCTTTTTTCCGTTGACACGCGGCCGCGGTGCATGGTAGCATGACCGCGCTCAACTCATCGTAATGCCAATACCCAATATCTAATATCCCAATACCCCAATACCCCAATACCCAAAACGGAGCAACCCTCACATGGAACGCACATTCGTCATGCTCAAGCCCGATGCGGTTCAGCGCGGGCTCATCGGTGAAATCATTGCTCGCTTCGAACGCCGCGGTCTCAAGATCGTGGCCATGAAATTCATGCATGTTTCCCGGTCGTTGGCCGAGGAGCATTATGCGGTGCACAAAGGGCGTCCTTTTTATGACGGTTTGATCGAATATATCACCTCTGGGCCGGTGGTGGCCATGGTGTTGGAAGGTCCGAACGCGATCAAGGCCGCGCGCGCGACCATGGGCGCGACCCATCCTCTCGAGGCCGCGCCCGGAACCATCCGCGCGGACTTCGGTCTGGAGATCGGTCGCAATCTCGTTCACGGCTCCGACGGTCCCGAAACCGCGGCTTTCGAGATCGGGCTGTGGTTCGGCGACGAAATTCCCGGCTGGGAGCGCGATGTGGATCGTTGGATTCTGGAGTGACGCGACAAACGCGGTTTATGACCGTCCTCTTGCGGATGAGGCGTTTCCCGATACACTGAAGATTCCTTTAGGAATACACTATGCCAACAGTTAAAGGCATCCCCGGACCTTATCGGTTCTTCTTTTTATAGCTTTGATTGCCATGAACCTACGCACGTTCATGTTCAACCTGAGCGAATGACTTGTAAGTTTTGGCTTTCGCCCGTTGCTCTGGCGCGAAATCGACGCTTTTCACCCAGGGAATTGACGCGTATACGCGCTTTGATCCAGGAACACCACACCAAACTCATTGAGGCGTGGCATGAACACTGTGGAAACGCATGAAATTTTGATAAAAGATGTTGAAGTAACCGACGAATCGATCATCGCTCATCTGACCGACGGACGCACCATCAGTGTACCGCTGGTGTGGTCATGGCGCCTGGCTGAAGCGACTCCGGAACAACGCGCCAATTTCGAGATTATTGGAGATGGCGAGGGAGTCCACTGGCCAGATATCGATGAAGACATCAGCGCCGAAGGGATGTTGTACGGTTCACCTGCCCCGCGCCCACGCAAGCGACCCAAAGAACCGTTGCTGATCGCTGGATAAAGTCTATGTCCCTTCCTCGCATTGTCGCGCTCACCGGCGCGGGCGTCTCGGCCGGGAGCGGCGTCCCCACTTTTCGCGATGCCGGCGGCCTGTGGCGGCAATACCGTTTTCAGGAATTAGCCACGCCCCAGGCCTTTCGTCGCGACCCCAAACTGGTGTGGGAGTTTTACGACTGGCGACGCCAACGCATGGCCCATTGTCGGCCCAATCCCGCGCATGAAACCCTGGCCGAGATGGAAAGGGTCTTGCCCGACTTTCTCCTGGTCACGCAAAACATCGACGGTCTTCACGCCGCGGCCGGCAGCGAGCAAGTTGTCTATCTTCACGGCGACATCTGGACGCTGCGCTGCACCCGCTGCACATATAAGGAGCGCAACCGACAGGCTCCCCTGGAGCCTCTGCCGCCCTCTTGCCCTCGATGCGGCGCGCTGATGCGGCCCGATGTGGTCTGGTTCGGAGAATCGCTGGATCCCCACGCCATCGCTCGCGCCTGGGAGGCCTTCGAACAGGCCGACATCGCCCTGGTCGTGGGCACATCGGCCGTGGTCTATCCCGCGGCGCAGTTGCCCTGGCTGACGCATGAGAAGGGCGGTCAGGTCATCGAGTTCAACACGCAACCCACCCCCCTTTCCGATATTGCAACCACCATTTTGGGCCCTTGCGAAGAGACGCTTCCACATTGGTGGGCCGAGTTTCAGTTGAAATTGGAGGAACGATGAACGACAACCCCCTCATCCCCATGGGACAACGAGCAAAGAAGGCCGCGCGCGCGTTGGCTTCGGCCTCCACCGAAACCAAGAACGCGTTCCTGCACCACCTGGCCGACGGTCTTATCGACCATAAGGCCGCTATTCTTGCAGCCAACGAGCGCGACATCGCCGAAGGGCGGGCCAACGGTTTGGCCGAAAACCTTATCGACCGCATGACCATCACCGAGGCGCGTTTGCGCGGGTTCGCGGCCGACGCCCGCAATGTGGCGCTGTTGCCCGACCCTATCGGCCGCGAGTTCGACAGCCGCCGCTTGCCCAACGGGCTGCGCGTGAGCCGACGCCGCACCCCACTGGGCGTCATCGGCCTCATCTACGAAGCTCGACCCAATGTCACCATCGACATCGCCGCGCTTTGCATCAAAACCGGCAACGCCGTGATCATGCGCGGGGGAAAGGAAATTCGGCGCAGCAACATGGCCATCCTTGATGTGATCCACAAAGCGCTGACGCGCGTGGGCCTGCCTGCGGACGCGGTGCAATACATCGAGAACCCCGACCGCGCGCTGGTGGGTCATTTGCTCAAGCTTCATGATTATGTGGATATGATCATCCCGCGCGGGGGAGCAGGGCTGCACAAATTCTGTCGCGAAAACAGCACCATTCCCGTCATCACCGGCGGCATCGGCATTTGTCATCTCTATGTAGACGAAACGGCCAACCTGGATAAGGCTTTGCCCATCATCCACAACGCCAAAACCCAACGCCCCAGCGTTTGCAATTCGTTGGACACTTTGCTGGTGCAGCAAGATATTGCAGCCGACTTTCTGCCCCGCGTGGTCAAGCGCCTGGCCGCGGATGGCGTAACGTTTCGCGCAGATGAGACGGCGATGGACATTCTGGCCGGGCATGAAGCCGTGCAACCGGCGGGCCCGGCCGACTTCGATACGGAATGGCTCAGCCTCATTTTGGGTCTGCGCGTTGTGCCCGGCCTGGACGCGGCCATCGACCATATTCGCGAACACTCAACCGGCCACTCCGATGGCATCCTCACCGAAAACTGGAGCCACGCGCAACGCTTTTTGGATGAAGTGGACAGCTCGGCCGTGTTTGTGAACGCCTCCACCCGCTTCAACGACGGCGGACAATTCGGCTTGGGGGCCGAGGTGGCCATCAGCACTCAAAAGCTGCACGCTCGCGGGCCCATGGGACTGGAGGAGCTAACCACCTACAAATGGATCGTCCTTGGTGACGGCCATGTGAGGCCGTAATCGGGGCCGAAAAGCGACATAAGCGCGGCGTTTTTTCTTTACCTATCTGTGTTTCTCCGCGCGGTTGCGGTTTAGCAATGCCTCCACGCGGGCGCGAATATCCTGCTGGATAAGCTCGGGCGGTCGATTCGCGTCCAACACCAGCCAGCGCCGCGGCTCTTGCGCGGCCAGATGTAAATAGCCCTCGCGCACGCGGCGATGATATTCCAATTCCTTGCGCTCGAAACGCGTCCATTCTTCAGGCGTTTGTGCTTTGCGACGCAGGCCGATTTCGGGATCGAGATCGAGGTAGAGGGTGAGATCGGGCGTGAGCCCGCCCGTGGCGAATTGAGTGATGCGGCGCAAATCGTCCAAAGGCAGGCCATGCCCATAGCCCTGGTAAGCCAGCGTGCTATCGTAATAACGATCGCAGATCACGATCCATTCCTGCTCGAGGTGAGGCCGGATGACCTCGCGCACGATCTGGGCGCGTGCGGCCGAATAGAGCAGAATTTCCGCTTCCGGCGTCATTTCGGTGTGCGCGGGGTCGAGCAAGATGGCGCGGATACGGTCGCCAATGGCCGTGCCGCCCGGCTCGCGCGTGTGCAACACTCGCTGCTTCTGCTCGCCCAACCATGCTAACAGAAGTCGAATCTGCGTTGTTTTCCCGCTTCCTTCGATGCCCTCGAATGTGATGAAAGCCATGTCGTTTTCATTCGCGATACACTCGAACGCGGCGGTTCGGCTCGCGACCGTAGGAATGGGAGACAAGATTCGCTTCGCGGGCGATGCGATGTTGTTGACGACGAATTTCGGGCGGCTGCGGCGAGAGTTCGACCACGGGCGCGCCGGCCAACACTTTCTCTATGGCTTGTCGCGTCTCTTCCAGCGCCAAACTCATGGAATCTGCATTGGACACCTTGAGCGCAAAAATATCGGCCAGCAACATTTCCATCTGCCGCACGGTGTTGGAGCGCAAAACGTATACCGGGATGCCGCGTTCTTCGGCTTCGGCAATGGGTTGGGGCCGTTTGCGATAGTAGCTCTTCAGCGTGAAAAGTGCATCCGCCCGTCGCAGATCATTGGTAAGTTCGATAGGCACTCCCAACGCGCGCGCGGCCGAGCGCAGCCGATTTTGCCCCACGCCATAGGCGTAGATGCGCAATGGTTGATTAAACGAAGGCGCGGTCATGGTGGAAGCGAGCGCTCCGCGCATCAATCCCTCTCGTTCACCATTGCGTCCTCGGCGTTGTTTTTCCGCCAAGGCTTGTTCGCCGCGTTCGATAACCACATCGCCCTTTTCATTAATGTAGCGCCGCTCTGCATGCAAAGGGCGTCCGCGTAGCAGGGCGTCCACGGCCTGGGCCACGTCGTGATGCACAATGAGGTGTTGGCGGTCTGCAATTTCAATAAGCACGTCGAAGGTCGGCGGCGCGCGGCGTTCGAGCACGGCCTTTTGGGTGCCGCGACGACGCGCCTCCTCATCGGACAGCGTGACCGACTCGACCCCGCCCACCAGGTCGGACAGGGTGGGGTTGAGAAGCAGGTTGTCGAGCGTGCGACCATGCGCGGTGCCGATGAGTTGCACCCCGCGCTCGGCAATGGTGCGCGCGGCCTCGGCCTCGAGCGCGCGTCCGATTTCGTCGATGATGATCACCTCGGGCATGTGATTTTCCACCGCCTCGATCATCACCTCGTGCTGAAGCGATGGGGTCGGCACCTGCATGCGTCGGGCGCGTCCGATCGCGGGGTGAGGAATATCGCCATCACCGCCGATTTCGTTGGACGTGTCCACAATGATCACGCGCTTTTTCTGGTCGGCCAATACGCGCGCGGCTTCGCGTAAGAGCGTGGTTTTACCCACGCCTGGTCGGCCCAAAAGCAAAATGCTTTTGCCCGAAGTGATGATGTCTTTGACAATATCCACCGTGCCGTAAACAGCTCGCCCCACGCGGCAAGTGAGACCCACAATGTCGCCTTTGCGATTGCGTATGGCAGAAATGCGGTGAAGCGTGCGAGCGATGCCCGCGCGATTGTCCTCGCTGAAATCACCAATGCGCTCCACCACATAGGCGATGTCTTCTCGAGTGATTTCTCGTTCTAGAAGGTCCAGGTCTTTGTCGGTGAAGCGGGCTTCTGGCTTGCGGCCCAGGTCAAGCACGATTTCAATGAGCTTGTCCGCTTCGTTTAGCTCTTTCAAGCGGTCTGCGACTTGAGGCGGCAAAACCGCCAGCAGGGCGTCGAGATCGTCTGTGATTTTTTGTTGCATAGAGGTTGTTTGATTATATGTTTATCCCTGTGGGAAGATGATTGTAAACGAATCGAGAAAACGGTTTTCAAGACGTTTTGCCATTGAAATGAATGACGCTTACTTCGGTGTTCACGCCATGAGCGTCGTGCGGATGATTGGATGTCAGGATGCCGGTCAAGGTGACTTCGAAGAGTTCTTTGGCCGGCGCTGCGACTTCTTGCCTGATCTCGCGCGTGGTGTGTTTGACCAGGCGGGTTAAAGAGGCGATGGCTTTGAAACCGCGTTCATGAAGCAGGGGCGCCAACCCTTCTTGGTAGGGGCGTAAAGAACAGTAAATGGTGCGTTTTCGATAGTGCGCCGCCGCGTGCAACGCGCAATCGAGCAGCTCGCCCATCACATCGGCGGCATTCGAATCGGCCAACACGCGAAGCCAATGCGCTTGCCGGCCTCGCTGAATTTGCACCGCAGCGACGATCTCTTGCGCACGTTCATACACAAACCCCTCGAATTGTTCGGGCTGCCACCACGCGCGCAGGTCTAAGGGGGAGGGCGCTTCGCCATTGCTCACCAACACGCCCTCTGCTCGCTGAACCAAAGGCGGTGTAAAACATCGGTGCAATCGCTGCAACGCGAAGCTGTCTTGCTCTAGTTGAGGGCGCACATTCGGACAATCGACTTCGGTGCGCGCTGTTGTGAGCGGGATTTCGGGCAAATGGTAAAGCGTCTCCTCGATATACGGAGCAAAGCCGCTTTTCATTACGATAGCGAGAGAGGGGTTGTCATTTCTCAAACACGCATACACGCGTTGGATGCCGTGTGCGCCTGCAGATGAGACGAGATGCGTCAACAATTCATCCCAAATCGTGGATGCCGCTTCATGAGCGTCATGCCGCGGCGCGATGCGCACAACATCGGCCTCGGGGCGTCCCATTCGTTTCACCGCCTGCACAAACCCGTCAATGCCAGGCCCGTTGCGATTGGGGATATAGATGAAAGTGGCCGAACCTGCTCCATGCCACGGAATGGGCGCGGCCACAGCCCGCCACAGCGGTGACTGTGAGTGCAGAAGTTCGTATTCCACATGTAGCGATTCGCTGCGACGCGCGAGTCGCTGCAATCGAAGACTGTTGCGCAGGCCAAAGGGGCGAATCAAGGTGATTGCGTATGTCCGGTGAGTGAGATTAATTTGTAACGCGCCTAAAATGGCTGCTATCATTGTACCATTGTTTCCCCGCTTCGTAAATTCAGCCGTTGTAGCGATGCGTTTCAATAATGAGAGAATGGCGCGCACGCCCTATGAAGCAGTGATTCAGGCATAAATGGTGGGAACACAAGCGCTCGACGCGGGAGCCATGACCCGATGGACGCCGCTTGAGAACGCCGATACGTTATCGATGGTTGGGGCCAGACTGGAGATAATTCGATGGTCGGGTTTAATCCCGCGGCGTTACCGATTCATGAAACAAGGATGGGCTTGTGCTATAATGGGAGCGCGCCGGCGACATGAACGCCAAACCTTGAGATAAGGAAGCAAGAACCGTTGATATGAATTACTTGATCACGGGCGGCGCCGGGTTCATCGGGCATCATCTGGCCAATCGCCTGGCCGCGATGGGACATCATGTTCGCGTTATCGATGACCTGAGCGCCGGCGATCCCTCGATGTTGGATGAACGCGTGCTGTTTACGCGCGGCGATGTGCTCGATTCCCCCAAACTGTGGACGCTGCTCCACGATATCGATTGTGTTTATCACCTGGCCGCCAAGGTCTCATTGCCACAGTCGATTCTCTACCCGCGCGACTACAACCATGTCAATGTGGGCGGCACAGTGACGCTCATGGAAGCCATGCGCTCGGTGGGCGTGTCGCGTATTGTGCTGGCCTCGTCCGCGACCATTTATGGCGACCAAAAACGCCAGCCTGTGGACGAAGACGCGGCGCCGCAATTGCTCACGCCCTACGCGGTGAGCAAGTTCGCTGCCGAACATTACGTGTTCACTTTGGGCGTGCATTACGGCATCGAGACCGTGGCGTTGCGGATCTTCAACGCCTATGGCCCCGGCCAAAGCCTGCCCCCGGCCTACCCCCCAGTGGTGCCTCAAGTTATCAACCAGGTGCTCAGCGGTGGCACGGTGGTGCTTTATGGCAGCGGCAAGCAAACGCGCGATTATGTCTATATCGACGATGTGGTGGATGCGCTGATTGCCGCAGGCGAACGACAACACATCGATCACGAAGTGATTAATGTAGGATCGGGCGTCGAAACCAGCGTGGAGCAATTGGTCCAAGAGATCGAGCGTGTGACGCATCGCACTGCGCATGTGCTTCGCAACGAACAGCAGAGCGGCGGCGTGGCCCGCTTACAAGCCGACCTGGAAAAAGCGAGCGCGTTGCTCGATTATGAACCCAAAGTTTCGTTGCAAGAGGGCCTGCGCCGCACCGTCGAACTGGACCCTCGCTTCAACCGGTTCCTCAATGCTTCTCGGCGTCGAGATGGAGAGAGCGGCAGAACGCCTTTATCGGTCGCATAAGTCACAAAAGAATTTCAGAACCTGACCGATAGGACTCCATCTTGCGATTCTCAGCGCGGTCGCTTACACTTTCTGGTGGATGCATCTTCATGGATCGGATGAACTGAGCGACATTTTCTCTCCGATCCAATTTCCAGGCGTCCATATCAGGATAGGAGGAATGTCGCCTATGTCCGAGAAAGCAATTGTTAAGGAAATCCGCATTCCCGTTGCGGATTGGAAGGCATTAGAAGCCCGAAGCGCCGACACCCACGTTCCCACAGAGGAGTTGATACGTGAAGCGTTGCGGCGATTCTTGGCCGAGCAGGATAGGATTACGCGAGCGAGACGCGCTCTACGTAAAAGCTCGGGCATTTGGCGCGATAGAGACGATCTCCAGCAAACCAGTGTCGAATTAGTCAATAGTCTTCGAGAAGAGTGGGATGAACGAGCGCAATGACCGAGCACTGTCCAACTTTCTTCTGGACTCTGACATTATCATAGACCATCTTCGCGGTCATCAGCCGGCAACGGACTTTCTCGACGCCCTGTTACTTGATGGTGCTGTGGTGTATTTCTCCGTCATTAGTGAGGCCGAGATATACTCCAATGTCCGGCCGGGCGAAGAGCCTCGCATATCTGCTCTTTTTGCTTCGTTGACCAGGGTTGCTCTCAACGGTGAGACGGCCAGAAAGGGTGGTCAGTACCGCCAAACCTATCGACGGAGTCATGGATTGCGTTTACCAGATGCATTGATTGCTGCAACGGCATTTACCAAAGAGGCAGTCTTGGTCACTCGAAACATCCGACATTTTCCCATGACCGACATCCAAGTGCTGGCTCCATATTAACTGCCATACTTGCCAAATCTGGCTTCAGCGAGGAGGCCCCTGACCATGACGACCACACCCCCGCAGGGCATGTTGACCCTGGATGAGCTGAGCTTGATGGTGGATTCTGGGGAAATCGAGACCGTGGTGGCCGCATTTCCCGACCTTTATGGCCGCTTGATGGGCAAACGCATTACCGGCAAGTTTTTCATCGACCACACCGCCCGCAAAGGCATGCACGCCTGCGATTATCTCTTCACCGTGGATATGGAGATGGAGCCTGTGCCCGGTTACGCGTTCGCGAATTGGGAATTGGGCTACGGCGATGTGCATCTCATCCCCGATCTGAACACCCTCCGCCGCGCGACCTGGCTGGATAAGACGGCCTTTGTGCTGTGCGATGTGCACGACGAAAGAGACGAGACGCCCGTGGCCATCGCGCCGCGCAATATCCTCAAACGCCAGATGGCCGCGGCCGCGGCGATGGGCTATGTGGCGCAGGGGAGCTCCGAGCTGGAGTATTACATCTTCGACGAAAGTTATGAGAGCGCGCGACAGGCGCATTATCAGGATTTGAAAACCTACGGCGCGTATATCGAGGATTATCACATCCTCCAGGGACGCCGCGAGGAAGTGCTGCACGCGACCGTGCGCCGACATCTCGACCACAGCGGCGTGCCGGTGGAGTTCAGCAAGGGCGAATGGGGGCCGGGTCAGCATGAGCTGAACATCCGCTACGCGGATCTGCTGACCATGGCCGACCGACACATCATTTACAAACAGTGTTTCAAGGATGTGGCCGATGATCTGGGCCTGGCCGTGACGTTCATGGCCAAGTACGATGCTTCACTGGCCGGGTCCAGTTGCCACATGCACGTGAGCTTGTGGGACGCGGCCGGAGAGAGAAACCTGTTCGCGGGCGAGGAGAAGTTTGGGCCGGTGCACTGTTCGAAGACGTTCCGCCGGTTTTTGGGCGGGTGGATGGCCCACGCCCGCGAATTGATGGTGTTCTATGCGCCCACCGTGAATTCCTACAAGCGCTATCAGGCCGGGTCTTGGGCGCCCACGAGCCTGGCCTGGAGCTACGACAATCGCACGGCCGGGTTCCGCGTGGTGGGGCATGGGCAATCTCTGCGCATCGAGTCGCGCATCGCCGGCGCGGATGTGAACCCCTATCTGGCCTACGCGGCCATTCTCGCTTCAGGGCTGGACGGCATCCGCAATGGCATCGAGCCGCCGCCGGCTTTCGAGGGCGATGTATACGCCGCGGCCGATTTACCGCATGTGCCCCGCACTCTGCACGAAGCCATCGCCGAGTTCGAGCGCAGCGAGTTCGCACGCGCGGCCTTTGGCGACGAGGTTGTGGAGCATTATCTGCACTTTTTCAAGACCGAGCAGGCCGCGTTCGACCGCGCGGTCACCGACTGGGAGCGAAAGCGGTATTTTGAACAGATATAAGCTTATTTCACCCAAATCTTTGCTCGTGGAGATAACCATGTCATTGACCAAAAGTGATTTGACCTCATATCAAAAACGTTGGCGCGCGGTCGCCGATGTCGAGACCGCAGAAAGACGCAGCACTTCCATGACGCAACGATGGGAAAAGTTGAACGCCCTTGTGCGCATGGCCGCAGGGCTCAATCTTCGACCAACGACCGACGACGAGCAAATGGCGTGGATGCGTTGGAACGTGTTGCGAAGACGCTACTTGGAAGAAAAACAGAGGAAATGAGATGCAATCTTCGACTACATTAGAACCTCTATTGGAGCCGATCCGTGCACTTCAAAATTTAATCAAGGCATTCAATGATCAAGGAATAATAATTGGCGGCGTCGCGGCAAGTATTCTTGGACAACCTCGCCTCACAGCCGATGTTGATGCAATGCTGTTGTTGTCCATTGATGCTCTTCCACAACTCCTCGAAGTGGCGGAAAAGGAGGGACTGAAACCGCGATTGCCTGATGCCGTAGATTTCGCACGTCGCCATCGTGTTGTACTTCTTCGTCACGACGAAAGTGGCGTCGATATCGATATTTCTCTTGGTTTGTTACCTTTCGAGGTCGAAGCCGTCGAGCATAGCCAAGAGCACGAGGTGAGTTCACTTCGTCTTCGTTTACCAACACCGGAGGATCTGATCATTCTTAAAGCCGTTGCTCATCGTCCCAAGGACATGCTTGATATTCAATCGATCGCAGCCGTTCAAGATAACCTGGATGTGGAGCGTATCTATTATTGGGTTCGCCAATTTGCCCAGTTGTTAGAAGCTCCAGAATTGTTGACAGACTTGGAAGAAATCATACCCAGCGGTTCGTGAGTTCAATACTTCCCATTCCCTAATATTATATCTGCATTCTCCCTCCAACATTCTTTCAGGAGTTCTCTCATGCGATTACAGGATAAAGTCGCCCTCATCACCGGCGCGGGTAGCGGCATCGGCCGCGAAAGCGCGCTGTTGTTCGCTCAGGAAGGCGCGAGCATCGTGGTAGTGGACATCAATGACGAGGCCGGCGAAGAAACCGTGGCCATGATCCGCGAGCAAGGCGGTCAGGCCATCTATGTGCACGCCGATGTCTCGAAGGCTGCGGACTGCGAAGGCATGGTGCAGGCGGCCGAGGACGCGTTCGGCAAGCTGAACGTGCTCTTCAACAACGCCGGCATCATGCACAGCCAGGACGGCGACGCGGTGAGCACGTCCGAAGAGGTGTGGGACCTGACCATGAACATCAACGCCAAAGGCGTGTTTCTGGGCTGCAAATACGGCATTCCGGCCCTGCGTCGCGCGGGCGGCGGCTCGGTGATCAACACGGCCTCGTTTGTGGCGGTGATGGGAGCGGCCACGCCGCAAGTGGCCTACACCGCGAGCAAGGGCGCGGTGCTTTCCATGACCCGCGAGCTGGCCGTGGTGCACGCGCGCGAAAACATCCGCGTGAACGCGCTTTGTCCCGGCCCCTTGCACACCGAATTGCTGATGAAGTTTCTCAACACCGAAGCAAAACGCCAGCGACGGTTGGTGCACATCCCCATGGGCCGTTTTGGGCTGGCCAAAGAGATGGCCCAGGCCGCGCTTTTCCTCGCCTCGGACGAGTCATCTTTCATGACCGGCGCCACTTTCCTGGTGGATGGCGGCATCACCGCGGCTTATGTGACGCCTGAGTAAACGACACTCCCCACATTACCATCCAAATCCCAACAAGGAGGCATACCTATGGCAATCAGCATACAACCGGTTGTGCCGGTGGAGGAAATGAAGGCCGCGCATCGCGTGCTGGCCGAGTATGACTATGAACTGAGACCGGTGGAGCGTGGATACGCCAACCGCACCCTTTATATCAATCTCGAGGATAACACCATCCGCGAAAAGCCCGTCACCCAGGAGATGAAAGACATCTTCACGGGCGGCCGCGGGTTCGCGCTGTGGCTGTTGTGGAACGCGGTCAGGGATGACACGAAGTGGGATGACCCCGAAAACGAGATCGTCATCGCCAACGGCCCCATCAGCGGCACCACGGCTTATCCCGGCCTGGGCAAGTCTACGGTGGTCACCATTTCGCCCCTCACCGATCTGGCCAACGATAGCAACGGCGGCGGGTATTTCGGCCCCTATCTCAAATTCTCGGGGTTCGACGCGCTGGAGATCCAGGGCAAGGCCGAGAACGATGTGATCATCTTCATCGACGGCGACGCGGGCCGCGTGACCATCGAGGAAGCGCCGTTGGAGCACATCGACAGTCATCTCCTGGCCGACCATCTCACCGAAATGTATTCCGACGGCACGACCCGCGGCAAGATGGGCATTTCGGTGGTGTCCGCGGGCCAGGCCGCCGACTACATCCCCTACGCGGGCCTGAATCTGAGCTGGTACGATGTGCGGCGTCAGCATGTGCGCATGAAGCAGGCCGCGCGCGGAGGCGGCGGTCGCGTGTTCCGCGATAAGAAGATCAAGGCCATTGTGGTGAAGTTCAGCGGTCTAAAGGGCAACCTCAACAACCCCGCGGACATGAGTCTGATCAAAAAGGCCGGGACGCGCATCAACCGCGAGATCGCGCTTTACGACGATCAACAAAATCAGATGCGCAAGGTGGGCACCGCTCACCTGGTGGACATCATGGATCACTTCGATCTCTTGCCGGTGCACAATTTCCGCTATGGCGCGCACCCCGAATCGCATAAGATCGACGGCGAGGTGTGGAAGAAGCTCTTTACGCAAGGCGTGCCCGACGGCTGCTGGGCCGGTTGTCAGCTTTCCTGTTCGCATGGCGTGGATCATTTTCATCTGCGCACCGGGCCTTATGCAGGCGAGGTGGTGTTGGTGGACGGCCCCGAGTACGAGACCGCGGCCGGGCTGGGCGCGAACATCGGCGTGTTCGACCCTATCGCGGTGCTGGAGATGAATTTCTACGCCGACACTTACGGCATCGACACCATTTCCCTGGCCAATTCCATCGCTTTTGCCATGGAATGCTATCAGGAAGGCATTCTCAACCAGGAGCGCACGGGCGGACTGGACCTGACCTGGGGCAACGCGGAGGCCGCGCTCGAGCTCATTCACCAAATGGCCCGCGGGGAAGGTTTCGGCATGATCGTGGGTCGGGGCGTGCGCTTTATGAAGAAGTATTTTGCGGAAGAATATGGCGCGGACCCCGCTTTCCTGCACGACATCGGCATGGAAGTGAAGGGCATGGAGATTTCGGAATACGTGACCAAGGAGTCGTTGGCCCAGCAAGGTGGTTATGGCATGGCCTTGAAGGGTGGTCAGCACGACGAAGCCTGGCTCATTTTCATGGATCAGGTGAACAAGCAGTTGCCCACTTTCGAGATCAAGGCCGAGGCGCTGCATTATTTCCCCATGTGGCGCACGTGGTTTAGTCTGCATGGGCTGTGCAAGTTGCCCTGGAACGACATCCTCCCGCCCGATAATGAGGAGACCGACGAACCGGCCAAGGTTCCAGAACACGTGGAAAACTACACCTGGCTCTATGAGGGCACGACCGGCAAACCGGCCACGGCCGATGATCTGGTGCTGCAATCGGAGCGGGTCTACAATTTCCAGCGCGTGTTCAGCCTGCGCCGCGGTTACGGCACGCGCGAGCACGATTATCCGCCCTATCGCGCGGTGGGGCCGGTGACCGTGGATGAGTACGAGTCGCGGGCCGAGCGGTATGATCAACAGCTTCGCGATCTGGTGGGCGTCGATCCCGAAGGCCTGAGCACCGAGGAGAAGATGGCCCACTTGCGCCGCTATCGCGAGGACCAATACGAGCGCCTGATGGACGCGGTGTACGAGCGCCGCGGCTGGGACCGCCACGGCATCCCCACGCTGGAAACGCTCAAACGGCTGGGTATCGATTTCCCCGATGTGGTGGCCGTGGTCGAAAGCCGCCGCGCAGAGATGGAAGCGGAGGTATGAGCCTGGTAATTGGGAAATAAAGGTCCGGAGCCGCGCCTCGCGGTTCCGGACCCTTATTTGTTGGGAGTCGGGAGCGCTGCAATATTAAGATGAAGAGGCGATTGCTGATGCCCGTCAGGTCATTTTTTGGGGATTTACGCGTGGTGAAAATGCAAATATCCGTCTACCCGTTCCAAGTCATGCACCGACGCGCTCTATGCATTCCATTCCCACTTTGAAGCGCCTCCCGATATCCGCCGTTATTGTCCCGCTACGTATCATGCTATAATAATTTCCCTTTTGTGTTCTCTCTTGCCTGCTTGGCATTTGCTTGTTTTGCGTTTATTCCATGGCTTCTCCTTCCTGGCGCGGTTTCACCACTTCATGGCATTCGGTCGATCTTTCATTGGACGAATGCATCAAATGCAATATTTGCGTGAGCTATTGCCCCGTGGCCGAGGTGACCGACCTCTTCCCTGGCCCCAAATACGCGGGGCCGCAGGCGCAACGCTTTCGCGAAAACGGCCAGCCCCATTCGCCCGATGATTCGGTGGATTATTGCTCCGGCTGTCGCGTATGCAATGAGGTCTGTCCTCATGGCGTGAAGATCGCGGAGATGAACGCTCGCGCCCGCGCCCAGATCGTCGCGGATCGGGGCATGCCCCTGCGCAACCGTTTATTGGGCCGCAACGAGCTGCTGGGCAAGGTGGGAAGCCTCGCGCCGCGGCTGGCCAATTTCGGTCTGCACAACCCCCTCAGCCGCGTCGCGGCCGAGAAGATCGTGGGCATTGCCCGCGAAGCGCCCTTGCCCCGCTGGAGCGCGGAGGGAACGTTTGGCGATTGGATGCAACGCACCGCGCACCAACGTCTCAAGTCCGAGAAAAAGGTCGTCTATTTTCACGGCTGCGCGACCATGTATTACGAGCCGTTCATCGGCCAGGCGACCGTGGCCGTGCTCGAGCATTTGGGCTATGAAGTCATCGTTCCGCCGCAGAATTGCTGCGGCCTGCCCTTGCTTAGCAACGGCGAGTTCGACGCCGCGGCCCGCTATCATGGCGGCAATATCTGGAAACTCGCCCCCTACGCGTACGCGGGCTACGACATCGTGGGAACCAGCACCAGTTGCACCCTGACCCTGAAAGAGGAAGCGCCCGAACTGCTGGACATGCACGAGGAGGACGCGCAAACCCTGAAAATGGCCGTGTGGGACATCTTCGAGTGGCTGCGCGAGCGCCATGACGCGGGCGAACTCCCCACCGATTTTCAGCCCCTGAACATGGTGCTGCCCTATCATGCGCCCTGCCAATATCGCGCCCATCGCTTGGGCAAGCCCGCGCTCGACATCCTGCGTCTCATCCCCGGCCTGATCACGCCCGAAAGCCATGCTCGTTGCTGCGGCATCGCCGGAACCTACGGCTACAAAGCCGAAAAATACGAGATCGCCATGTCGGTGGGCGAGGAGTTATTCGAGTTTGTGCGCGAAGAGGCCCGCTCGCACATCCAGGGCGTGCGCATGACGGCCTGCGACTCAGAAACCTGTCGCTGGCAACTGGAGCATGGAACCGATCTCCCCAGCCGCCACCCCATCGAAATCCTGGCCGCGGCTTATGGTCTCTACGACTTGTGGGAGCGGAGGTTGATTCTCTCTTGAAAATGGAATCCAATGTAAAGTTTGAGAAAGGCGCTGGCTCCGTGGTACACTTTGAGAAGCGCGATGGCATTCATTCCCCACCCATCTTCAATTATGAGCGTTCAGATCACCCTTGAAGCATCTCATAGAAAAAGCGTTCAGACCGTTACTCAGGCGTTGGAGAGTTACGAAGCGCGCCTGCAAGCGAGCATCCAACGCACGCGTCGTCGTTTGGCCGCGTTCGAGGAACGTTACGGGATATCGACAAGCCGTTTTCTAAAGGAGATGACAGCCGAAGATCTGGCCGGTGGCGATATGGAGTATGTCGAATGGGCGGGCGAGGCCAAGCTTTTGCACGGATTGGAGAACGAACTGCGGGAACTAAGAGATGTCCGCGTCCAACTTTCCTGAATACGCCCATATTCTGTCTGAAGCCATTGAAAGTCTTCTGGCCGGCGGCGAGGTGACGCTTGTTCGTTTGGAGATCGATCAACGATCGATGCGCTTTGGCTATATCGCGGGAGTCCTGCAGTTTGAAGATGACTCGACGCTTCATTTCCGCGAGTTTATAGATGCGGCGCTTCCTGAACCACGCGTCATGTATGCTTACCATTATCAGGATGCCGAAAACGTTATGATCTTTCGCTATGACAATGCGCCTCACAAACCGGCGCTACCGCGTCTCGAGCACAAACATACGCCAACAGGCGTAGTCATGATAGCAGCTCCGCAATTACTGGAAGTCATTGACGAAATATTGCAAATGGACTAAATGATTTATTTCAAAATCTTCTCATCCAAAAATCCCATGTCACCCAACTCCATTCTCACTTTCCAAGACATGATATCCCGGCTCGAGCGATTTTGGGCCGGACAACAATGCCTCATCTGGCAACCTTATAGCGAAAAAGTGGGCGCGGGCACGGCCAACCCCGCCACCACCTTGCGCGTGCTCGGTCCCGAACCCTGGCGCGTGGGCTATGTCGAGCCTTCTTACCGGCCCGATGATGGCCGCTTCGCGGAAAACCCCAATCGCATGCAAATGCACACCCAGTATCAGGTCATCCTCAAGCCCGATCCCGGCAATCCTCAAGAACTTTATCTCGACAGCCTGCGCGCGATCGGCATCGACCTGGACAAGCACGACGTGCGGTTTGTGGAAGACAACTGGGAGAGTCCGGCCCTGGGCGCATGGGGCCTGGGCTGGGAAGTGTGGCTGGACGGCCTGGAAATCACCCAATTCACCTATTTTCAACAGGCCGGCGGATTGGACCTGAATCCGGTCTCGGTGGAGCTCACCTACGGCCTCGAGCGCATCGCCATGTTCATCCAAGGCGTCAGCGAAGTGTGGGATCTGCAATGGGACGATCACCACACCTACGGCGACATCCTCAAACAGCAGGAGATCGAGCATTGCGAATACGCGTTCAATGTGGCCGATGTCGAGCGTTTGCAACGACTTTACGATCTGTACGAAGCGGAATTTCAGGCCGCGATCGCCCGCGGGTTGGTGATCCCGGCCTATGACTATGTGTTGAAATGCTCTCACACCTTCAACTTGCTCGATACGCGCGGCGCGGTGGGCGTGACCGAGCGCGCGAATTTCTTCCGCCGCATGCGCGGCATGACCCGCCAGGTGGCCGAGGCTTTTGTCGAGCAGCGCGAGCGCTTGGGCTTTCCGCTGGGATTGGCGCCCAAGCCCGAGCCCATCTCGCCGCCCCCGCCTTCCCCCCTGCCCGACGGCCAGACCGAAGCCGATCTGATTCTGGAAATCGGCGTCGAAGAGCTGCCCCCGCGCGATGTGCAGGACGCCATCGCCCAATTGCGACGGAACGCGACCCAGGCCCTGGATGAAGCGCGTTTGAGCTATGAAGATGTGCGGGTCACCGCGACCCCGCGGCGGATCGCGCTCTATGTGAGCAAGCTCGCGGCCCAACAAGCGCCCGAAACCCAGGAATTTCGCGGCCCGCCCGCGGACCGGGCCTTCGATGCAGATGGCCAACCCACCAAAGCCGCGTTGGGCTTCGCCCGCGGCAAGGGCGTGGATGTTTCGGAACTGGAAATCCGCGAGGAGGGCGGCAAGCGTTATGTCTATGCCGTGAAGCGGGTCGAGGGTCGCCCCACCCACGAACTCCTGCCCGACCTTCTCCTCGATCTTACGCGCGGACTGCGTTTTGGCAAATCCATGCGCTGGAACGCGAGCAATGTCAGTTTCAGCCGTCCCATTCGCTGGCTGCTGGCGCTTTACGGCCCTCAGGTCGTTCCCTTCACCTACGCGGGGCTGCTCAGCGACCGCGTCAGTCGTGGGCTGCGACCCCACGGCTCGCCTGAAATTCGCATCGACCGGGCTGAGGACTATTTGGCCGCGATCGCGGACGCGGGCGTGGTCGTGGAGCGAGACCAGCGCCGGGCTTTGATTGAGGAGGGCTTGAAGCAACTGGCCGAGGAGGCCGGCGGCCGCGCGCCCAAAGATGATGCCCTGCTCGACGAAGTCACTGATCTGGTGGAGCAGCCCTTGCCCCTGCTGGGTCGCTTCGATCCGGTCTTCCTCGAACTCCCCGCGGCCGTGCTCATCACCGTGATGAAGAAGCACCAGCGTTATTTCCCGGTGGTGGACGAGGCCGGTGAGATGCTCCCCTATTTCATCACCATCGCCAACGGCGCGGATCGAGATCCCGATCTGGTCAGGCGCGGCAACGAGGCCGTGATCCGGGCCCGCTATGCGGACGCGGCCTATTTCGTGCGCGAGGATCGCAAGCGTCCTCTGGAAAGCTTCAACGCGGAGCTGGCCAAGCTCACCTTTCAGGAAAAACTCGGCTCCATGCTCGATAAGGTGCATCGGCTGGAGCAACTCACGCCTATCATCGCCGATCTTTTGGGTCTTTCGGAGCAGGACAAGGCTTTCGCCGCGCGCGCGGCCACATTGAGCAAGGCCGATCTGGCCACGAGCATGGTGGTGGAGATGACCTCGTTGCAGGGGATCATGGGCGAGATTTACGCGCTGGATAGCGGCGAGCCGCCCGAAGTCGCGCGCGCGATCCGCGAAGCCTACATCGTGCGCGCGGACGAACCGCTCAGCCCGGCCGGTTTGGCCCTGAACCTGGCCAATCGGCTGGATAGCCTGGTGGGGTTGTTCGCAGTGGGCATGGCCCCCAGGAGCACGGCCGATCCCTTTGGCCTACGTCGCGACGCGCTGGCCATCGTGCAAAATCTCATCGCCGAGCAAAAATCATTCGATTTGGTCGCGGCTTTGCAGGCCGCGGCCCGCTTCCAACCGGTGGAGGTGGATGAATCGGTTCTGGATGAGGTGATGGCCTTCGTCGCCCGTCGGCTTTACGGCGTGTTGCGCGAGGCGGGATACGAGCATGATGTGGTGGAGGCCGTGCTGGCCGAGCAGGCCGCGAATCCCGCGGCCGCCACCCGCGCCGCGGCCGAGCTAACCGCGGCCATCGCTCAGCCCTGGTGGGAGGAGGCGTTCACGGCCTACGCTCGCGCCAAGCGCATCGTGCGCAATCTGGACGAAACCTACGAATTGAACCCCGACGCCTACACAGAACCGGTCACCCGCGCGCTCCATGCGGCCTATCTGGCCGCGGCCGAAAAACTGGCCGCCCGTCGCGACATTCCCACCCTCGCGGCCGCGTTGCGCGACCTGCAAGCGCCCATCGATCGCTTTTTCGAAGAGGTGCTGGTCATGGCCGAAGACCCCACCCTGCGCGCGGCGCGGCTGGCCCTGGTGCAGCACATCGCGGCCCTTCCCGACGGCCTGGCGGATTTGACAAAGTTACGCGGGTTCTAACGCTCGCACTTCCTGCCTGATCTGCGCGCCAAATTTCTCTCTCACCACATCCAAATCATAGTCCATTTGCAAACCCAGCCAGAACTCCGGTGAGGTGTTGAAATATTGGGCAAGTCGCAAGGCCGTGTCCGGCGTGATGCGCCGTTTGCCCTGTACGATCTCGTTTATGCGTCGCGCCGGCACGCGAATATCCAAGGCCAACCGATTTTGGCTCAGGCCTAATGGTTTCAAGAATTCTTCCAGCAACACCTCGCCTGGATGCACAGGCGGCAATTGATTTTGCTCGTTCATGGTCGTCATATCAGTGATAGTCCACAATTTCGACTTCGTAAGCGTCGCCATCCCGCCAGACAAAGCATATTCGCCATTGATTGTTGATGCGAATACTGTATTGACCGGCCCGATCACCTGACAATTTTTCCAAACGATTTGCTGGCGGGCTGCGCAAATCTTGCAAGGTTTGTGAACGATGAAGCATTCGCAGTTTTCGTAACGCGACTCGTTGAATGTCGTCCGGCAACTTGCGCGAGCGTTGGCGCCGGAATATCCTTTCAGCTTCTTTGTCGCGAAAACTCCGAATCATGCACGTAATAATATAACGCGTTGCGTTAAACGTCAAGCGACCTGGTTGGCTTTGTGATGGAACTTCTTTTCGTCTACGGGACGCTACGACTTCCACCTGACAACTTGTCTTCTAAAACGATTTGTCGACCGACTGCGCAAGCTTTGCAGAGTCTGTGATGGGCTCCACAGCCAACTTCAAGCCTAGCGCCTCCAGCAAGGCCTTCAGGCTTGACAGCTGAGGATTGCCGTTATCCGAGAGAATGCGATAGATGTTTTCGCGATTCAATGATGTATCTTGTGCAAGTTGCGAAATCCCTCTAGCCTTAGCGACATCTCTAAGCGCCAGTAGAAAGACCTCTTGAGAACCTTCTTCCAGCGCGGCGTTCAAATAGGCCGCAGCCTCTTCAGGATTTCTTAGATCTTGCAGCAGGCCTTCTTCATAACTAACAGATGCGTTACTGACGGATACTTTATTCATTTTGACCTCCGTTGGTAGTCTCGCCAATAATCTCTTGCTTTTTGGATATCGCGCCTCTGTGTTGACTTGTCACCTCCGCACAAAAGCAGGACGATGCGACGTTCTGTTCGTGCAAAATAGACCCGATAGCCAGGACCATACCGAATCCGCAGTTCAAATATTCCACCGCCGAGCGATTTTACATCGCCAAAGTTGCCCAGCCGAATTCGGTTCAGACGAACCCGGATTTTGGCTCGTGCGCGAATGTCACGGAGTCCATGAAGCCACTCACGAAAGGGGTTCTTTCCCTTCGCCGTAACATATTCCTCCAATATATAAAAGTCATCATTCATGCAAAACAGTGTAGCATAAATGCTACACCCTTGCAAAGTCAATGAGGGAACTCCTCTTCGTCTACGGAATGCTACGGCCTCCACTCGAGAATTTTCTGTGCGCCGCGCGGCCGGCCCCACCCTCCCTTAACAACTTGACGGATTTGACGAAGACCAAGGGATTTTACATCCCCTTCTCGTCTGTTATAATGGATTGAGTTTATCATATAGCTCGCTTCACAAGGTTCGAATCTATGGATACTGTAATGAAAGCCGTCGAATTGACCGGGATCGTCGATGAGAATCAAAAATTGCAAATCGACGGAAAAGTGCCCATCCGGGGGCCCAAACACGTACGCGTGATACTGCTTTATCCGATGGAGGATGATGACATCGGCGAACAAGAATGGCTCTATGCAGCCGCACGGAATCCCGCGTTTGATTTTTTGAGAGAGCCGTCCGAGGATATCTATACCGTGGACGAGGGCCGTCCTTTCCATGACGAGATATAAAGTTGTGCTCATCCCCTTTCCGTTCGACGATCTGTCTGCGAAAAAAGTCCGGCCGGCCGTTTGCCTGACCGATCCCATTGGGCCGCACAGACATGTTGTCCTGGCGTTCATCACCAGTCGAATACCCGCAGAGCTGCTGGAAACAGATTTTGTCATCGATGCCCATGCATCTGATTTTGCAACTACCGGTCTTAAAGTCAGCTCGACATTACGCCTCCATCGTTTGATGACGGTCACGACGTCGCTAATACTCCGTGAATTGGGAATATTGCCTCCAAGAATGCAGTTGGAAGTGGAGAGACGACTGCGGAAGCTGTTCTTGATTTAACAAGCGTGACATGGAACTTCTCTTCGTCTACGGAACGTTACGGCCTCCGAACGGGGATGTCTTGGTCGAGGACGCGCGGTTTTTTCCGCTGATCGAGCCGTGGGTTCGGGGATGGACGCCGGCGCGGCTTGAGGGCGCGGTTTTGTATGATTTGGGCGCGTTTCCGGCCGCGCGTCCAGGCCGGGGCGCGATCGTGGGCGATTTACTTCGGGTGGAGGAGGAAGCCCTGGCCGAGACCGACCGCATCGAGGGGCATCCTGATTTCTTTTATCGCGAACGCGTGCGCGTGAAGACGGAGGAGGGCGAGGAAGAGTCCTGGATCTATTGGGCGCCCGAGAGCCTGGTTGAGGGGCGGTCGCGAATTGTGGGCGGGGATTGGTTCGCGCGGGATCGGGATGCGGACCGGGATGCAGATTAGAAATCACGCCCACCAAACTCATGGCTTGGGGCGAGCACGGCGAGGGACGCTGGCCGGGCGAAGTTGTGCAAAAGGTGTGCGTTTCACCGACGAAGAGATGAATTCGCATTCGATAAAATATGATGGGGCAAGGAAGCCCCGGCGCGCAATGCGGAACCCCGGCCCTTGACGCCACTTTGACGATTAGGCTGGCTGAAGCGCGTGGAGTCTCCGTTCGTGCAGCAATTGTGCAACGCCATCATCCGTTAGCTCCACTTCCACATATAGTTCGCCCGAGCGATAGGTTCTTTTCACCGGGAAAGGCGAACGTTGAAGCAGGCGCAGCACCGGTTGGTTTGTGGCAATAAGCACGGCAATGAGTTTGCGAACGCCCGAGGCGTATGCGTCGAGCGCAGCCAGGCGCAATAGTTCGCGACCAATGCCCTTGCGTTGCATGTCGTCGCGAACAGTCAGCGCAATTTCGGCCGTCTCTTCATCCAGGCGCACCCATCGCACTCCGGCGACAGGCGCGTTGGCCCGGTCTGGCAGATCCACGAAGGCCAGCCAGCCGCGTCCGTTCTTTGTCGCGTTTTCGGCCATTTCGACCGCTGTTTGCTTCACCAGATGAGGATCTGGCGCGTCCAATGGTTCGTGAAAACGGAGATAACGACTTTCTGGACTAAGATGTTCGAATATGTCCACCAAATGGGGCGCATCGTCCGCGCGCATAGGTCGCACGCGCACCCAGGCGCCATCATCGGCTTGAAATGCATAGGTTGAGGGTGTCATAATCCACCTCCTGTGACGCGTCGCGTCACAGGGGTAGCTTATCATCTTTTGCCTCTTTTCGCAAGCGTCCCGCGAAGTTGGATGGTGGACGCATCGTGTCAGCCCAGGAAGCGAACTTCAGAAGGAAAATGCTCGCAAAAGCGCGAGGAGACAACCTCCGGGTGCGGGAATTGGCTTGGGGGGTTTGGGTTCGGGTGTGGGTTCCGGTTCGGGTTCGGGCGTGGGTTCAGGCTCTGGCTCGGGCGTGGGTTCGGGTTCGGGCTCGGGCGTGGGCTCAGGCGTAGGTTCAGGTTCGGTTTGGCCCGCTTGCCAGGCCGCGTGCGCGTCGCCTCGTCCCGCGCCCTGTGCGTTCTTATCCAGCCCCATGTCCACGGCTGTAGCCATCAGGCGCTCTTTCACCTGCCTCGGGGTTAAATCGGGTTCGGCTTCGAGCAACAAAGCCACAACGCCGGTTGCATGGGGCGTGGCCATGCTGGTTCCCGAAAGTTCAGTGTAATAGTCGTCGATCACCCGTCCCAGCGCTGTGCCGCTGGCTCGCGGGGCGATGATCTTGTAGCCCGGAAAGCAGATATCGGGCTTCACGCGGCCATCTTTGGTGGGTCCGCGCGAAGAAAAGTCAGCGATGGTGTCATTATCGGTGCTGGCTCCCACGGTGATCACTTCGCGCGCACAGCCCGGCGAACCCACCGTGCGCGGTCTGGGGCCGGCGTTGCCTGCGGCCACCACCACAACCACGCCCTCGGCTACGGCTGCGTCACAGGCTTCGGAGAGCGCGTCCGTGCCATCGCATTGGATGTCGCTTCCCAGGCTCATGTTCACCACGTGAACGTTTTGGTCCAACGCCCATTCCAGGCCGGCGATAACCCCGCTCATGCGGCCACTGCCATCATCGGACAACACTTTGGCTATGAACAGTTCCGATTTGGGAGCGACGCCGCGATATCTGCCGCCGCCGGCCTCGCCGGAGCCAGCGATGATGCCGGCCACATGCGTGCCATGACCATTTCCATCCTGCACATCGCCTTTGCCCGAAAAATCCTGTTGGCCGCTGATGCGCTCCTTGATATCAGGATGATTCAGGTCGCAGCCTGTATCCAACACCGCCACTCTGATCCCTTGGCCTTGGCCGCTTGCGGCCCACACCTGCGGCGCACCGATAAGCGGAACCGATTGATCCAGCATGGTGTGCACCGGATAATCATACCAGATTCGCTCCACCATGGGGTTTTCGGCCAGGCTACGGATGGCCGCGGGCGCGCCTTCCATAGCGCTGGCCGGCACAATACGATATGAGGCCATGACCGTCATGTCGCTGGGAATGGCTGCGGTGATGACGCCCACAGGCATGGGTTTGTATCGCACAATCACTGGCACCATGGCGTCTTCGGGCGTTTCGGTCAAAATGCGTTCCAAATCAGGATGAAGCGTGCCTTCACTCATGATGTCATTCTCCTTGAGAGAATCGGCTTCGATTGAGCTCGATTGTTCCGCATGTGGCGGCGTATCCACAGCCAGAGATGCATGGGCGTGGAATCTCGGTGTGAAGAATCCGCATGAATCGGCGAAATTTCGACTCTTGTGTTATTGTCGCGTCCTCCAGGTATGCACCGGTTGGTCGGGTTCGATGCGCAGCACCCACGGCGCCTCGGCCAATTGCAATAATTCGCGGGCGCGGCCCTCCACCGCCATCCCGCGAATGAGTCGCAAACGCCGTCTCACGGTGAGGCCCCTCGATTTGAGATCGGCCTGACAGGCATTGTTCCATTCCTTGCAGCGCACAATGGCCGAAACCCGAGCTTGTGGATCGGCTTCAAGCGCTTGTCGAAATGAGGGAGATAGTTTATCGCCGGATGAAGATGAAGTCATGTTTTCATATTACTCCAGCGTTGATGCAATGTCAATGGGCTTGTTAGGGGCGTTTCACCATTAGGAGATGGGCGTCGAGCCAGTGGGAAAGGCGACGGTTCAGGTTTGCGGGTGTTCGTTCGCGGCGGTATGACATTGATCCGATGGCGCGTCCGTTCGAATCATCGGATGATAAAACGGCGTGCAAGTTGCTCTCAAAGACCTGATTTCGGTTTTTTGCTTCCAGCGCGTACAATGATGTTTATGATCGCCGCCACCAGCCTGCTCATTTTCGCCTCGTCCGCGCTTCATCGCGAAGCATGGCGGGCTCTGCTTGGCTCTGCGCCGCATTTGCATCTCATGGGCGCGGTTGGCGATGTGCTCGAGTTGGGGAATGCGCCGGCGGTCTCCGCCATTTTTGTCGATGCGCCCTCGTCTCGCCCTGCGCTGGCGCAGCAGATCCGCGAATGTCGTCCGGCCGCGGGTTTGCTTTTTCTTGTTCCATCTTATGATATGGACGAAGTTTTGCCTTTGTTGCGAGCGGGCGCTACGGGATGCATTTCGCACGACTCGACTGCGGCCGATCTGGCGCGAGCCATCATTGCGGTGGGACGTCATGAATTGGCGTTGCCTCCCCAGGTGGCATCGCGCGTGCTTATTGCCATGGCGCGCGGTGAAGACGCGGACGCATCGATGATGGAGCCGCTCACCGCGCGTGAAGAAGAGGTGCTCGCGTTATTGGCCAGCGGTTTGACAAACAAAGACATCGCTCAAACTCTGTTCTTGAGCGTGCGCACGGTCGAGGCGCATCTACGCAATATCTACGGCAAGCTGGGGGTGCGTTCTCGCACAGAGGCCGCTTTGTGGGCCATCAAGCATGGTTATGGTGAAAAATAGGTGATTTCACCGTGTTCGGCCAGAGTGAGGGCGGGTAGAATAAGAGCATCGCATCTGGAGGCGTCTTTCCATGTCCAAAACATCGATCGCCGTGCTCGGCACATTGGCGGAATTCCACAAAGAATCCATTCCTTTTGATCTCAATGCCCTGGTGCAGCTGGTGTATGAGATCAATCCTGATTTGCTCTGTCTGGACATCTCGCCAGAACAGTGGCGAACGCAAGACTTCGATGATTTGCCTCCCGAGTATCGCGAGGCTCTGTTGCCTTTGGCGTATCAAACCGATATTGTCGTGGTGCCCATTGGCGAATCGCTCCCTCCGCGAGAGCCCGGCGCGACCGGTTGGCGTGGAAAAGCGATCCTCCTATTGCGAAATTTGCTCGCCTGGCTGGAAAAGACCGCGCCCGGTCCCGAGGCCATCAACAGCGGTTGGCGTCATGATCTGGCCAATCATTTGTATGAGTTGACGCTTCGCTTGGGGCAGGAGGATGCGGTGGCCGAGTTGGAGCGCCATCGGCGGGCGCTGATCGAAAACATTGTGGCCGCGGCCCGCAGAGATCCCGGCGCTCGCATTCTGGTGGTGGTCAACGTCCGGCATTGTCATCATATTCGGCCGGCTCTGCGTCATTATGAAGATATCGAGGTGAAAGACTTCAGCGAACTGTAAATGTTTAAGTGGAATCACTTAGGTGAAGTTGCGTGGTATCGCTGTAGAAAAAAGATGGCGCATCCGTTAGACTGAAGGCATAGAAATCAACACATTCGCCCACGAACACTGGAGGTTCTATTATGAGCGATACCATGAAACACAATTCACACGATCACTCGATGCATTCATCGAACGTCGAAGGCCACGAGCATTCGACGCACGATGCGCATGCACAACATCGAGATCGCGACGCGCATCAGGCTCATGGCGGACAAGGCGGGCATGAGGGCCATGAAGGACACGGTGGGGGCGCCGACCATAGCGGTCATGAAGCCATGTTCCGCAGTCGTTTTTGGGTGAGTCTGGTTCTCAGCGTTCCCGTGCTCTTCTGGAGCGAGTCGATTCAAAAATGGCTGGGCTATGTCGCGCCCGAATTCCCCGGCAGTTGGCTGATTGTGCCGGCGTTTTCATCCTTTATCTTCTTTTACGGGGGCTTGCCGTTCTTACGCATGGCCAGGTGGGAATGGCGCGACCGTAAACCCGGCATGATGATGTTGATCTCGCTGGCCATCACCACGGCCTATGTCTATAGCATGGCCACATTGGTGTGGAATCTGGGCGACGATTTCTTTTGGGAGTTGGTGACGTTGATCGATGTCATGCTGCTAGGTCACTGGATCGAAATGCGCAGTATTCGGCAGGCCTCGGGCGCGTTGGATGCATTGGCCCAGTTGATGCCTGACAAAGCCGAGGTGATCTTGCCCGATGGCCAGATCGTGGAGCGCCCCACTTCCGAGTTGAAATTGGGCGACATAGTGCTGGTGCGTCCCGGAGCCAGCGTGCCCAGCGATGGCGAGGTTATCGATGGCGAGTCCGACGTCAACGAAGCTATGATCACCGGCGAATCCAGACCAGTGAAGAAACGGGTTGGGTCGAAGGTCATTGCAGGCACGGTGAATGTAGGCGACAGTAGCTTGCGCGTCAAGGTGACGGCGGTTGGTGAAGATACGGCCCTTTCCGGCATCATGCGCCTGGTCAAAGAAGCTCAAGAAAGCAAATCGAAGACGCAATTGCTGGCGGATCGAGCGGCTTCGCTGTTGTTTTATGTGGCGCTCATCGCGGCTGCGGTCGCGGCCATTATCTGGACGGTCGTTCAAGGCGAGTTCGATTCGGTCGTCATCGCTCGCGCGGTCACGGTCCTGGTCATCGCCTGCCCGCATGCTTTGGGTCTGGCTGTGCCGTTGGTGGTTTCCAATACGACCTCGCTCGCGGCCAAGAACGGCATTTTGATACGCGACCGCCAGGCCATGGAGATCGCCAAAGACATCAATGTCGTGGTCTTTGACAAGACCGGCACGCTGACCAAAGGCGAGGTGGGCGTGGTGGACATCGTCACCGTGAATGGCGTTGATCCCGACAACGCTTTGGCTATCACAGCGGCCATCGAAGGCGACTCCGAGCATCCCATCGCCAAAGCCATTCGCGCCAAGGCCGAAGAAAAAGGCCTTGCTTTACCCGAAGTGGCCGAATTCAAGATTCTGAAGGGCCGCGGGGTCGAGGCCGCCATCGATGGCGAAAAGCTTTACATTGGCGGTCCTCGCATGTTGGAGTTTCTCAATGTGCAACCAGCAGACTCGCTGGCGCAATTCGCCAAGCAGGCGGGCGCCAAGGGCCAGACCGTGGTGTACTTGATTCGCAACAACGAGGTCGTCGCCGCCTTCGCTTTGGCCGACGTCATTCGTGAAGAAAGCCGCGCGGCCGTGAAAGCATTGCACGAAATGAACATCGAGGTGGCCATGCTCACCGGCGACAGTGAAGATGTGGCCAAAGCTGTGGCCGAAGAACTCAACATCGATCACTACTTCGCCGAGGTGCTGCCCGCGGATAAGGATAAAAAGATCATTGAATTGCAGAAACAGGGCAAGCTGGTGGCCATGGTCGGCGACGGCGTCAATGATGCGCCCGCGCTCACTCGGGCGGATATCGGCATCGCCATCGGCAGTGGCACCGATGTGGCGGTCGAATCGGCTGATCTCATTCTGGTCAAGAGCAACCCCCTGGACATTGTGCGCATTATCAAGTTGAGCAAAGCCAGCTACAACAAGCAGACGCAAAATATCTGGTGGGGCGCCGGTTACAATATCGTTATGATCCCCCTGGCGGCCGGCATCCTTGCTCCCTGGGGCGTCATCCCCTCGCCAGCCGTGGCGGCCTTCCTTATGTCCATCAGCACCGTCATCGTCGCCATCAACGCCCAAACTTTGCGGCGGGTGCGATTGGACTGATAGACCATTGCATTGGTGCGGCCAACGCCCGAAAAAAGAGGCCGGTCTTCATGGACCGGCCTCTTTGCATGCGCAGGCGAAGCCAACGCTTTGTTCACCGATTACTCGCCGCCGGGCGTGATCTCCACCTCGATCTTCTGGAAGTTTTCGCCCGTTACATCTCCGCTCAACCCGGCCAACGCCTTTTCGGCCAGGTCGGTGCGATATGCGCCTGCATCGGGCGGATTTTCCAACACCTTGAATTCCACGGCGATGTCAACGGTCTGCTGCCAGAGATCGGGGTCCATGATGCCGATGCCCTTGGGCGAAGGCCAGATCAGGGCGTTGATCTCGTTGGTTGAGCTGCCAACGCATGTGTCCTTCTCCCAGGGTGGGGCCGTTGTTGAGCACTATTTCCACACATTCATCGAAATTATCGCGGCAGAATTGCCAGCCCCTGAACGCGGCTCGCAAGAACCGCACCGCGACGTCCTCGTTTTCGGCCAGATAGGATTCCGTGGTGAAGACATGGTCTTGCAACATGGCCGTGCCCACGTCGTTGAAATCGATGACGTTGAGGTCTTCGGGCTGGTAGAGTTCGCCTGTTTCGGGGTTGATGGCTTCCAGCACCTGGGCGTACTCGTTGTAGATCATGGCCTGAGCCGCATCGACCTCGCGGTTGAGCAGCAGCGACATGTCGAAGGGCTG
>JAADII010000154.1 GCA_013151415.1 Chloroflexota bacterium
CGCGACATTTACTCACTCATGCAGACGTGGTGCGCGCCTTTCTTCCGGCCGAGATCGAGATCGAGGGCGAGTTAGGCGAACCGGGATGGGTCGAAATGAGGGGGCTTGATGTTGCAAGCTGTTTTCATACATAATGAGCGCGCGTAAAACGCAAGGATCTCCTTGTCTTCTTAATCCAGGCGTCTTTCCTCCATCGAAAGGCCTCGTTCAGGGGGTGCGTTTCAAAAACGGAGGCGCGTTCATATGTGTCATGGCGAGGCCATAGGCCGAAGCCATCCCCGATGCCCATGAAAAGCATCGCTCATGACGACGAAACCGCTATGTGACTTGGAGATTGCTTCAGCCCTTGCGGGCTTCGCAATGACGTGCAATGCAGTTGAAAACTTTGGAGCTATAAAAGATGTCTGTATTTTACGAAACTCACCTTGGAAAAATCGTTCATAGCGATAGTTTGATCTATTTTTGAATGAACATATCGCCGACGAATCAGTGGATTTGATCGTCACGAGCCCGCCATTTGGGTTGGTGCGCAAAAAGGACTATGGAAATGTCGATGCTGACGAGTACTTAGCTTGGTTCAAACCTTTCGCCGAAACCTTCAAGCGTGCACTAAAACCAAATGGTAGCTTGGTTATCGACATTGGCGGTTCATGGGTGAAAGGACGCCCCACCCGTAGTTTGTATCACTTCAAACTCCTGATCATGTTATGTGAAGATATTGGTTTCCATCTGGCTCAGGAATTTTATTGGTGGAACCCCTCCAAGCTACCGACTCCAGCTGAATGGGTCACCGTCAGACGCATCCGCGTCAAAGATGCTGTAAATTGCATATGGTGGCTCTCACCTACGCCATATCCAAAAGCCAGTAACAAACGCGTCCTACAACCTTACAGCGATAGTATGCTAGATCTCCTCAAAAATGGGTATAAGGCAAAAAGACGCCCTTCTGGTCACGATATTAGTAGTAAATTTGGTGTTGATAATAAAGCGGCTATACCTCCCAATCTTCTCGCTATTGCCAATACAGAAAGCAACAGTCAGTATTTGCGATATTGCGCGGCGCACGGGATCAAGCCGCATCCGGCGCGGTTTCCAGAAGAACTGCCTGAATATTTTATTCGCATGTTGACCAATGTTGATGATTTGGTGATCGATCCCTTTGCCGGAAGCTGTGTCACGGGTCAAGTCGCCGAGAAATTGAAACGTCGGTGGCTATGTATTGATGCCGAAGAAGAATACTTGAAAGGCGCTCTAGGGCGATTCATTGATTTTCCCCGAACTTCCTCTCCCTCTAAAAGCGGTGTTGCCGGAACATATTACAAAATACCGAAACCGGGATTGCTTTGGGAGCCAGTGGGTCTGGAGGAGCCGCTGCCCGAAGATGGCGGAAAAAAGCGTCCTCCCAAAAAGAAAGCCGCCGCGTCTCAGCCCCCACGAAGCAATGTTGCAAGAGCGACGGAAGAAAAGCGCGTCCTTGAACAACAAACTCTATTTTCGCTTGATATAGGGCCAAGGGAATAATTACGCGTATTCAGTAACCTGACCCCCAAGCATTATCGTTGCAATTCATGATAAACGTTCAATATCTGCGTAACGACGTGTGAAAAACGATGAGGTTCGAAAGGAAAAGGGGGCGGCGGGGGGTAGCTCCAAATCCGCTCCAAAGCAGCCACAATGGCCGGTGCCGAGATTTCGGAAAGTGCGTAGTCAGGAATGTAACGCTCGAATTCGGGGATGTGGGGGGGCGCCAGCACGCGTCGATTCAAGGCCAGGGCCTCCAACATCACCCGCGGCAACCCCTCAGAACGGGATGGAAGGAGCACAATCTCCGCGCCGGCGATGAGGGCGACGGCTTGTTCATGGGCCACACTGCCCACATACAAGGCGCCGGGCGTCGCACTCATCGCGTCGAGAAACGTTTTCCCCAAACGATTGACGCCCGCCAGAACCAGCTTCACCTGAGGATGCCGCTCATGCCAACGCGCAAAAGCGGGCAAAAGATCGAGGACCCCTTTGTTTGCTGTGATGTCGCCTAAAAACAAGAGATAGGGCTCAGCGCCGATATGTAGGGTTGCTCGGATCTGTTGTATTTCTGCTGCGTCGGGCATGGGCGGCGGGGTGAAAGCCATGGGGATCACTCGTAGCCGCGAGGCCGGATACCCTCCGGTCAGGGCGAAATCGCGCACTCCCTCGCAGCAGCACATCAACAATTGAGAAACCGAGAGCAATTGGGCTGGATCGGTCAATTTGTCGCGCAGATCGGCCACAACAGGAACCGCGCTTCGTCGTAAAGCCTGATAGAACCATCGTCCACGATAGCGTGTGTGGAAATGGATCAGATCGATTTGCTCGGTTTTTACGAGTCCTGGCAAACGCCGGGCAAACCAGAATTGAGTCTGGAGATAGGAGGCCGCATGCCAGAGATAAGGCCGGGGGGGCATGCTAATGCGCCGAGGCAACAATCGCAAAATAACCAGTTTTCCCCGCTCTTCTAGTGGGGGCGGGCCGGACGCTTGCTCGGTGAGCAACGTAAGACGATCGATCTCAGGTCGAGACGCCAGCAAACCGGCGAGCTGTCCAAAATATGTGGCGGAGCCGCCCACCGCGGGGGGAAACAAAGGAGTGATTATAAGAGGATGCATGGGTATACGTCAGTTGGTGGTCAGACTTTCGAAAAGCTCCACAAGTCGGCCGGTGAGATGGCGCCGGCTAAATTGTTGGATTACCCGCCAATCGGGATGATGGTCGAAACGCCGGGCCTGCCATATTCGGAAGTGCTGTTCGATGGCCTGAGCAATGGCTTTGGGATCATGCGAGACCGCCGTCCCCGCCCGGGCTTTTTGAATCAGTTGCACGGCCACATTGTCGGGTCGGGCCACAACAAGGATGGGACGATTGCTGGCCAAATACTCGAACAGTTTGCCGCTGTAGTGCCCGCGGCCCTGAGGAGCAGGAGTCAGAATGAGCAATAATAAATCGCTGTCGCGACGAAGGCGATCGAGTTCGCCATGAGTGAGATAACCCAGGATTTCAAAGGGGGGGCGACGGGGGATGAAGTTTTCGATATCTTTGCCGGCGAGGGCCACGCGAAATTGTTCGAGCGGTATCCGGTTCGTCTCGAGAAGCAAGTCCACCGCCTCGACAAAAGCTTTGGGATTGCGGATGCGACTGAATGCGCCTGTATAGAGAATGGTGAATTTGTCGGTTTGCGGGGGCGGCCATCGCGTGACGTCGTCTTCATCGTAGCCGTTTTCGATGATCGCGATATCAGAGATTTTGTCGTGAGACGTTGTTTCCAGAGCATTCACCAGAGGCTGTGAGACGGTGGTGATCTTGTGGGCCGTGGCGAGCACGCGCTGTTCCATACGCCGGTTGATGGTTTTGTAACCGGGAAGGTGGGGGGCCAGGGGGTTTTTGGTCCAGGGATCGCGAAAATCCGCAACCCAGGGCAAATGGAAGGTTTGGTGCGCCCATTGCGCCAGGATATGGGCGCTGGCCGGCGGCGAAGAGGAAAAAAGAACGCGTGGTTTGTGTTTTACGATGACCTGACGAAGCGTTGGTCGCGCGGCTCGCGCCCAAAATAGCGCGGCGTCGGGCAACATCAGCGCCGCGTTGAGACCGCTAAGGACCTTGCCAAGATGGACGCGCTCGAAGGCGGGTCGCAATGCGCGAATATCGTAACTGCGCACCCGATAGATGGGCGTATCCGCGGGGATGTCCGCTTCGAGAGAAGGATCCAGCACCGGATACGCTTCCGGCGTTGTCGAGAGGACGATGGGTCGCCATCCCCATTCGGGCAAATATTTGATGAATTTAAGCCCCCGTTGCACACCCGGGCCGCCAGCCGGAGGGAAACTGTAAAGAATGAACAAAGCGCTTTTGGTCATAGGACAATTTCAGAAAGAAATCGGGAATAGGCTTCAAACCAGGGCGACCAGGCCCCCGTGACCGCATGATTGTGCCACAGAAGATGCAACTCGCCTTCCACTTCGGCCACGCGACGGGCGAGCAGCTCCATCCGCCGCCGACTCTCATCGGGTGTGAGCCGCCGATACTCCTTCAAGGTGCCATCCATGATGTGCAAGGGATGTTCGATCAAGGAAAGGCGTTGATCGGCCTGAATGTCGAAGACCGGGAATGGATGACTCGCGCCGCATCGAAAGCCCTCGTGATCCGGGTAGCCCAGGGTTGCGTCTTCAGAAACGCCCGCGCGTTGAGCGATGCGCCAGGTGTCCGGCGCGCGGAAGCGCAGGTAATGTTGACGAGCGTGATGAACATCGTGTTGCAGGATCGTTTCCAGGCGTTTTTTCTCTGCCCGGTAGCGATTTTCATCCAGAAAAGCGGCGTAGCTGGGATGAAGACCGATCACATGTCCCGCGCTTCGCAACCGCTGCAATCGCTGAACAAAGGTGGGGTTGGTGGGATCGTAGCCCGGATCGAACGGGGTGGAAGCGCCCGCCAGCACATAGAACACAGCCCGCGCGCCCAACGATTCGGCCTGGCGCGCGAACATTTCCAGCGCAGTGAGGAAGGGATTGCGCGAAAAACGCCATCTTCCATAGAGAAAATCATACACATCGTTCAGCGCCGCGGCCGGAGAGCCGGATCGAAGCAGATCGCGCGCGGCCTGGCGCAGGGCGAGAGAGGCCGTCTCAAAACGCTGCAAGTGATCGATGTCGTGGCTGAGGCGAAGACGAAACGATCGAACGCGCGGTTTCCAGTTGGGCCGCAGTTTTTGCAACCAGGCCCGCAGAATCATGGCGTAACGATCCACGATGGGTTGATCGAGAAAACCCTGGCGAAACGCGGTCGAGGCCGAGGCGGGAAAACGGGCGTGCTCATCCCTTTCAGGTCGGACGATCTCCTCCCAACGGGTGAGCATGAACAGGGTGGCGGCGATGAGATCGATGTGGAAGATGACCGTTCCATCTTCTCGCACCCAAATCGGCGGTTTTGTTCGATCCGCGTCACTCCAAAAGAGAATGGGAAGACGGTCATCGAAGGGGCGTGGATAGCCGGGCGGGAAGAGCGCTTCAGCCGGGAGCCAGTCGAGGCTGTGGGGAGGCGAGTTCAGCAAGTCGGTCCAGGCGTTGGCGGGCGCGGGGACGACGATAACGCCCGGCTCGGTCAACGAGGATGAAGCGGAGCCATAAATTCGAGGGAGGTTCAGTTTCTCGGCTCCGGCCACATCCCACAACCGCTCCCAGGCGTAAGCGATGGCGTTGGTCGTAAGAGGGGGGTCAGTCACGCAACATCCTCCACCAGTCGCGCACATCTTGGCCGACGCGAAAGAGCAGCGAGTTGGTTTTGGTGACGCGAAAGTAGGGCGTTTGGCGCGCGCCAAAGCCCCGGAAAAACCGCTCCACTCCCGGAATCATGGAGCCTTCGAAATCAAACCTTTTGGATGTGGTCGCGGCGAATTGAATGGCTTCCCACATGAGGAGGCTGGGCGCGCCGCTGTTCTGAAGTTCGGGATCGTTGCCTCCCATGAGATAGTAAGCGGTTTGATGGTCCCACACCAGATAAAGCGCGGCATGGATTCGGCCCCGGGCGTCTTCGGCGAAGAACATGCGCCGTTGGTTGCGTTGGCCGCAGGCTTCGTCGATGCGAATCAGGTAATCCAAATTGTAGGGAGGCTCCATGCCCTGGCGTTGAAAAGTGAGGCGGTTGAGTCGCCAAAAGGTTTCCAGGCCCAGGTCGGAGCGCACGGCCACCTGTTTTTTGGCCTTGTGAATGGCCCGCTTGATGTTGGAGCGAAATCCATCCCACACCCGGTCGAGGTCGCCGAGATCGGGAATGATATAGGTGTAGCGGGTGGTTTGTCGGAAGCCGCGCCAGTAAAATGGGAGCCAGTTGGTGATGTGCGGATGAAAACTCTGCTGAAAAAGGTCGAATGGGGGAAGCCGATCGATGAGCGCATCCAGAAGTTGGTGTTCTCGCGAGAGGCGCGTCGCGTATTTGCCCGGCAGAGGCGCGAGCCAGGGGCCAAGATGAGGGGTGAGGAGCGGCATGGTCAATAAGGTCAGTCCGCGATGACGCTGGATCGCATAGGGCAAGCGGGCGATGACGCGACCGTTTTCCTCAATGGTGACCGCATCCCACGCGGCGGGCGCGGTGGCGTCCAACCACCAATCCTGAGCGAACAACGGCAAATCCTTCATGAGGCCCC
>JAADII010000011.1 GCA_013151415.1 Chloroflexota bacterium
CCTCCTACGGTTCAACAATTCTTGCGCGAGCCGGTCTGAAACCAAACCCGCCAGCAATGTCATCGCGGTGAACATGTCGCTCTTCGCGTCGCCGGGCAACTCGCTCTCGGCGATCAGCTTTTCGGCCTCTTCGGTCATCTCCACGCCGTGCTGCATGAGCGGCGTCATGGGCAACAGACACAGCATTCGCTCCCCAATGACCTCGGCCGCATCCATTTCGTAGATTCGGACAAGCCGGAACCGATATCGCACCTCCTCATCTTCATAGAAATCGCTGGCCACGGTGGAGGGTCGCAGCAGGATGACAAAACTGTAGACCTCGACCTTTTCGCTGAGTTTATGACGGGTGCGATATTCCAGCAGTCGCAGCGGCACATCGGGATGCCAGTGTGTCTGAAATTCGATGATGACCAGAATCTGCTCGGCATCCTCGCGGGTGACGAGAAAGACGAAATCGCTGCGGCGGAGGCTGGTGGTCTCCTGTGGTCGTTCTTCCAGAAGAATGCTTTCCACCACGGGAATGTCCAGCAGATGGCGGAGAATGGCCTCACTGCAATGGCGAAAGAGCTCCTTGAGCGCGATGTCGTATTTCATGACGGTGATTGAATGTTGTGAGGCGCGCAGAGACAACGTAGTTATTGTAACAAAATTGCGGTTCGTTTGTCTATGTCAGGAAATGATAGCGGATCGGGGAAGGAATCAAATCGTCCTACTGTCCATCGTCCCATCGTCGTGTGGGGAAGGAAAAAATGGCCGGGAGAGGAAGGAGGGATTCCAAAATAGCCGCCAACCATGCTTCAGCCCTTGACCACGGCGATGGGCCGCAATCGCGCCACTTTTTTGGCAATGCCGGCATTGTGCACCACCTCGACCACTCGGCTCACATCTTTGTAGGCGATGGGCGCTTCCTCGGCCAGGCCCTTCATGCTGCCGGCGCGAATGACAATGCCGTGATGTTCGAGATCGGCCTTGAGCTTGGCCCCGCGCACCTGGCGCTTGGCCGCGCGTCGGCTGAGCTGACGCCCCGCGCCATGACAGGTGGAGCCGAATGTCTGGCGCATGGATCCGGGCGTGCCCGCCAGCACATAGCTGGCCGTGCCCATGCTGCCCGGCACCAACACCGGCTGGCCGATGTCGCGATAGTCGGTCGGGAGCACATCGCTGCCGGGCCCGAACGCGCGCGTCGCGCCCTTGCGGTGCACGCACACGCGCAGGTTCTTACCCTCGATGTCGTGGGTCTCCAATTTGGCCATGTTGTGCGCGATGTCATAGACCATGCGCAAATCCCAACCATCCACTTTCCCGGCCAACACATCCTCGAACGCCTCGCGCGCCTGGTGGGCCAGAATTTGCCGATTGCACCAGGCGAAATTCGCGGCCGCGGCCATGGCCGCGATGTAATCCTGGCCTTCGGGCGATTGGATGGGCGCGCACACCAGTTGGCGGTCGGGCAAATGGATGCCGTAGCGTTTGACCGCGCCCTGGAATCGCTGCACATAATCGGTGCAAACCTGATGCCCCAGCCCGCGCGAACCGCAGTGGATTTGCAGCACCACCTGGCCGGGGAAAAGCCCGAATGCGTCCGCGGCCTCCTCGTCGAAGATTTCCTCCACCACGTCGATCTCCGCGAAATGATTGCCCGCGCCCAAAGTGCCCAATTGCGAACGGCCGCGCTCCTTGGCCCGCGCGCTCACCTTGTCGGCCCGCGCGCCGGGCATGGTTCCCTCTTCTTCGGTGTGTTTCAGGTCTTCGCGGCGGGCCATGCCCTTGCGCAAGGCCCATTTCGCGCCCTTTTCCAGCACCTCGTTCAATTCTTCGGTGGAGAGCCGCAAAAAACCCTTCACGCCCACGCCGCTGGGCACTTTGTAATAGAGCGCGGTGGCCAGGTCTTCCAGATAGGGCCGCACCTCCTCCTCTTCCATCTCCGAAGCCAATAGCCGCACCCCGCAGTTGGAGACCACAAAGCCGTTGGCGATGAAATTGTGATCATGATGAGCCACGGTGAAGTCGTAAACATAGCCATCGTAGCCGCGCTCGCGTAATGTTTCCATAGAGGGCGTCTCAATGACGGCGATGGTCGTCCACACCATGCCGCTGCCCGCGATGCCCGCGGTCGCCTCCCGGCAAAACTCCTCGAACGTCTCGAAATCCGCCCTCACGCGAGCGCCGGTCTGACGACCCTCGTAAAGTGAACGTTCCAGAAAACGACGATTGACATGCTCGCCGACCAGTTCCGCGTAGATGGCCTGGGGCGCGACGCCGGCCGCTTGCATGGCCACGGCCCGAGCGGCCGCCTCGTTGCGAGCCGCGACCCGGTTCATCTTGCGCCGAAGATAGGCCACCGCCAGCAGGCTCGTTGTCTGACGCTTACGATTGTACTCGAAGCCCACGCGACCCCACAGGTTGATCAGGCTTTCGGGTTGTGAAGAGAGAATGAGGCGCAGTCGATGCGAGCGCGCGCCATCGACATTGACCTGTTCTTCGCCGCGACTGATGGTCTTGGTCTCGACGCCAAATCCCGCCAAGAGCCGCGAAATCCCCTCCAGGAAACGAACGCCGCTTTCGACGAATCCCTCCCGCTTGTTCAAAGAGAGGACGGGCGTGGTGAAATTATGATTGTGCTGCTCGATAGCGCTCGGCGCGGTGAGCTCCGCGCCAAAAAGAGCGGCCAGGAAGAGCCGTTGTTGCCAGCGCGGGAGCGAGAACAGATATGGGGGAACCTCGTAATCCTGGCTCGCCTTGGCGCCCACCGGCGCGCCCAGCGCGGCCAGCAGGCTTGCAAACGCGCTGCCCACCACCTTGAAAGCGACTTCCTCGCGCTCGAATTCATAATCGTCATACGCGGCGGAGATGCGATGCCGCCGCGTGCGGGTGTAAATGCGCGAGGGCGTGAAGCCAATCGCGGCCACGTCTGCGCGAATCTGTTCCAAATCTTCGCGCTCGCCGTAGAACCAGACCACGCCTTTGTTCGATTCACCGGTGAAGGAAATCGAGGCGTCGCCGAACGCATAGCCCAACACCCGCAACAGATGCGGCCATTGCCGCGAGGTCGCGCGCAGAGGCAACAATTCCCGTTGTCGGAACTGAGTCAAAATCTGGCCCAATGCATTCCCAGAGCGGCCTTTGCCCAGGCCTTTCAGCACCCTCTGGATATCCTTCTCATCCACCAGCGCCGCGTCGTCCGGTGCTTCGTAGGGAACGCCGAGAAAAGGAAATCGAGCCACGCGGTCGCCCGGCTTCAAACGCTCCAATTCGACCATGCCGTCGGGCGTCCAGAAAGGATGATCGGCCGTGGCGATGATTTCGTCACCCTCTTCGGTGAGCAATCGATAAAGCGGGCGTCGCGGCGGGCGGCGCAAAAAACGAACCGCGTGCGTCGCGGCGGTTCGACCCTCGCCAAAATCCTGACAACGCAACGAAGCCGTTCGCCAATCTTCCGCCATCTCGGCGATGGGTCGCGTGTAGCCGAATTCGTGCAACACCAGGCTGTCGCCGGTGAGACAGTTGATATCGTAGCCGACCCCGCCGGGCGAGATGACGCCGTCTGATTCGCGGGTCGCGACCACGCCGCCGATGGAAAAGCCATAGCCCTGATGAATGTCGGGCATGGCCAGCGCATAGCGCACGATGCCGGGAAGCGTGGCCGTGTTCACCAGTTGCTCGATGGAGCGGTCCTTGAGCGCGGCCTGCACAATGGCTTCGTCTGCATAAATGCGCGCGGGCACGCGCATATCGTCGCGAAACGTCTTCGGGATTTCATAGACATAGGGGCCAACTTGTCGCAAATCCTTTCGCTGAACCATGATTCGTCTCCTTCGTGCATGATGGCGTCTGGCCGGGTTCGTTGTGATGGTGGAAAAATCTTAACACAGCCGGCTTTTTCTATTTCTCTCTCTTGTCTACCTCCTCACTCGTTGTTCGCTGGTTCAACCCTCGCCCCGATTATACCATGCCCTAGGAGGCGCGTAAATATTTTCAGGGCGGTCCGACGGTTTCGATGAACAGCCATATCGGCTTCAACGACAGAGAATCTGCGCAAGGAATCGCCAGCCCTTTAAGGTCTGGGATTTTAGCTTGCATCGGGTGTAAAATAATGGCGATGTAAGTAACTTTCCTTACAACCCTCGGAGGTCTACTATGATGCAGCCATTCAAACAGCCCGATTTGACGGACAGTTTGGTGGAGCTGGTGAGACGCGCGGCCACGGTGCTGCCGTCTGACATGGAAACCGCGTTGGAGAAGGCGAAAGAGGAGGAAGAGCCGGGATCGGCCGCCCAGAGTGCATTGGAGGCGATTTTGACGAACGTCGAACTGGCCAAAAAGAACAGCACGCCCATTTGCCAGGATACGGGAACGCCCATTTTCGAGATTCATTATCCTTTTGGCGTCTCGACTCGCGTTCTGGCCGAGCAGATCCGCAAGGCTGTGGCCATCGCGACCGAGCGCGCCTATCTACGCCCCAACGCGGTCGATAGCCTCACCGGCCGCAATACGGGCGATAATACGGGCGAGGAGTTCCCCACCATGCATTTCCACGAATGGGACAAGGACTATATCCATGTGGATTTGCTTTTGAAGGGTGGCGGGTGCGAAAACGTCTCCACCCAGTACAAATTGCCGAATGCTCGCTTGGGCGCGGGTCGCGATCTCGAAGGCGTGCGCCGCGTGGCCCTGGATGCGGTGTATCAGGCCCAAGGCAAGGGCTGCGCGCCGGGCGTGTTGGGCATCGCCATCGGCGGCGACCGCGGCTCTTCCTATGTCAAATCAAAACAACTGCTTTTGCGCAAGCTGGACGAGCCTAACCCCGACCCCAAACTGGCCGAGTTGGAAGCGCGCATCCACGAAGAAGCCAACGAATTGGGCATTGGCCCCATGGGATTTGGCGGCAAGACCACGGTGCTGGGCGTGAAGATCGGCGCGTTGCATCGTTTACCCGCGTCCTATTTCGTTTCGGTGGCCTACATGTGCTGGGCCAATCGCCGGGCCAGCATGGATGTTCACTTCGACGGCGAGCAAATGGAGGTGAGTTATGCCTAGGCTGACGGTTCCCATTTCCGACGACGAAATCCGCGCCCTTCATGCGGGCGACACGGTCTATCTCAACGGCGTCATCGTCACCGGCCGGGACGCGGCGCACAAGTTTATGGTGGAGAACTTCATTCGCCAGGCGCCCCCGGCCGAAGAGAGGGCGCTGTACGAAGCATTGAAACGCCTGCTCGACGGCGGCGTCATCTACCATTGCGGCCCGGTGGTCAAGCGCAACCCCGATGGCTCATGGACGTTCGTCGCGGCCGGCCCCACCACCAGCATCCGTGAAGAGATCTACGAACCCGATGTGATCCGCCATTTCAACTTGAAAGGCGTCATCGGCAAGGGCGGCATGGGGTCGAGCACGCTCAAGGCCTGTCAGGAGCAGCCCGCGGTCTATTTCCACGCCATCGGCGGCGCGGCCAGCCTTATCGCCCAATCGGTGAAAGAGGTGATCACCGTGTATAAACTAGAGGAATTTGGCGTGCCCGAGGCCATGTGGGTGATCCGGGTCGAGGACTTCCCCGTGGTGGTGACCATGGATAGCCACGGCCAGAGTATTCACAGCAAAGTGCAAGATGAATCGGAGGCGCGGCTCAAGCGACTTTTGGCCGCGTAATCAACCATTGGCAAGATGACGCCGGCAATGACCTGCGATGAAAGGGCTCGGATAGCGAGAACGCGGGGCATAGTGTTGGACGCGGCGCGCGTTTTTCTATCCGAGCCTCGCTTTAGGTGAAAAA
>JAADII010000009.1 GCA_013151415.1 Chloroflexota bacterium
TCCCCGCGTTATCAGCGGTATTGTCTCGAATACCCGCGCGACGTTCCCGAACTGTGCCCAGGAACCGAAAACCTGAAACGCTTCCCCGACGCGGGCGAGCCGGTCACATTCACCGCGCGCGTGGTCAACCAGGGCGACCAGCCGGCGGCCGCGACCCCCTTCACCTGGACGCTCGACGCCGCCATCCAGTCCACCGGAACCCTGCCCGCGCTTGGGGCCGGCCAATCGGTCACTCTGACATGGTCATGGCTCTGGCAAAGCGGCCCCCACACCGTCACCCTGGCCCTGGCGGCCTTGGAGGGCGAGGTCACCGGCGCCAACAATCGGCTCGATCATCGCACCGACGCCTACTATCTGGAAGTTTTGGCCCATCCCTATTATTTCGACGCTTTCGCCCAACGCCAGAACCTGGTCGGCTCCTACTCCTTCCCCGACTGGCTCCAGGCTCAGTTCGCACACATGAACCAGCGCCTGGCCCACGCCGTTTACCCTCTCACGCCCGATGGCCTGCCCGATCGCGTGCGCATCGACATCATCACCGCCACCACCGAACTGGGCGGCGACATTGTCAGCAGCACCCTGCCCTATGATGGCCGCTGGACCTTCCGCGTCGAACCCGATTATCGCGACACGCCCGAAAACGAGGCCTGGCAATCCGCACAGCGCTACGCCGAGATCTACGCCAATGGCATCGATTGGGGCCTGATCCACGAGCTTACTCATCAACTAGGGATCATCGACCTGTATCAGCTCAACGTTTCGCCCAGTGTGGGGAATCGGGTGAACGATCGCGAGGGGTTGCCTCTGCTTTCCGGCTTTTACTGGACGCGGCCCGGCCTCATGGGCGGCGACCAACGCGGGAATTACGATGGAACTTATTACAGCGAACATACGGCCGCGGCCCTGGCCCAAAATAGCGGCTTTCGACGCGGTTACTTTGGCGAATATCTCTACGACCTGCCCGAGGAAATCTGGCTGGAAGCGCTTGATCGGGCGGGGAATCCGGTTGAGCGGGCGCGGGTCGAGGTGTATCAGACGCGGCGCAACGTTGTGCGCGCGCAGCCCGTTATCGAGGGCTACACCGACGCCGCGGGCCGCTTTCGCCTGACCAATCGCCCGGTCTCGCCCACCATCACCACGGCCACGGGCCACACTTTGGCCGCGAACCCGTATGGTCTCATCGATGTGGTGGGGCGCAACGGCCAATTGTTGGTGCGCGTGGGCAAAGCCGAGCAGGAAACCTTTCGCTGGCTGCCCATCACCGAGCTGAACAAAGCGGCCTGGCGCGGCCAAAACGCTTACACGCTCACGCTCACCCTGCCCCTGGCAGACGCCCCCGCGCCTTCCGCGCCCCATCTTGAGGCTCGAGTTCAACAAGGTCGGGCCGAGTTGATGTGGGAGCTCGGAAATCAAGGGTCGGGGTTTGGCCATCGCCCTTTCATTCCATCATCCCATCGTCCGGAGCTTTACGCTTCTCAATCGCTCCCCATATCCAATGCCCAATACACCTACAACATTTACCGCGGTCTCTGGCCCGATTATTATCCCCTTCGTCGCATCGTGATCGGTGTGACCGGCGTGACCGGCGCGGTGTTCACCCTGCCGCTTACGCGCACGGCCCGTTTCGCGGTGACTGCCGTGGATGAACAGGGCCGAGAGAGCGGATTCAGCAACATCGTTCGCGCGGAGTTGCTCTATTCGCCCGCGGCCCTGGCCTGGGAGCCGCGCTCCCTATGGTCGGAGCAAGGCCAATTGTTGGTTGTGGATGGACACAGCGGCGCGTTGGTGCGCCTGCTGCCGCCCGAAGAGGGGCGATTTGCTCGCTGGTTGGGCCGAGTTGGCAGCGAGCACATCGGCATGGTGGGCGCGACGGCCGCGACGCTGGGTCCGCAAGGCGAACTCGCGGTCGCCTTGCCCGGAGCCCAGCGCGTGTGGTTGCTCGATCCCGCTCAGCAACCGCTCAACTGGTTGGGCCGCGCGGGCGAGAATCCCTCGCCCCTGGATCGACCCGCGGGCGCGCTGTTGGCCGGTGAGCCGTTCACGGTCTCGCTTCCCCTCACCCGGCCGGACCCGGCCGCGTTGCTGCTGTTGCCTTTCGACGGCAGCCTGAGCGACCCCGATGGTGGAGAACCAGAACAAGCGGTGGGGCTGGCCTTCGTCCCCGGTCGGTTTGGGAAAGCGGTGGAGGTGGGCGAGGCCGCGCGTTTGCAGTACGACGCGCGGGGCCGGGTGGATACGCGGCGGGGCGGCGTGGAGTTCTGGGTGCGACCCAACTGGTCGGGTCTGGACAAAAAGCATCATGTGTTGCTGGAGATCAGTGATCCCGCCCGCGATGAGATGGACGACTCGCCCGGCTATCGACTGCGCCTGGGCCATGTGAATGGTGCGCTCTATGTTTGGGTGACCAATTTCGATGATTTCGACAAGGCCGCGTGGGGCGATGTGGCCGAATGGCGCGCGGGCGAATGGCGTCATGTGGCCGCGACGTGGGACGAGCAGCGGCTCAATCTCTTCGTGGATGGCCGTCTGCTCTGGGGCGAGAGCCTGCGCGTCCCCATCAGCGGGACGGCTCGGGCCATCGCGGTGGGGAGCGCGCTCGATGGCGAGGACGCGGCCGACGCGGCCTTCGATTCCCTGCGCATCAGCGCCTATCCGCGGCTGGGCAATAGCGCCGATGTGCGCGTGTTGGTTTCGGAAAATCGCCTGGGTGAGGTGAAGATTCTCGACCTGCTCGGCCATCCCGTCTCGACCTATGTCCCCCCTGACGACGGCCTTCACGCCTATGGCGGGATGGTCATGGCCGCGGGGGGAGAGGCATGGCTGGTGGACGAGGAGACCGGCGGGGTGGAGACCCTGCTTTTCGATGGCGACGCGCTGACCCGAACCGGCGAATTGCCGCGGTCATGGGAGGGGAGCGCCCGCGCGTTGGCGCTTTCGCCCGACCGCATCCTGGCCCTCGCGGCCGGCGACCGCGTTTTCCTGCTCGATCCCGACCATCCTGACCCGCCCCTGGCCGCGTGGGATGCGCCCAACGATGGTTCATCCGGCCCCTTCCGCGAGCCGGTCGCGCTGGCGTTCGGCCCCAATGGCGACCTGGCCGTGGCCGAACGCGGCAACCGTCGCATCAGCTTCATTCATGCGCCGCTTATGCCTTACCGCCAGTTCTGGCCTTTATGGCGCGGCGGCGGCTGAACCGCGGCCCATCGTCCTTTGCCGAACAGACGCCACGGGCGGCAGCCCCCCGATACCGATGAAAATCGCTTGCGCCGACCAACGTAGACCAAAGTAGAGCAAGATAGACGATGGGTCTTTTGGTCTATGTTTGTCCTATGGTCTATGTTGGTCTGGCCGCTCATCACGACATGGCCTGTCCAACCGACTTCTGACTTTGGACTATTTTCAAAGCAAACTTACGCTCATGAGCAACGATCTCCGCATTGCATCCATCGAAACCATCGCCGATTTCGAGCGCTGTGTAGACATTCAGCGCCGCACTTGGGGCATGGCCGACGAAAGCCTGGTCCCCGCTCATGTATTGATCACCGTGGCCGATATAGGCGGCCTGGCGTTGGGCGCGTGGTTGGGTGAGGAGATGGTGGGGTTTGTGTTTGGCTTTGCGGGCCGGCGGGCCGATGGTCGGCCTTTTCATCATAGCCACATGGCCGCGGTGGTTCCCGAACATCAGGGACGAGGCATTGGTTTCGCGCTCAAGGCGGCTCAGGCGCGAGCGGTCGCGGCTCAGGGCGTGGATCTCATCACCTGGACGTACGATCCTCTGGAAACGCGCAACGGGCATTTCAACCTCAATCGTTTGGGCGCCATCGCGCGCATTTATCATCGCAATCGCTACGGAACCATGACCGACGCGCTCAACCGCGGACTGGAAAGCGACCGCGTGGAGGTGGAGCAATGGCTGAACTCGGCGCGCGTGCAAGAGCGCCTGCGCGGCCGCGAGGCGCCATGCCCGCCTCGCGACGCGATACGCGTTCTGGCCATATGGCAAGATGATCTCCCCCATCCTCCCGACTCTCCGCCCGAGCCTATCACTGCGTCCGCTCTCATCGAAGTCCCACCCGACTTCCAGGCCTTGAAAGCAAAAGACCAGGCCCTCGCGAGGGCCTGGCGATATTATTTTCGAGCGGTGTGCGAGCGCGCGTTTGCTGCTAGCTACGCGCTCACCGCGCTCCACCGCGAACCCGGCCCTGTGCGAGTGTATTATTTGCTGGAAAGATCGGAGCTATAGAGTTCAGGCTCAGGGATTCGCGGGTGATCATGTCGTCGACCGCGTCGCATTGGTAGTGCTGCGCGCCATCCCCCAAATAGCGATAACTCGTCTGCAAGTCAATGGCGAGCGGGAAATGATAACGAATTCTGGGATGAAGCGAATGGCGCTCGCCGAAACGATGGGGTCGGGCGGTGGTGGTCAACGCGAAGGCGCAGAGACCTCGCAGCGTCTTTTTCCCTCTGCGCCTTCGCGTTTGGACTTAGGCGGTGGTCGGGCCAAGAATGGGCTTGGAAACGAGAACCTGTCTGGCCCCGGATTCGTTTCATCCCCCTATTCGCTGTCATTTCCTCCCGCGTCGCCCGGCTCGGGCACCAATCGTGTCCGCCTGGACGAAGCGGCCGATGGTCGCGTCGTACCAACGCGCACCATAATAATAGAGCGCGGTGGCGCTATCCCAGCGCTGACCTGTGAAGCGATAGGTCGTGTGCAAGGCGCCGCTCTTGGCCCGCACGCCGCTGGCCATCCGCATCATACTCATGCTCGCCCTTGTTCTGACAATTCTCCCACATGGATGACAAAGCCCGTGAAACCGCGCACCTGCCGACTTGGCGCATTTATCCGATACAATAGTTGTAAAGATTTGGTCAGATTTCAACCGATTCCACAGTTGCAGTAAACCCATGTTGCTATCGAATTTTCGCTGGTACATTCCGTGGCCCAGGCGATAGAGTTGATGAATCCAAAAACTCAGCCATATATCTGTCCACAGCTTCAAGTGCTTTTCTTAAGGCTACTAAGCTAGAATCATTAGCAAATGGAATCAGAAAATAAACCACATATTCTTGATAACGCACTTCGGCTATACAGACATTTTTTTGGGGCTGAATGCTGTTGCAAAACATCTTATAGGAGTTAGCGTGTCTTGGTGCAAAATGCCAGCTAGACGGAGTGAAAACCTCATTTGCTCGCACACCTAAGGGAGAAATGGGCAAGAGACGTTGTGCTAAGTCTGGGTTTTTCACCACGTGAATTTGCATCATCATAGTTTCGTAGGGGTGTCGTTGATGTTGAAAATTCAATGTAACCATCCACACCCCATAAGTAGCATCGATATCCGTTTGAATATTGATTTTCTCAACAGAGCTTGCTTCCCAATCTGACGATAAGGCGCTCAACACTCTCTGTCGAATGTCCAGAATAGATATCTCTGGTTTACGTTGCAAAGATGGACTCATGCAGCTAGAGCCAAAGATCACTATTATTAACAGGATAGTTGCCTGGAATGATCCGTGTCTTGTCAACAGGACGCTGTTCATCTTTTTACCATTTATGAAGATATGGATTTTCTGTGACTGTTAGCACGATATCGGCGGGAGTTACATTCAATCCATATCGCTCCCATAACTGAGCACCAATCATAAT
>JAADII010000090.1 GCA_013151415.1 Chloroflexota bacterium
GCCCGCCAGGGCTCTCGCGCAGTCCAGCGCCCGCGCCGCCCGCGACCGCTCGTTGGCGCGAGAACGCGGCCGTAGGCTCCGCCATCAAACCTGTATCGGACATGGGCGAAGCCAACGCAAAACCCGACCATAGCCACAGAATCGCGACCAGAGCCATGGCGAGAGTCAACCAAAAAACATACCTCTTTGAAAATATCATACTTTTTATCATAATTATCTATTAAATGGTGAATATTGCAATTATCTGCGCAAAAATAATCCAATTGCGCACATTTTTGCGTATTCGGCGAATCATAATTGCTAAGTCGTTTTCTCATCCATGCTTGTCAATACATTGCGCAGGTTTTCGGCCAGAATCTGTCGCTGATCTGGGTTCATGTGCGCGACCAGCTGATGATAACGCAACACATGGGTCAACGCGAGTCCATTCCGGCGAGTCGCCCTTTTCCGCGATGAGCAGGCCCAAAGAGACGCCCGCCACCACATTGAGCGCGCTCACGCTGGCCTGATGAGGATCGTCCAGAATATCGAGCGCATAATCGCAAAGCTGTTGTTTTTTCTCGCTGTGGCGCAAATTGAGAGCGATGATGGTGATCAGCTCGGTGCAAAAACGCACATTCGGCGGGCCTTCGGGCGGCAATCGGTCGAGAATGGCCAATGTGAGCGAGACCAGCTCATCATCTTGTTGGGCCGTTTTCATTTGCTCGATGATGTCGTTGGTCAGGCTTTGCCAGTCGGCCGCGCCGGCCACGGCCGCAAGCTCGTTGATGGCCTGGTGCGCTTTACGCGTGGGTCGATAGAGCACGGTTGAGCGCCCCGGCCCCGTGCGGTCTGAAGCGAGTTGATACACGGCCTCGGCGTAGCCCTTGTCTTCGAGCACGCGCAACATATCGTAGGCCGTAATACGGCTCACGCCCAGACGCTGGGCCAACGCGCTATAATGAATAGGCTCCTGGAACTCGGCATACAACTCCAGGAGCTGACGCATAAACGCTTCTTGTCGGCGGGTGAGCTTCATCGAATTTTTCCAAAAATTCAAAACAAACAAAAAAAATAGACGGCGCATTATAAACACATCCCGGTTCCATGTCAAAAATGAGAGGGCCGGTTTCAACCGGAGCGCTCCCCCACGCGAAGAGGCTGAAGCTCCTGCCGAAGCTCAAGCATATCGGCCGCGCGCTTCGCCCCCTCCAGCTTTCACTCCCACCCCCATCTCAACCTCGGCCTCGACCTCAACCTCAACCTTAACCCTAACCTCACTCAAACCAACCGCTCTCGCGCTTTAGAGCTGAGATAATCCATGCTCCACACCATGAAAATAATAGCCAGGACCGCGGTGCCGGCGGCTGCGTATTGATTCAGTCCCACCCAGATGCGGAACTGCTGGCCAATGCCGCCGCCGCCCACAAAACCAATGACCGTGGACATGCGGATGTTGATATCCCATTGATAGAGAATGAAGGCCAGGAAAGGCGGGACCAACTGCGGCGCGACCGCATAAACCAGCACCTGCAACCGCGTGGCTCCGGTTGCGGTCACAGCTTCCACCGGCCCGGCGTCGATATCCTCGATGGTTTCGGAGAAAAGCTTGCCCAAATTGGGTATATTGTTGAGCGCCAGAGCCAACACGCCCGCGAAGGGGCCTGCGCCCACCCAAGCCGCGGCAATGAGCACCAAGATCATCGGTTCGATGGCGCGGAAGATGTTGAAACCGGAGCGGAAAAGCACATACACAATTTTGCCCAGCCGCGTGGTTCCCATAATATTGCGCGCGGCGAAAAAGCTGAGCGGAATAGCCACCATCGCGCCCAACGTGGTGGCCACCAACGCCATTAGCAATGTCACCAGGGCCAGTTCAACCACCCGCTTCGCGTTTTCGCTGATGGTGGGCGGCCCAACCACTTGCTTCCACACAATCGCGACCTGGCCCACGCCCTGTGTGGCCGCCGTCTCGGGGTCCACCTCCATAAGCGGATGAATGGTGGTGTCCACGCGCACGGTTCCGCTGGCGTCGGTGGTGCAACAATTGGATTTGACGCGCAAAAACGCGCCATCCGGCAACACCCAACGAATCGAGACGTCGGTGTTCGGAGGCAGTGCATGACCAATAATGGTCAGCGGTTCTCCCACCTCGCCGCAGGTGCGGGAAAGACTCACGCGCGGGCCTGTCAACGGCTTGGATTCGACGTCGGCCACGCCGCACGGCACAGGCAAAGGCTGCGAAACGCTGAACTCTTCGGTGGGACGAGTGATGATGTCGGGTGTGGCGAAAGCAAGGGCCAGGCGCAAGCCCTCGGGCGCGCCGCGCACCAGCTCGGTCAAATCGACCTGCGCCACGCGCCACGACCAACCAAACAACAACACGAACGCCACTATCGAAACGATGATCGTGGCGGCCCGTCGCACAGGATGGGCCGGCTTCATGGTCGGCGCGCCTTCGATGATGCGTTTGCGCAGCTGAGCAGAAGCGAAATCGAGCGTGGTGATGACCAACACGATAGCGATAATGGCCGTGGCCATGGAGGAAAAACGATTGAGGCGGATCCACTGAATGACCAGGAAACCCAACCCGGCATCGCTGATCAGGCCGATGACCGTGGACATGCGCACATTGATGTCCCAGCGATAGAGGGTGAAAGAAGTGAACGCGGGCAAAATTTGTGGCAACACCGCATAGACGATAACTTGCGGCTCGCGCGCGCCCGTGGCTCGCACAGCCTCGATAGGCCCCGGATCGATGCTTTCGATGGCTTCGGAATAGAGCTTGCCCAAGGCCGCAACCGTGTGCAACCAAAGCGCCAACATGCCCCCAAAGGGGCCCAACCCAACCCAGACCGCGAAAATGATGGCCCACATCAGGGTCTCGATAGAGCGCACAATATTGAGAATAGTGCGCACAACATAATATATGGCGCGCGTGAGCGGATGACGATTCATCAAATTACGCGCGGCCAAGAAACTGACCGGCACCGCAAACACCACGCCCAAGACCGTGGCCAAGAAGGCCAGGGCCACGGTTTCGCCGATCTTTTCTAAAACCAGACTCAATGTTTGAGTGGGAATCGGATTGCCATAGGGTTTGTGTTGCTCCGCGCGCACAAAATGCGTCTGCGTTTCGCCAGGACCGGGCAACTCGCTAAGCGGAACGGCCAGCGGCACTTCTAGCGAGACCTGGAAACGCCCCTCATCGTCGGTGACGAACAGCATAGGTTCGCCATCGATGAGCACGCGTTGGCGGTCGCCGATAGGATTAATCCACCATAATTCCCCTTCAAAATTGGGAAAGAACCCCTCCCCTGTGAGCGTAATGCGCTCGCCAACCTCGGCGCAGGGTTTATCGATGGTGAGATTGGGCGTTTCGCTGCCCTCGCGCGCGGGGGGCGGCAAGGGATCGACGCAGGGAACCATGATCGGTTCGGAGCCGATCAGGTCTTCGGTTGGATAAGTGAGCAATTCGGGATGGAACAAAGCCCGCACATAGGGCTTCATCGAGGGCCAGCCGGTGATGAGCCGCTCGATGCGGAATTGCGTGGCGCTGAACGCGGCCGCATAGACCACGGCCGCGCCAAGAAGCACGGGGATCCACAATCGCAAAGGACGCTTTTTCGCCAGACGATAAGCGTCGAATATGTTCCAAGCCCAGATGATGGCCACAATCGCCAACGCGCCCCATAATTGCATCCAAATCGTTAGCCCCGCAGTCACCAAAATGCCCAAGAAAAAGCCCCAGCCTCGCGCCCGCGCGCCTTGGGCCACCTGGCCGCCGCCCGGTATGAACAGAGAAAGCAGCGCCGCGGCGCGGGGCGAAAGCGTTATCTCTTTTACCTCTACGTCGTTCTTTCGAGGACTCTGCGATGAGGTCATGAGCTCGTAATGATACGGAGTTAATCGGCAAGCGTTGCGTCGCGAGTTTGCTTTGGCTGCGCCACAATCTTGCTGAAGAGTGTCGGACGATGAGTGTCAGATATCGAATATCGAACGCCGGGTTCAGGTTCCACTCGCCGCGCCCCTGATTTCCGGCTCTTTCTTCTTGCCGCGCCGCCCTCAAGCCGCATTGCCGCCTACGGTCACCATCTCGGCCTCTTCGCCGTAAACTTCTTTGAACCGCTCCGGCGTCAATTCAGAGGGCGCGCCCTCGAACACCAACCGCCCATCTTTGAGGCCAATGACCCGCGTGGCGTAACGATGCACCAAATCGAGAAAATGAAGGCTGCAAAGCACGGTGATGCCATCCTCCTGATTCAACAATTCGAGATAACGCAAAATCGAGTGCGCCAACACCGGATCCAGGCTGGCGACGGGTTCATCAGCCAACATCAATTTTGGCTCCTGCATCAATGCGCGAGCAATGCCCACGCGCTGTTGCTGGCCGCCCGAAAGTTGGTCCGCCCGCACATTGGCCTTTTCAACAATGCCCACCCGCTCCAACGCGGCTAAGGCCCGTTCTCGGTCTTCCTGAGGAAAATAATGAAACAAGCTCAAAATAGGATGAGCATACCCCAATCGTCCCGTAAGCACATTGGTCATCACCGAACTCCGCTTCACCAAATTGAACTGCTGGAAGATCATGCCGATCTGACGGCGAATCTCGCGTAGCTCTTTGGGCGAAGCGGCCGTAATTTCGACATCATTCCAAAAAATGCGCCCTTCCGTCGGCTCGATAAGCCGGTTGATACAGCGGAGAAGGGTCGATTTGCCTGAGCCGGACAATCCGATAATGGCCAGGAATTCCCCATCCTTCACCGTGAAGCTCACATCTTTGAGCGCAACTGTGCCGTTGGGAAAAACTTTGGTGAGATGTTCGACGCGCAGCAACAGGGGCCTCCGTATAAAGATGGGACGATAGGCCGATGAGACGATGGGACGAAAACCGTATCATCCCATCGTCTTATCGGCTCATCGTCATTCCGAGATAGCGGATGCGACCCAGGGGAAAACTCCCATGCGTCGCATCCGCCGAGTGTGGAATTAGGACTACTTCGCGAGGTCTTCGATGTTGATGCCGGCGCGGCTCAGGTCCGCGCGGAACGCATCGTAGAAGCTATCATCCGCGGGCTCGAGACCGGCAATGGAGTAAAGCTCGTTGAGCGCTTCCTGCCCTTCGGGCGAGGCCGCGATCTCCAACAAGGCGTCGGTGATCTTCTTGCGCAAGTCTTCGGGGAAGTCCTTGGCGAAAGAGACGTTGTCGTTGGGGATGTCGGAGGTGAGCGCGAGCACGACCACCTTCTCCTTCACATCGGGCAGATCGTCTTCAACCGAGCTGCGGGCGTCGGCGTAGGTGGCGCCCACGTCACAATCGCCGTTGTAGACCTGGGTGATCACGTTGTTGTGCGACCCGGCCTCGATCTGTTGGGCGAAATCTTTATCGGGATCGATGCCGTTGGCCTGGAGCATGATGCGGGGGATGACGTAACCGGAGGTGGAGTTCGGGTCCACCCAACACACGGTCTTGCCCTTCAGGTCTTCCAGCGTTTTGATGCCGCTATCGGCTCGCACATTCAATTGCCCTTTGTAAGAGGTCGAGCCGAAGCGAACCGTGACCAACCCCACATCGACGCCGCACTTTTCGTTGGCCAACACATAATTGAAGGTGTTTAGCCAGCCAACATGAGCTTTGCCCGCGCACATCGCCTCGCGCACGGCCGCGAAATCAGTGCCGACATTTGCTTTGACCACCAACCCCGTTTTCTCTGAGATCATTTCGGCCAGTTTATCCCCGCTGGCGATGATCTCCTGAGTGTCGCCCGATGGCACGAAAGACATGATGATGGGGTTGTCTTCGGTGCCCAACTTTGCTTCTTGTTGGCAACCGGCCAGAACCACCATCAGCATGAGCAGTGAAACTGCCAGGAAAAGCCAAGCATGTTTTTTCATAGCCATACCTCTCTCCTTTCTCCATTGAGTTAAGAGAACGCCGGCGCAGCCATTGCGCCTGGAATTGTGGAGTGAATGTCTTCAAGGAACAGGTCGATTTGTCACTCAGATGGTTGATCGATCGCAGATGGGCGCCTCCTTACGAAAAGAATGGGTGAGGAAAATCGATTGAGTGTAGGCTCTCAAATATCATACAACCAAGGCGCGAGTTTGCCAAATCAGCGCTTGGAGAGGAATATCCTGGCCGAACCCCACCGTTCACATTCGTGAAAAATGGCTGCATTTGTGCAAGATTCGGCATTTTATGTGCTATACTTTGGGAGCCGCCCCCCTGGCCAGGGGGTGAAGCGCAGAGGAAGCCGCTTTTCAACCCGCCACTCACACATTTATGGACCGCGATCGTTTGGAGCTGCTTGCACATGTTGCAAGCATGTACTACGAGGAGGATCTGACCCAGGCCGAAATCGCCCGGCGAACCGGCTATTCGCGCTCGATGATTTCGCGCTTCCTCACCGAGGCCAAACGACAGGGCGTGGTGGAGATTCGCGTGCATCATCCCATGGCGCGACGAACCGATCTTGAGCAGGCGTTGCGTCGGCGTTTTTCATTAGAGCGGGTTCGGGTGCTCGATTGCTATAGCCATGAATACCCCGCTCGCTTGCGGCGGGTGGGCATGTTGGCCGCGCGATTGGTGGAAGAAACGGTGATGGATCACATGACCATTGGCATGTCGTGGGGCACGGGATTGGCCGAAATGGTGCAGGCCTGTCGCCCGCAACCGCGCGACGGCGTGCTCGTGGTTCAGATCATCGGCTCTATGGGCACGGCCAACCCCAATATCGATGGCTCAGAGCTGGCGCGGCAGCTGGCGCATGTATTTGGCGGCCGCTATCGCATTCTTCCCACCCCACTCATCGTCGAGGATGAATCGGTCCGTCATGGGCTGCGCAGTGATCGCCAGGTGCGCGAGGTGCTGGACCACGCCTGGACCATGGACCTGGCCCTGGTGGGTGTGGGGACCGTCGAACGAGAGTATTCCAGCCTTGTTCGGTCGGGCTATTTGCGTCCTGAAGAATTGAACGAATTCGCCGAGGCTGGCGCGGTGGGCGATGTTTGCACGATTCATTTCGACATCTATGGCAACCTGATTGATATTCCCTTGCAACGACGTTTTGTGGGCATCGACTACGACACGCTCGTACGCGTGCCCATTCGCATTGGCATCGCCGCGGGGCAGCCCAAAGCGCAGGCCATTTTAGGAGCGCTGCGCGCCGGCATGATCAATGTGCTGGTCACCGACGATGTGGCCGCCAACCATGTCCTTCGTTTGGCCGAATGGACAGAGCGGGGCGACGGCCAACCAACAGCGAGCGAGGAGCCGCGACCAGGAAGCAACGGCGAACGAGTGACGGGAAGCGCCGATCTCAGAGGCCCGAACCCTGAACGCTGATGGCGCAACCGCCGCCCAGTCGCATTCCAAAACTCAACATCCAAATATCCAAACACCCCATATCCAGTAAACAGCCCATATCCCATGCCCAAGCAACCATCCATTTTAACCACATGGGGCGAGGAAAAAGCCCTGAACGCGCTAAAAAAAATGCTCCTCATTCGCGCGTTCGAGGAAAAAGCCGAGGAGCTGTACGCGCTGGGAAAAGTGCATGGAACCATGCACCTCTCCATCGGTCAGGAAGCCTCGGCCGTAGGCGCTTCCATGGCCCTAAAACCCGGCGATTATCTGCTCAACCATCATCGCGGACACGGGCATTGCCTGGCCTGGGGAGGCGACGTGGATAAAATGATGGCTGAATTTTTAGGCAAGGAGACGGGATATTGCCGGGGGCGGGGCGGGTCTATGCATATTGCGGATGTCGAGGCCAATAATTTAGGAGCGAACGGCATTGTGGGCGGGGGCGTCCCCATTGCGGTGGGGGTGGGCTTAAGCATCAAACTACGCAAAACGGAGCAAGTGGTCATTGTCATGTTTGGCGACGGCGCGGCCAATGAAGGCGCGTTTCATGAATCACTAAACATGGCCAGCATTTGGGACTTGCCGGTCATTTATTATTGCGAAAACAATCAATACGCCATGTCGATGCCGGTGAAACGGGCCATGAACATCGAGCGCATCAGCCAGCGGGCCTGCGCTTACGGCATTCCGGGCGTCACCGTCGATGGCAATGACTTGTTTAGCGTGTACGAAGCTGTGAAAGAGGCCGCGGAACGGGCGCGAGCGGGTGACGGCCCCACGTTAGTGGAATCGCTGACCTATCGCTGGCGCGGCCATTCCAAAAGCGATCGTCAGGCCTATCGCACCCGCGAAGAGGTGAAGGAATGGCAAAAGAAAGACCCCATCAAACGCTATGCAAAACGATTGGGCTTGTCGGACAAAACGCTTGCCGAGTTGGACCAGGAAGCCAAGAATCGCATCGAACAAGCGGTTGCATTCGCCGAGGCCAGCCCAGAGCCAGACGTAAACACCATCTTGGAGGGCGTCTATGCGTGAACTAACATACGCCGAAGCCATTCGCGAAGCCTTGCGCCAATCCATGAGCGCGGATCCCACAGTATTCATGATCGGCGAAGACATCGGCGTGTATGGCGGCGCATTTGGCGTGAGCGCGGGGCTGCTGGCCGAATTTGGCGAGGAGCGCATTATCGACACGCCCATCTCCGAGGCTGGCATTGCGGGTGCGTGCATTGGCGCGGCCCTGACGGGCATGAGACCGGTGGGCGAGATCCAATTCATGGACTTTGTCACCCTGAGCATGGAGCAACTGGTGCTGCAAGCCGCGAAAATTCGTTTCATGTTTGGCGGCAAAGCCAAAGTGCCCATGGTGTTGCGCATGCCGGGCGGTTCGGGCACGGGCGCGGCCGCGCAACATTCCGAAAGCCTGGAAAACTGGTTTGTGCATGTGCCCGGTCTCAAGGTGGTTATGCCCAGCACGCCCTACGACGCCAAGGGCTTGCTGCGCGCGGCCATCTACGACGACAATCCCGTCATTTTTGTGGAGCACAAATTGCTTTACAAAACCAAAGGGCCTGTGCCTGAAGAGCCTTATATGGTTCCCCTGGGCCAGAGCAAGGTGGTGCGCGAAGGCCGCGATGTGACCATCGTGGCCACGTCCATCATGGTGTTGCGCGCCATGCAGGCCGCCGAAATCCTGGCCAAAGAAGGCGTCGAGGTCGAAATCATTGATCCGCGCACGCTCAAGCCACTGGATATGACGCCCATCATCGAATCGGTGAAAAAGACCGGACGAGCGCTGGTGGTGCATGAGGCTGTGAAAATGGGCGGATTTGGCGGCGAGGTGGTTTCGCTCATCGTGGAGAGCGAAGCGTTCGATTATCTCGAAGCGCCGGTGCGACGGCTGGCCGGCCTGGATGCGCCCATTCCTTACAATCGCACGCTCGAGTATCACACAGTTCCGCAAGTGGAGAACATCGTCGAGGAGGCGCGCAGCCTAGCCGAGGGGAGGTTCTGATGGCCAAAGCCGTGATTATGCCCAAATTTGGCTTCACCCAGGAGACCGCCGTCATTCTCAAATGGTTGGTCAAGCCTGGTGATTATGTCGAGCACGGCGACCCCATCGCCGAGGTCTCCACCGACAAAGTGGACATGGAAGTGGAGGCCCCGGCCAGCGGCGTTCTCGATGGCGTGCGCTATCAGGAAGGAGACGAGGTTCCCGTCACCGATATCATCGCCTATATCCGCCAGCCCGACGAAACCCTCCCGGCCGACGCGCTTTCGCCCGCCAGCCCGCCCGCGCCATCTCCCGCTCAACCCCCTGCGCCTTCGCCCCCGCGCCCTTCCGCCACATCGTCCGCCAAAACAGCTTCACCGGTGGCCCGCCGCGTGGCTCAGGACCTGGGCGTGGACATTGCCGAGGTGCCCGGCAGCGGACCGGGCGGCCGCATCACCCGCCGCGATGTCGAAACCTACGCCCGCGAAAAGACGACGAGCGATAAAGTGCGAGCGGTCCCGGCCGCGCGACGACTCGCGCGCGAGCTGGGCGTGGACCTGACCAAGGTGAAAGGAAGCGGCCCGAGCGGACGGGTGCAATCCATCGATGTTCGCGCGGCTCATGAAACCCTGCAAAAGCGCCGCGCTGCGCCTCAACCCGAACCAAAACCCGCTTTTGAAACCATTCCCCTCACCGGCATGCGGGCCGCCATTGCCCGGCGAATGCAGCAGAGCTGGTCGCAAGCGCCGCATATTGTTTTCGAGGCCGATATCGACGCCGGAAACATGTTGGCGTTAAGCCAACAAGCAAACCAGCTTTTGCCCGACGACCATCCCAAGGTGAGCCTGACCGCCATCATCGTCAAGGCTTGCGCGTGGGCGTTGAAACGGCACCCGCGAATGAATGCGCGATTGCAGCAAGACGCAATTCTCTTGTTGCCCGAAATCCATATCGGCGTGGCCGTGGCGCTGGACGATGGTCTCATCGTGCCCGTGGTTCATCGCGCGGATGGAAAAAGCCTCGGGGAAATCGCGGCCGAGATAGCGAATCTGGCCCAACGAGCCAGGTCGGGCAAACTGCGACCGCAAGATGTGAGTGAAGGGACGTTCACCGTCTCCAACCTGGGCATGTTTGGCATAAAGCGCTTCACGGCCATCATCAACCCGCCGGAGACGGCCATTTTGGCCGTGGGCCGGGTGAGCAAACGCATCACAGCGGACGAAAACGATGAAATTCGCGTCCGGCCCATGATGACCATCACGCTCTCCGCGGACCACCGGGTGGTGGATGGGGCCATCGCGGCCCTGTTTCTACGCGATCTTTCCGCCGCGCTCACCCAACCCGAGACGATGTTATTGTAATTTCTTCCACCCCAGCGCCGCACACACTATGGTTGAGAGGAAGCATTGACCTCCAAGCTGATCATTCTCATAGCCATTGCCTGGGCTTTGCAACTTGCTCTGACATTATGGCAAACCCGTCGCTTTTACCGACGCCTCTATGAATTGCGACGCGATGGCCGAAGCGCCATTGGCATGGCGGGTTCGATTTATCGCGGCCGCATTTATGTCATTCTCGTCGTCAGTGAAGACAACATCATTCGTCATGCTGAAAAACTTTCAGGATGGACGGTGTTCGCCTCTTTGCGTCCTGTGCCCATCCTGGTGGGAAAACCGCTCGACCTGCTTCTGAAAGAAACCGATGATTCTCTGTCGCTGAGCAAGAAGGAGAGAGAAGCCTTTCTGAATGCAGCCAACAACCTCTTGGAGTTCGAACAAGAAGATGGCGAGGATGAGGAGAACTGAACGGCGCGCGCGTTATGTCAATCAAACTCCTCATCATTTTTTCATACATTCATCGTCCCTCACAACCGATGTTTGTGAACGCCCCCCATTATTCAGACGCGAAAGGAGGTGACGCCTATACGAAACATGACACAATGCCCCTGTCGCAAGCCAAGATCACGCCCTCGACGCACTTAACCCAAAAGGAGGTGAGTCCATCCATGTTCCATTACACCTAGGTCGCGCGCATATTTCCCCATATTGACTAACCAATCATTTTCGAAGGAGGTTTTGTATGGATGCCTTGGCTGCTGCAGCAGAATGGTTCATTGGCCTGTTCCAACAAGGCGGAGACGTTTTCGTAAGCCTTGTCGTCGGCATTGTGCCGCTATTGATTGTGCTGATGACGGCGGTAAATGCGTTGATCTTATTGGTGGGGCCAGAACGCGTGGATCGAGTGGCGAAGATGGCAGGACGCCCTGGCATACGATACTATCCTGTGCGTTATATCATCTTGCCGTTTCTTTCTGTCTTCTTCCTCACCAATCCTATGGCTTATACAATGGGCCGCTTTTTGCCCGAAAAGTATAAGCCCGCGTTCTACGATGCGGCTGTATCGTATGTGCATCCTCCGCTAGGCCTGTTTCCTCACATCAATCCCGGTGAGATTTTCGTCTGGGCCGGCATCGCTGCAGGCATTCAGCAACTGGGCCTTCCGCTGGGCGATCTAGCAATTCGCTACGCGCTGGTGGGTCTGGTTGTCATATTTATTCGCGGGATTGTCACCGAACGCATCACCGCCATCATGTGGGCCCGCCAAGACACTGAAACAGCGTCGGCTTGAAAGCGCCGCGAGGCTCCATGATCTACATTTATTGGGTATAGGAGGAGTGTCATGAAAGGTATTTCTCGCTTTCTCGAACGCATTGGGCGGTCGGTTGGACACGTCGTCGGCGCCTTGTATCAGGCCGGACGCGATTCCATCGACCAGATTATAACCAATATTTTGCCGTTTATGGCGTTCATCGCCATGATCATCGGCATCATCTTGGCCACCGGCATCGGGGATCTCATCGCCAACTTCCTCTCGCCGCTCGCTTCCAGCATCGTTGGCTTGTTGGCGCTTTCACTCATCGTAGGATTTCCGGTGCTTTCCCCCTTGCTGGGGCCTGGGGCCGTGATTGCGCAAATCATCGGCACCTTGCTGGGCGTTGAAATCGGTCGAGGCAATATCCCGCCGCAATATGCTTTGCCCGCTTTATTCGCCATCAACCCTCAGGTGGGATGCGATTTCATCCCTGTTGGCCTCGCGCTGGGAGAAGCCGAAGCCGAAACCGTGGAAGTCGGCGTGCCGGCCGTGCTGTTTTCTCGGTTCATCACCGGCCCCACAGCCGTGATTCTCGCCTGGCTGGCCAGTTTTGGCATGTATACTGACTGAATCGCATCAACGCGCTTCGACCGATGCACGGGTCGTGACCGGGATGGCGCTTTTCCCCGGTCACGACCCAGTGGAACCACAACCTATTATATATCTCTGACGCACGATTTTCATAATGCTCAACAAGGAGGTTTGAACTATGGCAGAGAAAAAATATCGCAAAGTTCGCATCAAGAAAGGGCCCAGAGGATGGGGAGGCCCATTGGTGATCGAGCCAAAACCCGGCCGCGATCTTATCTATTCGGTGACAGGCGGAGGCATTCATCCGCTGGCCCAACACATTGCCGACCTGACAGGGGGCACGCCTTTTGATGGCTTCCGTTCGAAGGCCGACTTCAGCAAGATTGCTGTGGTGGTCATCGACTGCGGCGGCACCGCGCGCATCGGCGTGTATCCGATGAAAAAAGTGCCCACCGTCGATATTTATCCCACCCGACCCGCCGGCCCTTTAATGCGCTTCATCACCGAAGACCTGTTTGTGTCAGGCGTCCGACCTGAAGATGTCGAGCTCATTGAGGACTGAGCGCATGTTTTAGCTTCCTGTTTTTCCCACTTCAAAGAGATGCTCATGCTTAAGTACAGCGCCCATGTCATCGCGGTTGGAGAGGAGGTCAATGCCTTTCTAGACCACGGCATTCTCGTTCTATTTGGCGAGGATGCGCCCGAGGAGCTGGCGCTATTCGCCGTCATACACGACGGCAAGGAATTGCACGCTCCGCTTGAAGTGGGAGATGTCGTTTGGCTTGATGAGGAATCATTTCGCGTTGCCGCTGTGGGCGAGGTGGTCAATGCCAACCTCGGGGCGCTTGGCCACCTTGTCCTAAAATGCAACGGCGCTTCGGAGGCCGAGCTTCCCGGCGATCTTTGCGTCGAGGCCAAGCCTTTACCCCAAATATACGTTGGCATGCCCATCCGAATCGAAGGTGACAACGTTTCGAGAAACTCTGCTCCATAGGTGAAACCATGTCTTTACGCAAGCGTTTACTGGCCAGAGAGCGTGCGCGCGGCCCAATTTTGGTTGGTTTGGTTGGAGCAGGTCAGATGGGAACCGGCCTGATCAGCCAGATCGAGCAAATGGCCGGCATGCGGATCGTTGCTGTGGCCGACATCGCGCCCGGTCGGGCCGAGGCCGCCTACTCGCAAGCCGGGGTTTCCGCCAACATGGTCTTGGCCGACGCGACAACCGTCGGGCAAGCCGAAAAAGCCATTGCGCAAGGAAGGCGCGTGGCCACGCGTTCGGCCGACCTGTTGGTGCGAATTCCGCAATTAGAGGTTATCGTCGAAGCGACCGGCATACCTGAAGTTGGCGCATCGGTTTGCCATGCGGCCATCTTGGCTGGCAAGCATGTGGTGAACATGAATGTTGAAGCCGACGCTACGGTGGGCTGGTATCTTGCCAAGATGGCCCGAGCGGCCGGCGTTGTCTACACCCTGACGGCGGGAGATGAGCCGGGCGCCATCAAGGAATTGTACGATTTCGCCGATGCTCTAGGCTTTGAAATTGTTTGTATTGGCAAAGGCAAGAACAACCCTCTCGACCGTTCGGTCACACCCGACCGGGTGGCTGAACGCGCTCGCCAACAACAAATGAGCGCCAAAATGCTCGCCTCTTTTGTCGATGGCACCAAGACCATGGTGGAAATGACCTCTGTGGGCAATGCCACCGGTTTTGCGCCCGAAGTGCGCGGCGCGCATGGCCCCCGCTGCACGGTGCAGGATTTGCCGCGCGTGTTCGTTCCCAAAAGCGATGGCGGCGTCTTGGCGAGCGCGGGAGCGGTGGATTATGCAGTTGGCGATGTGGCGCCCGGGGTTTTTGTGATCATCACAACCGACCAGCCCAAAATCATCGCGGATTTGCGTTATTTGCGACTCAACGGTTACGGCAAGTATTGGGCGCTTTATCGGCCCTATCATCTTGCTAATCTCGAAACGCCTATTTCCATCGCCCGCGCCGTATTGTACGGCGAAGCCACCCTGGCCACTGAGCGCCCGCCTGTGGCTGAAACCATTGCCATGGCGAAAAGAGACTTGAAAGCAGGCGAGAAAATCGATGGCTTAGGAGGCTACACCGTTTATGGCATGATCGAAAAAGCCCAGATTGCCCGCGAACAACGATTGACGCCCCTAGGGCTGGCTATAGGCGCAACGGTGACGAAAGACATTCCCCAAGGCGCGCCCCTTCCTCTTGACGCTCTCGAACTGGATGAAACCCAATACATCGTTCATCTTCGTTATCTTCAAGATAAGATGCTTGCCGAGTCGGATGCAGAGGATTGAGGACGTGAATCTGCTGAAGAGATACCAGCAACTCACCCTGACCGTTGTGCGTTTGATCAATGCACCTCGAAAAGATAATGCGAAGGTGCGCAAAGCTTTGATCCCTCCCAAAATCTTGCAGACCTTTCTGGAATGCGGCCAGTTGGTCGCGAGCCGAAACCTGCTCATGGGCGTTCAAATTGAAATGAGCGTCCGTTTGGCGGGGGGCAAGTTTCTCATCACCAAAGAGAGAAGCTGGTTTCCCCGATTGGATGAACAAGACTTGCTCGTCGCCTCATTGACCAAAGAGGCATTTGGCGATCATGAACGGCTTCCGGCCCGCGCCTCCTGGCATCGGGCCATATACCAGGCTACGCAGTCGGGCGCGGTTTTGAGCAGCAATGCGCCCCTGGCCGCGGCATTCGCCTCGCTCGAAGCCGGCCAAGACAAAGAGCCAGCGAAACGCCGCCATCTCCTTCCCGCTGCGCTGGTCTGCATTCCGCCCGACGCCAAGCTCATTGCATCAACAGCTCGAGAGCGCCCTGTTTTTTTGATCCAGGACTATGGTTTGTTGGCCGTGGGCGACGCGCTTCACGAGGCCATTGCTCACGCGGAAATGGCCGTTTATTGGTGTCAACAAACGATGTTCGCCCAAGTCATCCAATATTTCGGAGAATCTTCAGATGCCTGAAGTGACGCTCACCATCCATCATCAAGCCGGTCTCCACGCCAGGCCTCTGGCCATTTTCGTCAAGACGGCCAAGGAGTTCGACGCCGATATCACCGTGAAAAATCTGACCACAAACAAAGGGCCGGCAAATGCGAAAAGCCCGCTCTCATTGTTGCTATTGGGCGCGCAACAAGGTCATCAGATTTTGGTCGAGGCGACAGGCCCAGAAGCCGAAGAGGCGGTGAGTGCGCTCAGAGCATTGGTCGAGCGCGATTTCGTGCGCGAAACGGTTTAGTTTCATTGTTGGTCAACGAGTTGCGGCGCGTTTTCCGGCCCGGACAAAATGGCTTCATTCTGCGCTTGAGAGGTCGTCTCGCTTATCAGCCAAATCTCACAACATCTCAACCCCATCAACCTTATGCTTGCTCAACTTTTGGACTCACACGCCATCATTCTCAACTATCCCGCCAAGGACGCTGAAGACGTAATTCGTCATCTCAGCCAGAAATTGCTAGAATCCGGATATGTGAAAGACAGCTTCGCGCAGGCGGCGCTGTCTCGAGAGGCCACGCTTCCCACCGGATTGCCCCTTGGCGGCGAGATCAATGCGGCTATCCCGCACACCGATGTGGAGCACGTGATCAAACCGGCCGTCGCGCTGGCCACATTGCCTAAACCGGTCATCTTCCGCAACATGGTCGAACCAGAAGAGGAGGTTCCCGTTCGGCTGGTGTTTTTGCTGGCGCTGGAAGAGCCGAAATCGCAGGTGGCCATGCTGCAAGAAGTGGCGGGCATTTTGCAAAACCCGCAATTGATCCAACGGCTGACGTCGGCGACCACGGTCGCGGAGGTGCAAACCATCCTGGCGGAGAACGAGGCCTCGTGATCGAACTCTCTTCCCACCTCTCGCTCTGCACAACTCCAGGAGGATAGCAATGAGCAAGCCGAAAGTCGTTCTGGTTTCCTGTGGCACGGCCATCGCCACATCCACGGTGGTTGCCAAGGCCATCGAAGAGTCTATGCGCGAACGCGGCATTCCCGTGGTGACGCGACAGTGCAAGGCCGCAGAAATCCGTAGCCATCTATCAGGCGTGGACCTTATCGTCACCACCACCCCGCTCCCCGACAACCTGGGCGTTCCGGTTGTCAAGGCGCTCCCATTTCTCACCGGCATTGGTAAAGAGGAGGTGCTCAATGAAATAGAGGAAAAACTCAGAGAGGCGTAATTCATTGGCAACCGCGCGCCTCTCCACATGCAGATCCTATTTATCTCCTAATGAGTCTTTCGAGAAGAGACCGCGTCTCTTCGAGAGGCTCGCGTTATCTCGCCCAGGGGTGAAGTGCGCCCCTGTCTCGACCGAGGAGGGTTTGTATCATGGATGCTTTTTTGCAAAGTCTCAAATCAGTGGTGGATGCGCTCGGGCCCACCGTGATGCTTCCCATCATCATCTTTATTGTGGCGCTGGTTTTGGGAGCAAAGCCGGGGCGGGCTTTTCGCGCCGGCGTAACCATTGGCGTGGCCTTCATCGGCATCAACCTGGTCATCGGTCTAATGTGGACCAGTCTGAGTGACGTGGCGCAAGCCATCGTGACCAACACAGGCATCCAACGCGATGTGGTGGATGTAGGCTGGCCTTCGGCCGCGGCCATTGCCTTTGGTTCATCGGTGGGGTTGTGGGTGATTCCCATCGCCTTGGTCGTAAACATTGTCATGTTGGTGGCGCGTTGGACCAACACCTTGAATGTAGACATTTGGAACTTCTGGCATTTCGCGTTCATCGGTTCATTGGTGGTGGCCGCAACCGGAAACCTGGTTTACGGGCTCGTCGCTGCGGCCATTGCGGCCGCGCTGGCCTTGTTCCTCGCCGATTGGACGGCCAAAGCAGTGCAACACTTCTACGGCTTGCCGGGCATTTCCATCCCTCATCTCACATCCGCGCCCATCGTGCCCATTGCCATTGCGGTCAATTGGGTCATCGACCGCATTCCCAAGCTGCGCGATATCGATCTCGACACCGAGCATATTCGCGAACGGTGGGGCGTGTTTGGCGAGCCGGTGATTCTGGGCTTGATCATTGGTCTAATCTTAGGCGTCATTGGCTATTACAACGCCGAGCAAGCCGTTGTGAAGATTCTGAGCACGGGCATGAACCTGGCCGCGGTGATGTTGCTGCTCCCGCGCATGGTTCAGATCCTGATGGAAGGTCTGATCCCGGTTTCGGAAGCCGCGCGCGAGTTTATGCAAAAGCGGGCCAGCGATCGCGAGATCGACATTGGTCTCGACTCGGCCATCCTCATCGGTCATCCCGCGGCCATCGCCAGCGCGCTGGTGCTGGTTCCCATCGCCATTCTGCTCAGCATTATTCTTCCCGGCAACCGCGTGATCTTGTTCGCAGACCTCGCCGTGATCCCCTTTGTGGTGGCCATGACCGCGCCGCTCTTGCGCGGCAACGTATTGCGCATGATCATCGCCGGCGCGGTGACATTGGCCATTGGCTTCTACATCGCCACGGCTATGGCGCCGCTCTTCACCGAGGCTGCGGTGGCGGCCAACTTCCAAATCCCCGAAAATGCGGTGCAGATCACCAGCATCGCGGATGGGTTCTTATGGCCGCCGGCGCTCTTTGTCGGTCTCGTGCAGCTGCTGGGCGGGCCTATCGGTCTGCTGGTCGTTTTGCTCCTACTCATTGCGGCCATGTTCCTCTATATGCGCAACCGCACGGCCTGGGAAGTGGCCGCGGGCGCGCCCAAGCCCGAAGGCGAAGCGAGCGCCTAGTAGCGACGAGCTCATGAGCTTAGGGCCATCTTGAAGGTTCGCGCCTGAATGGCTTCGCCCTAGAACGACTTTCCAACGCCGCCCCGTCATGGCTGCTGTTGACGAGCCATAACTTCCCAGCGACGAACGCCCTGGGCGATGAGACGGTGGCGTCATCGTCTCATCGCCCTCCCCAATATCGCTCTCTCAAACATTTTTCAAACCAAGCTCCCATCGCTCCCTCTCGTCAACCAATGTCTATTCCGTCGATACGAGAGAATAATACCATGCCATCGATTACACTTGTCGTCAATCATCCAGCGGGTCTTCACGCCCGTCCTGCGGCCGAGTTTGTCAAGAAAGCCGCTTCCTTCCCTTGCCAAATCACCGTACGAAATGTGACGGATGGCAAGCCGCCGGTCAACGCCAAGAGCATTCTCAGCGTATTGACGCTGGGGGTGTCTCAGGGTTATGAGATCGAAGTGAGCGCAGAAGGCGAGCAAGCCCAGGAAGCGCTCCAGGCCCTCTCCGACCTGGTTCAAAGCAACTTTGGTGAATAAGATGCAACGTTTTCAAGGCATTCCGGCCTCAGGCGGCATCGCCATCGGCCCGGCGTGGGTGTATTTGCCGGAGGAGCCGGTGGTTGAGCGACGGAAAGTGGACGACCCCGCGCATGAGGTGGAGCGCATCAACCAGGCTTTCGCCAAAGCGCGCGAACAGATCGGCGCGCTCATCGAGCGGGCGCGGGTGACGGCCGGTGAGGAAGAAGCCGCGATATTCGAGGCGCATCAACTGTTTTTGGACGACGCGGAACTGCTGGCCGCGCAACAAGAATCCATTCATGTTCACTCTCTCAACGCGGAGGCGGCCATCGAGGACGCTTTCGAGCATTACGCCAATATGTTGGGGCAGATGGATGATGAATATTTTCAGGCGCGGGCGCAAGATGTGAGAGATGTGAAACGCAGAGTGATCCGCATTCTGATGGACAAAGACCACGCGGACGCGGCCTCGTTGGATCATCCGGCCATTGTCCTGGCCGAGGAGCTGGCGCCGTCGGACACCATCGAGTTCGACCAGGCGAATCTGCTGGGGCTGTGCACAGTGCGAGGGGGGCCCACGTCGCATAGCGCGATCCTGGCGCGCGCGCTGGGCATTCCGGCCATTGTCAATGCGCCTATCCCCTTGCGCGAAATTCCCGAAGATGTCACGGTTATATTGGACGGCGAGACGGGCGAGGTGTGGATTGATCCCCCAGAAGATGTGGTGGCCGCTCTGCGCAAGCGTCAGGCGAAATGGCGCGAGCGTCGCGAGGCCGAGCTCAGGCTGGCCCATGAGCCGGCCATCACCACCGATGGCCATGTTGTCGAGGTTGTGGCCAACGTGGGCAATATTCAAGACGCGCGCCAGGCCATGAATATGGGGGCCGAGGGCGTGGGGCTTTTCCGCACCGAGTTTCTTTATCTTGGGCGTTCATCCATGCCCACGGAAAGGGAGCAGATCCAGGCTTATAAGGCTGTTTTCGAGGTGATGGAGCAACGCCCCATGGTGGTGCGCACATTGGATGTAGGCGGCGACAAACCGGTGCTCTATCTCAATGTCATGGCCGAGCCGAATCCATTTCTCGGATGGCGCGCCATTCGCATGATCGACACGCGATCGGATGTGTTGCTCCGGCAATTTCGCGCCTTGCTCATCGCGGCCGGCATGACCGGCGCGGATCTGCGGATCATGTTGCCTTTGGTTTCATGCCTGGAGGAGGTGGAGCGGGCGCGCGAGCTATTCGAGCAGGCGCAGGGGGAGATCGTTCGCGAAGGTCATGTCGCACCTGAAAAGGTGCAGTTTGGCATGATGGTGGAGGTGCCCTCGACCGCGCTTTTGGCCGAACATTTCGCCCAGAAAGTGGACTTCTTTAGCATCGGCACCAATGATCTCACGCAGTACACCCTGGCCGTGGATCGCACCAATGAGCGCGTAGCCCACCTGGCCAGCCCTTTTCATCCGGCCGTGCTCAAGCTTATTGCCATGACCATCGAAGCCGCGCACAAAGCGGGCATTTGGGTGGGGCTATGCGGTGAAATGGCGGGCGATCCCTTGGCGACGCCGCTGCTTCTAGGGCTTGGACTGGACGAATTCAGCATGGCGCCGGCCTCGGTCCCTCGCGTGAAGCATGAGATCCGGCGTTGGAGCATGGCGCAATGCCGGGAAATTGCGCAAAAGGCGCTTGCCATGCCCACGACATCGGCTGTGCGACAGTTTTTGGAATATGTGGTGGAATAAGCGGCTCATCTCTGAACGACATCCGCGGGATAGGGATGTTGAAGAAGCGAAAAGACGCGGCCATCGGTGTTGATTTCAATGACCGCGTCCGTCGGGATGGGAGCAACAGAGACGGACGCGGCCAAAGCGCGCTGGCTGGCCGGTGGGTAGGTGGCTCCCATGGGCAGGAGGGTGGTTTGAGGCCTGAGATGGGCGAAAAGGTCAGGATGGGGCCAGGCCTGCGTTCCTGGATAAGGCGCGGGTAAGAGGATCGGGCCGGGGGATGGTTGGCGGAGCAGGGCTTGTTGAGCAGGCTGGCTCAATTCGTAGGGAAGCAACATGGTGAAGAGGCCGTATCGCAGCAAAAAGAGATCGGATTCGGTCGGCTCAGTGGCCGCGCGCAGTAACGCAAGGGCTGCGCCCGAATCAAGACGAACAACCGCGCCCTCGGCCAGTTCTGGTTGGCCGGCTCGAAGCTGCATGGCCGCGACAATGGCGGGAGATGGCTCGGTTTGGGGTCGGGTGACGATGTGCAAGTCGAGAGAGCCGCGGCCGCGCGGGAGGGTTTGGAGCAAGTCTGCGAGCGGCAAAGCCGCGTCGCGAGCCGGATCCAAGAGGACGCGCCGACCGCCGGGCGTGACAATGAGCCAGGCCGCGGCTCTTTCCCGGCCTATCTGGTAGACGCGTAGCCGGCCATCGGGTTGGGCCTCGGCGTAGCTGGCGCCCGTCCACAAAAGGAGGATGATGGCGATGGCTGCGGTCGCGCCGCGCAGCGCGGGCGCGCGCCAGGTCGGGGGCAACAACGCGCGCTCGCCCTGTTCCTGACGAAAGAGCCACCACAAAAACCCCGCGGCAAACGCAGCCGTGTAGAGCGCGGCCAACAGACGCCCGAACGCGCCCACCTCTAGCGAAGCCCAGGGCAACGCGGCCAGCTTTTCCACCACGAACACAGTCCACCACAGGCTGGCGTGGGGAATGAGCGCGATGAGCCGCGCCGCGGCGGGCAAGACCATCCCCACCAGTGCGGCCAACCCGCCCACAACCATGATGGGCGGCTGCACGGGCAAGATGAGCAGGTTGGCCACGAAGGAAACGAGGGAAAGCCGACCAAAATAAAAGACCACCAGGGCCAGAGTGGTGATCTGAGCAGCCAACGTGATGAGCAGCCCCTCGGCCAACAGGTTGCTGACCAAACCCGGCAGGCGCTCGCCCACAACGCGGCTCCAGCGTTTTTGTAGAGGCCTGCTGAAGAGAATAAGGCCCAGAGTGGCCATAAAGCTGAGCTGAAAGCCCACATCCCACAATGTGAGAGAGTTGAGCAAAAGCATGAGCCAGGCGGCCGCGAACAGGGAGATGAGCGCGACGCTCTGACGACCCAAACCCACCGCAATGACGAAAAGCCCGCCCATGATGGCCGCGCGCGTGACCGCAGCGTCTGCGCCCACCAGCAGGGTGTAGAGGACAATGCCGACCAGAGCCAGAACCACGGCCGCGTTTTTGCGTCGGCCAAAGATGCGAATGAATAGGCCTAGAAAGATGGCGGAAATAATGGCGATGTTGGAACCGCTGATGACGATGACGTGAGATGCGCCGGTGAGATTGAAATCGTCGTAGAGATCACGCGGGATCCCGCTTTCGATGCCCAGGATCATGCCGTTGGCCAGGGCCGCGTAAGGTTGGGGCAGGAGTTGGTCGAGCGCGGCGCCGGCGCGGGCGCGAAACGCGTAGAGCGCAGCCCAAAAGGGGTTGCCTTGGTCTTCATCCAGCAAGGTGATTTGGGTCCGCCGAACCAGGGTGTGAACGCGCTTGCGAGCCAGAAAGCGACGATAATCGAAGCTGGAAAAGGTGGGCGGGGTTTCGGGAACCCCGCGAATGCGCAGGCGATCGCCATAGAAGAAGTGTTGGTCGGCCGCGGTTCGCACCAAGGCCACGCCCTGCACAGGCCGACGCCGGCCATCCCGTTGGATTGTCTCCACCCAAACCCGATAACGGTTGTAATTTTCGCGCTTTTCGGGATAACCCGCGACCATGCCGATAAGGATGTCGGGCCGGCCAAAGGGTTGGTCGCGGTTGTAATAGGCCAGATCGTTCGGCCCGAAACAGGGCTCGAAGGGCTGCATCGCATAGCGCCAGACGCCGATGAGCGCCATGCCCATTGCCAACGCGGGGATGACGACGCGGCGGCGAGGCCATCCTCTCCACCATAAGATCAGCAGCAGCGGCAAGGGCGATAACGCCCACCAGGCCGCAGGATGCAATTGTTCGCCCTCACATGCAAACCAGCCCCACCGAAAGAGCCGCTCTCCCAGCCATACTCCCGCGGCCAGCCCCAAGGCCGCATAGACGGGCAAATACGCGCTGACGAAGGGTTGATCGCGTTCGTCGAACAGGAGTTGCATGGGTCGGTTGGTCGCGTGGTCTGTTGGTCGCGTGGTCAGTTGGTCGGTCGGCCTCTGGCTCTCTGACGCTCTGATACTCTGGCCTCATCGACGTGGATCGCCCGCGTCGCCTGGGAAATGTTTCTTACTGATATTGAGGATTTCTTCTGAAGACAGAGGGAGGGCTTTGTGGTAAACTGGGGGTCGTCAACGCAGTTGACGGACGTAATCCTGGAATTTTTCGCGCAGAAAATGGTAGTCGATTCGTTTCCCTTCGTCTACATCCCAGGCCACGCGGCATTCGCCCAGGATTTTGGATTTGTGAGCGTCGATGGTTTTGATGCTGAGGTGCAGAGCGGCGGCGGCTTCGCGCCGGTTTTTGCCCTCGGCGAAGACGCGCAAGACATCGCGCTCGCGCGGCGAGAGCGCAGCCCACACTTTTTCGCACAAGGCCTGTTGTTGTTCGTCCAGCCAGCGCGTCGAGCGGGCCAGGACTTCGTCGGGCGTGCGGGTGAGGACTTGAATGGCCGGAAAGTAGGCTCCCAGCGGCGCGATGGGCGTGCGCAATAGCCTGACGCCGGAGTTGGGCGGCGCGATGAGTATGGCGCCATCTCGCGCCTTTTTTAGCAGAGCATCGGGCGTGTAAAGATGCCATATCTGGTCGCCCGGCTCGAGTTGCAACATGGCCGCGGACACGCCAAGCAGGGCCATCATGCGACGTCCGCCCGTAAGCAGGAGATGAATCTGCGCGCCATCGTCTTTGAGTTGTCGAATCACCTGATAGATGGCCCGCCACACCGCGTTCACATCCTCTTCCCCACGAATATCGGGCAGCGGTTCGTCGTCCACACGGATGGGAACAGGCCGCAAGTGACAACGCCTGCCCAGGAATTCATCACCCGGAAAAGCCTGACCCAGACGTCGAAGCGCCCTTAAGTAGCGCGGCCTGCTCAAATGCAACACGGCGACTTCGGTGATGGGAACGCCATGTTCGTGGAGCCGTTGTAAAGCAAAGGTGACGATTTGCGGTTGCCCGCCCAAAGTGGCGACGAGCACAGTGCGTTTGGTCATGACAAGAATCCCATTGAGTGTAACTTAAGCGCTTATCCATTTGAAACTTGAGCCATATCTTTTGCCTATGCCGACCAAGATGGATAGACGAAACTTGCTTAAACCACCGGAGGCTCGAACATGCATGTCAATTTATTTCCCGCGCTGTTACTGGCCGGACCGCCCCATGCGGGCAAATCGGTCCTGGCTCATGAGCTTACCACGGCTTTGAAAAGGCGACAAATCGATTTCATTCTCTTGCGCACCGCGCCCGATGGCGAGGGCGACTGGACGTTCGAAGCGCCTTATGAGGTGGCTTTCGCGGTGCGTAAGAAGGGGGTTTTTACGCCCGAACTGGTGACGCGCATGGAGCGAGCCGTGTTGCAGCGGCAAGCGCCCATGCTGGTGGATGTGGGCGGCAAGCCGCGCGGGGACCAGTTTCGCGTGTTGCGGGCGTGCACGCATTATGTGTTGCTCTATCGCACCGAAGCCGAGCGCGCGCAGTGGGAGGGCTGGTTGAATGAGATGAGCCTGTTGCCGGTGGCGGTGTTGCGGTCGGATTTGAAGGGCGAGGATGCGATTTTGCGCGAGGCTGGGGTGCTCGAGGGTGTGATCGCGGGGCTGGATCGGAAACGGCCGCGATTGGGGCGCACATTCGAGGCTTTGCTGAACCGGCTTTGCGGGATATTCGATTATCCGTCCGAGATTATCCGCGAGCATCATCTGAGCCGCGCACCCGAAGACGCCGACGCGTTGGTGCTGGAGGAGTTGGCCCGCGCGGTGGGGGTGGGCAAACGAGAGGGGATGGATTGGTGGACGCCGGAAGCGATGCGACGGGCGTTGGCTCTCATCCCGCGCGCATCTGAACGCGGCCTGGCGCTTTATGGTCGCGGCCCGGCCTGGCTGTATGCAGCCATCGCCATCCATGCGCTCGCGCGGTCGCGTTTTTATGTGTTCGATGCGCGGCATTATGGCTGGATCGCGCCCCCGCAGGTGCAATTGGATAGCGCACAGGAGAACGCGGAGTTCGGCGTAACGCCGCACATGGAGGGCGAGGCGCTGTGGCTATCGTTCGATATTCCCAACCCGGCTCTGGAGCCTGAACCGATTCACATCCCCCCGCTTCCTCCGGCTTCTGTGTTGGTGATAGACGGCCCCTTGCCCTATTGGATGCTAACTGCGGTGGCGCGGGCGCTGGCCCCGCGCTATATGCAAGTGGCCATCCGCGAGATGCGCCGCGGCCGCAGCGCGTGCGTGGTGGCAAGCGGCAGCCAGGTGGGGGAGGTGAAAAGGTTTTGAAAAGGAATGAGAGAATGTTGGAAGAAAATGGAA
>JAADII010000062.1:0-7212 GCA_013151415.1 Chloroflexota bacterium
GGCTTCGTAAGCGCCCATATCGCAGGCCGCGCCTCCTTTGCCCTCGCCCCCCGCGCGAATAAAGCCGCGTTGATCCAGACTCTGACCGGGCCGACATCCCTCGTCATGGGGCGGAATTGCATCGATGGCCGGCCCGGCCAGCAGCGCGTGCGTCGGGGTTGGGCCGCCGTTGTTTTGAAGCGGACCAAGATAAGCGCTCAGATTGGGATCCAACACGTCCCCTTCGCGGCTCCGCTTGAAGCAGCCTCGTTCCGCGGACAAGTTGTATCCCAATGACGTAAACGGGTCCCAACATGACTGAACGATGCTGCGTCCTACGCGAACCTCGCCCCACGTGGTGTTATTTAAGGCTGCAAAAGCGTCGGGATCGGTGGAAAGGATGGTGCTGTCGAGAATGACCGCGTCGGCCGCGCCTCCAAGCCAGAGCACTTTCCGATTCGAGCCGGACACAGTGCTATTATCGACGGTCAAGACGCCATCATTCACAGCCATCGCGTAGTCATCGTTATCCGCGCTCAGATCATCCGCCACCAGGCTTCGGATCAAAGTGAGGGTTGAATCGATAGCGAAAATGCCGTCATACCCCAAGATTTCTACTCCGGGTTCTTCATAATTCCGATTGCCTATGACCGAGGTCTGCGTTAGCGTGACCACCGAATTGAACGAAATGGCCATGCCGCCGGCCTGAGGACCGAACGCCTGTTTTTCGATGATATTGTCCACCACCTGACTGTTGGACATGGTGAGCGTCGTGGCTCGAACTTCGATCCCGAATTTGCGATTTTCGCTAATGCGTACGCCATCCATGTCCATCGCGGCGTAGAGCGCGAACACGCCGGTTTGTGCGTTGTTGCGAATCGCGCCGCCTTTGATGGAGGTGCGGCCGCGCCATATATCGATTCCGGCGGCGTCGTTGTCGGCAATGTCGCTGTTCACGATCTCGGCGTCGACGTTGGATAACGTTAAGGCGCTGTCCGAAGGAGCGCTGTTGGCCCGTATCGCGCTCTGATTCATTTTCAGAACGCCAGACCAGGCGATAATGACGCCATCGAGGGGGCGGACGTCGCCGGTGTGATGCGCGGTGTTGTTTGTGATGAGAACATGATCCAGAACCAGCGTTGCATCTTCATCGACTAGAATCGCAGGACCCACATCTTCTCCGGATGTGTAACCGCCGCTGATGGTGAGGTTGTTGAGGGTGAGTTGGGCGTTGGCGCCTTTCACCAGGAAAATGCGGAATTCGGGCGCGGCCGCGTCGCGGTGGATCGCGGCCCCGTTTCCCTCGATGGTGACGTTGGATTGGATGGGCNGCCGGTGGGACCGATATACTCGTCGCCCAGCGCGTCGGTGTGCGGTGTGGTGAGCGTGTAGGTGATGGGCGCCAGCTCGATCACGTCCGCGGGCCCGCCCGCGGGGCATTCACCGGCTCGATTGCCCGAAGCCGCGTCCGTTTCCGCGGCGATGATGGCCTCGATCAGCGAGCACAGGCCGTCATCGGCCACGGTCATTTGGGCTGTATTCACGCGAATGACTGCGGCTTCGTCCGAGTGTGCGTTCATTGCCGCAGCGAATGACAGCAAAAGCAGAACAAGTGCAGCGACAAATGAGGAAAGAAGTCGGGTTTTCATGCGTCTCTCCTTGGCATGGATTCTCACGAATTCTGGGCTATCTGCGGCAAATAGATGCTATGCGGCCAGTATTGCAGAATGACCAGTTTCTTTCTGAAGTATAGAATGACGGATGCGACCGAGGAGGCTAACATCATGGAAATCATAAAGAGTACACAGGACGCCCCCCGCCGCTCTGCGCCACGAAAATGCCGATGACGCTCATCACTGCCGCCATAAAGGTCGCGGGGAGCAGAATCGCGAACAACGAATTCGACTCGCTTGGCGCGAAGGGGGGTGCAGGAATTTCGATTTCGTCTTTGGGAAACTCGGGTTTCAGACGCGGCGAGCGCAGGCAACTCGGTGGCGTGGGCATAGACGTAAGTGGAAAGGCATATCTCCTAGTTGTGATATGGATCTCATGGCTCAGGACGAGTTGTCGAAAGCTGACTTTGTTCACCGGAAACGTATCCATCAAATGGATGCCCCGGAACCATGTCGAGCTGTAGGTCAGAGGCGCCGAGTTCGACAAAATCGATGCGAATATTCCCGGTCAGATCCCCGTTGGATTCGACGCCGATTTTCAGTTCAACTTGTTGTCCGGCATAATCACTCAAATCCACCGTGGCCAAACGCCAATTAGGGTATGTATCGTTTGCTTGAACCAAATATAGCGTCCAAACTCTATTGCCGTTTATGTCCACGTAAGCCCAGTCTGGTAAGGAGTCTTGAGCGTCAGGACGATAGGTGAGAAATCGAAAATATAAGGTGGGATCCGAAAAAGGAACGATCGCCATTTGTCTAACAGAGGTGGAGGCGGGATTCCAAACATCGTTTACAACGCAATAGCCGCCTCCCCAGAAATCCATAGAACCATGATATGCGGCAAGTCCATCCCAGGCCTGTTCATAATTTCCTATCCATTCACAAGTTGTGTTTGTTTCTTCAATCCAACTCGATGCTGGCGGAGGACCGTTTTCAAAGCTACCGTCATTTACCAATCCCAGTCGATCAGGGCAAGGCATGAATTGGGTTGGCGTGTAACTGGGATCATCGGTGATAAGCACCGCGTCAAGACGCGAATCGCGTTCTCGCGCGCGGTATCGAATGGTGTGCCACCCTTGAGTAAGATAGACCGGTCCGTCATGATTCTCTCCTTGTCCTGGCGGCGGCGATGGCTGCCACCACCAAGTCCACTCATTGTCGTTCTTGGGCTGAATGCTAAACCAATACTCCTCCCCACCGTCCACGGAAACCCAGAAGGAATTTCGACCCGCACCGAAGCCCATTGCTCTGGCCCACACGTAGTAGTTGCCGGAAGAGGGAATGTAAAAATCGAATTCCACATTGCCGTTGGACCAATCATCGGTGGGATAAACATATCTACAGCCCGATGCGTTGGAGCCAGCTCGCACCCCAATAGGTTGGGTTAACCGGCCATTTTCAGCTTCGCTCCACCAGATGAAAATGGCGTTTTCCTCACGGCGTCGTGTCAGCAGTGGTAAGTAGAGTTGTGATTGAGCCGACGCTGTGTTGGCTTCGTAAGCGCCCATATCGCAGGCCGCGCCTCCTTTGCCCTCGCCCCCCGCGCGCATAAAGCCGCGTTGATCCAGACTCTGACCGGGCCGACATCCCTCGTCATGGGGCGGGATCGCGTCGATGCCAGGCCCGGCCGGCAACACGTGCGTCGGGGTTGGGCCGCCGTTGTTCTGAAGCGGACCAAGAGTGGGGCATTCACCGGCTCGATTGCCCGAAGCCGCGTCCGTTTCTGCGGCGATGATGGCCTCGATCAGCGAGCACAGGCCGTCGTCGGCCACGGTCATCTCGGCCGTATTCACCGTGATGACGGCCCCCTCAACCGGATGACCATCCATCGGCAAAACAACGGTCAAGAAGAGCAAAGTGACCGTGGTGATGGATATGGACAGAAACAGTTGGGTTCTCATTTTTCAATAAGCCTCCCCTTGTTCGCACTGGACGCGGAATCGCGCGGTTGGCGGTCGAGGTCTAGCAGCCGCGTTAGCAATATGTGACGCAGCTCGTCGAATCCCACAAAGGAGCGTCGCCACTGCTCGGCCGGGTCCACAAGTTGGCCCCAAATGCGGCCCGCGGGGTCATGCCATATGCGCAGCACAAATGCTCGGCGCTGATGCGCCGATGACGGTGAGGAAAGGCGCGTTTTACCGGACATGACATAAGAACAACGAACCGAGCGCGAGCAGCGCAAGCTCGCGGGATGGTCGCCCTTATTGTTGTATGCGGTTGTTGACGCTCAGCAAACGCCCGGCAAACGCGAGGTTCAAATCCCCTGGCCCCGCTTCACCCGCGCGGCCAGCCACCGTGTGAGATCGGATGGCTCGACCGCGAGCTCCTGTTTCAATGCCTCTACGGCCTTTTCATACGCTTTGAGCGCCAATGTCCGCTTTCCTTGCCGTGCATATGCGCGCATCAAAGCTTGCCACCCCTCTTCCAGCCAGGCCGCGGCCTCGACCGTGCGCAAGGCCCACGTTTCGGCTTCGACCGCCCGTCCGCGCACCAACATGGCTTCGGCTGCATACAGACACCCCTCCACATACAGGTTCTGCAGCCGTTCGCGCGGCTCTAACAGCCATTCTTCATAAGGCAATTGAGGCAACAAGGGTTTCCAGGCCTCGAGCGCGGCCAGAAAGTCCTCGTCAATCGGGGGGATGTCGCTTGCACCACCGACTTTCAGCGTCTCTCGCACTTTTGCTTCCAATATCTCCGCGTCCACCTGCACCACGTCATGAGGGTCGAACCGATAGGTCGCGCCTTTCACGGCCACATAGCGCAGGCCCGACTTGGGGCGCGTGTAAGGGTCCAACACAGGACGCAGCTTGCTATATGTGGTGCGAAATGCGGCCCAAGCTTTGCGCGGTTCGGTGTGCGGCCAGAGGTCGTCCAGTATGCGGTCGCGAGGCAATGGCTGGCCTCGATGCAACGCGAAATATTGAAACAAGCGTCGCACCACAGGCCGATGCCAGGCCTGCGCGGGCACAAGACGGCCATCGCGCCACAACGCGAATTCTCCCAGCACCTGGACCCGAAGCGGGGGCGGCGGTCGCGACTCCAGGTGGAGCAGAGAAGCATTCATAGCCGCGGCCGCGGTCGGGTCTTGCTCGTTCGCGAGCGCGTTGGCCAGCGCGGGCATGGCCTGTTCGCGACCTATGGCCGCCAGGGCCTGGGCCGCGCGTGCGCGCACCGCAGGATCGTTATGCGCGAGGCTCTGAGAAACAGGGTCGGGATCGCCAATGATCTGAAGCGCGGCCAACGCCCGATCGGGGGCTTCGCCCTGAGCCAGCGCCAGAGACCAGAAGTGAGCGCCCAACTCGGGATCGCGATGCGTGAGCAGGTTTTCATATCCGGGGTGGTCCAGCGCGCGCAGGGTTGCCCGCAAGTGATGCAACAGGCGGCCATCGCGGCGGTTATGACTGCAAATGCTCAACAGGGCGCGCAATCGAACCAGGTCGGCGCGGGCGCGCCAGCGGATGAGATTTCGAGTTTCCGGGTGCAATGAGACCGTAATGGAGGGGTCTTGCCATGCTTGCATGGCCAGGGCGATGTCTCGCTCCAGGGCCAGGATCGCGCGATAGAATGGCGCCTCCAAAGGTTGGGCCAGCGTGGTTTCGGCTCGGCCGACGGCCTGCTCATAGCGCCCTTCGCGTCGAAGCAGCCAGCTTTCTAACCAGGCCAGGCACACCAGGGCCAGGGGGTGCTGTTTCGCCACTTGCTCGGTCTGCTTTAGCCAGTGTCGCGCGTCGTCGAACAGGCCGCGTCCGGTGAACAGAACGCCCTGATAATAGGCGCGCCAGAGCAAATGACTCACGTTTTGCACCTCCAATTCGGCCATCAAGTCTTCGACTTGCTGCAATACCGACGCGAGGCCATCCCAATCGCCTTTGGCCGCGTGGATTTCGCATTGCTGCAAAAGTATCGAAATGCATCGACCGGGAGAATCCCGGAAATAGTCCAGGCTCGCCTGGATATGGCGTTGCGAGGCGGCGAAACGTCCTCGGGGAATGAGCACGGTGATGGCGAGATTGGTGCGGAACAGCATTTCCTCTTCGGTCTTATCCAGGGCTTTGGCCAATCGGATGGCCTCGAGATAGGCCTGTTGCGCATCGCGAAAGCGGGTTAGATCGCCAAGCGCGGGCGCGGCGATATAGAGCGCATCGAGTCGTTCTTGTCCCTGACACTCGGGGTCATCCAACAGGGCCTGGGCATAGGTCAGGGCCTGTTTCGCGTCGCCATCCCGATAGTGCAGTCGGGCCATGCGACCCAGCACGCGACGCCGCGCGAGCGCATCGTTGTTCTGTTGCGCAAGATGGAGCGCTTCTTGCAATCGGGCGTGGGCTTCGGCTCGCATACCCAATTGTTGTAGCAGATAAGTTCCCAGCCGAATCAGCAATTCGGGATTGGCTTCGCGGGTCGTCCGGTCCAGCGCATACACCCAGCGTCGGTATGTGCGAAAGCGGCCGTTGTCCCACACGAAACGTTCGGGTAGGGCGAGGATGAGCCGGGCCGCGGTCTCGTGAAGGTCGGCGTCCAGGGCTTGCTCGATGGCCGCTTCCAGGTCTCCCCGCGCCTCGAACCAAGCTATCGCGCGTCGGTGGATGGTGAGCGCGGCCGCACGCGCGCGTCGAACCAGGAATTCGCGAATGAGTTCATGATAACGGAACCACCCCGGTTCATCCGCGGGTTCCAGAAAGAGATTGCGACGCCGGACTTCTTTGCGCAGTGCGCGCACATCGGTGCTGGCGTCCAGTAAATGGGCCGTCAATTCGTCATTGAAGCGCAGAGGAATCGCGCTCACGGTCCAGAAGTGGAGCAGGTCTGGAGGCAAGTCATTGGCCAGGGTGTGGGCCAGGTAGGTGAATAGCTCGGCCTTGGCCGGCGCGTGGGGGTCTGGCGCGGCGTTCATACGGCTCAATAACGCCAGGGCCAACGGCCAACCGTTGGTGCGCTCATGCCAGGTTTGGGCCGATGTGCGGGCGTGAAAGGATTCCAAAAGGGCCTGGCTTTCGGTCAAGGTGAAAGCCAGGTCGCGCGCGTCCAGATGCAGCCATTCCCCTCGCGCGGCCCGGCTGCTCAGGACGGCTGTTGGAGCCCATCGACCGGCCATAACCAGATGGAATGCTTCTTCGTTCGCTTGTTCCAATAACCATTCCACGGTTTCCGACCCCTCTTGCAGGTGGTGCACATCATCCAGCAGCAGCGCGGTGAACGATTGACCGCGAGCCGAGCGTTGCGCGGGGCCGAGTTTCTCTTGCAACCGCGATAAGTCCGCGTCGGCCGGGGTCAACCGCGTATAGAAAGAATGAGGACGATGTGCGCTTAGGCTGCGCAGCAATACGGTTTTGCCATAGCCCGCGGGCGCGGTGATGAGCACATGGCCGGCGCTCAGCGCGGCTTCGATCTTTCGCAACAGACGGGGCCGGACCACTACTTCGATCCTCATAGGCCGAAGAGTAAGATGACGAAAGGCGGAAAAATATGTTAGAATCCCCTCCTCAGGATGCAAACGCTATCACAAGCTTTTCGTTGTGTCAACAGCCCCTTCGAGCGGGTTGAGGCTAAGGTTGAGGTT
>JAADII010000062.1:7313-32168 GCA_013151415.1 Chloroflexota bacterium
GACGATGGGACCATAGGACGATGAGACCATGGCCGAACCTAACCCCATCGTCCTATCGTCTTATGGTCTTATCGTCTATTTTCAAAGCAGGAAAGAGTTCTTCTAACACCCAATACCCAGCATCCCAGTACCCAGTATCCCAACGCCCACCATGACCAAAATCGCCATCTTTTCCGACAGCCACGATAACATCTGGAACCTGGACAAGGCCCTGGCTCAGGCGCGGGCGCGCGGGGCCGATGCGTTGCTCCATTGCGGCGATCTATGCGCGCCGTTCATCGTCAAGCAGTTGGCCGAGGGGTTTTCCGGCCCCATTCATCTTGTTTTCGGCAACAACGACGGTGACGGTCGCTTGATTCAGGTGGTCGCCTCGAAGTTTCCCCAGGTTACGCATCACGGCATCTACGCGGAACTGGAAATCGGCGGTCGCAAGATCGCGTTCATCCACTATCCCGGACCGGCCTTGCGCATCGCCCAGTCAGGCCAATTCGATCTCGTGTGTTACGGGCATGATCACACCCGCCATCATGAGGTGATCGGCCAGACCCATTTCGTGAATCCCGGCGAGATCATGGGCAAAGACCACCCGCCCACATGGGGTCTTTACGATGCGGCCCTGCATGCGTTTGAGTGGGTGAATGTGGAATGATCAAGGCGCTCGTCCAGCGCTGTGCGAGCAAGACGCGGATGGGGCCAAAGATAGATAGCGGGAAAACGTCTCTATTCCTTATGATATGGCTTGCCCAAGGCTTCGGGCGTGGCCGCGCCCCAACGCGTTCGGAACCAATTCGATGAGATGAGAATCAAAACCAAAATGGTCATGATGAAGGGAACCATGCGCCAAATATAACGCGAGGCCAAACCCGGGAAAAACATTTGCGGGTTGAGTGAAAGCTGCCATAACAGCCCGAAAAGCACCGCGCCGCCAAAAAGTAGAAAGGGATTCCACATGGAAAAGAACACCAGGGCAAGCGAAATAAAGCCCCACCCCATGAGAAAATTGTAGTTCCACACTGGATTATAATAGAGACCATACACCGCGCCAGCAAAACCCGACATCATGCCCCCAAAAATCACGCACAAATAGCGGATGCGAGCCACCTTCAAACCCGAAACCTCAGCCACCTCGGGTTGTTCGCCCACGGAACGAACATTCAACCCCCAACCTGTTTTGCTAAGCACAAACCATACAACCACGACCATGGCCACGGCCAAGAAAAAGAAGGGGGAAATCTCGAATACGGTGGGCAAGCGCTCCAAGCCCAACGGGCCAGTGTGCGGATTGCCAATATAAGTGGTCATGCCAAACCCAAAAATCCAGATGCCCATGCCGCTCACCACCTGGTCCACCCCCAAAGTGATAGAGAAAAAACCGTGGGCGAGACCCAATAAGGCGCCAACGCCCATGCCCACCATGAAACCGATAAAATAATTGCCCGTGATCTTGGCCGCAATAAAGCCCAGGGTGGCGCCAAATAACATAATGCCCTCTAGTCCTACATTCAGCACGCCTCCGCGCTGGTCCACCAGCTCCCCCAAACCAGCAAAGGTGAAAATCATGGCCGCTTCCAGACTTCGAATCAAGAATGCGAGCATGGATATCAATCCTCCTAATAATGAGATGGTGGGACCATCGTCCCTTAAGAGTCCTTTTTCGTGATGGCGATCTGATAGTTATAGAAAAATTGAAATGCCACCAATGAGATCATGAGCACGCCCATCAAGGCATAGTCCACGCCAAAGCCCAAATGTAATTTTCCTTGGGCGTAACGACCGCCGATCGAAAGACCGCCGAACAGCAGGGCGATGAACAGAGTGGCGATAGGATTGCCTAGCGAAATCAAACCGCAGATGATGCCATAAAAGGACAAGTCGCCAAAGTATCCATAAGTGCGGGCGATCTTATATACGCCTGGCACGGCCGCGAAGTAGTGGTATCCGGCCAACCCTGCAAACGCTCCGCCCAGCACAAACACCATGATCGAAATCCAAAACGGCTTGACGCCCGCATATCGAGCTGCAAGCGGGCTTTTACCAAATGCTCGAATCTGATAACCCAAACTCATGCGGGCAAAAAGCGCTTGCAATGCAAACATCAACGCGAACACCATAAGCAAGGTGTAGGGAAAACCCGCCAAAAGGGGCGCGCGCGCGACCTCGGGCAATTCGAAGCTCTCACCCCGCCCTCCCAAATTCATAAATGGTCCGCCATCCTTGATCATGAACGAGACGAAATAAAAGGCGATGAAGTTCAGCATCATCGTCACCACGATCTCGTTCACGTTCCATTTTCCCTTGAGAAATCCGGCCAAGCCGCCGACCAGCGCACCCGCCAGCATGGCAGCCAACACCAACATGGCCAACAACAGCGGCTGCGATATGGATAGTTCGCCGGTTTTGCCGCCTAATAGATAAACCACGCCAAAGGAGGCCAACGCGCCCATATAAAGTTGACCCGGCATGCCGATGTTCCATAACCCGGCCCGAAAGGGAATAATGAACGCATAAGAAGCAAAGGCCAGAAAAATGAAGCGGTTGATGCTCAAACGCAAGCCATAAGAATTGAAGAATGCATAACCGAAAATCTGTTTGTAGATCTCGCGGGGGCTTTGATCGGCCAGCAAAAAGATAAGGCTAAAAAGCAACAGACCGAACAAAAGCGCTAAAAACGAGAACATAGCCGCTTTCCATCCCGGCAATGACGCTCGACGTCGAAGTTGAATCTGATAACCGGCCACGGTCATGGGTCAGTTCTCCTGATGCAATCCGGCAATCATAGCGCCGATGATGTCTTTCTTTGCCTTGGCAGCAGGAAGAATGTCTACGATTTCACCTTCATACATGGGGGCCACCCAATCGCTAAGGGAAAGAATCTCGTCCAGATCCTCAGAAATTAGGATGACCGCCGCTTTGTGAGAGCGAGCCTCCAAAAGTTTGCGCTGGACAAACTCGGTCGCGCCCACATCCAGTCCCTGCGCTGGCAAGTTGGCGATGAGCAACTTGGGTCGTCGTGACAAGACTCGCCCCAGAATGATCTTCTGAAGATTGCCGCCCGAAAGGGTCTGTATCTTGACCTCAGGGCTGGGTGCAACCACGTCATATTCCGCAATGATATCCTCTGTCAATCTGCGCAGACCGCGATAATCCAGAAAACCGGAGCGATTATAACGCGCGTCGAAGTAATAATTCATGGCTACGTTTTCTGTCAAACTAAAATCGCCGATTGAACCCACTTCGGTGCGCTCGGCCGGGGTGTAGCCCATGCCCAACTTCCATCGCTCCAAGATAGAGGCCTGGGTGATGTCGCGACCCTGAAAGAAAATATGGCCGCTTTCTGCCGGGCGCATGCCAAATAAAGTTTCGGCCAACTCATGTTGGCCGTTGCCAGCAACGCCCGCGATGCCCAAAATCTCGCCTTCGCGCACGGTGAAGGAAACGTCCTTGACAGCCAGAAAACCTTTGTTGTTGCGGGCGGAGAGATTTTGCACATGAATGACGGGCTCACCCGGTTCAACGTCGGGCCTCTGCAGGTCAAAAATCACGGGCCGTCCCACCATTTTCTGGGCCAAAATCTGCTCAGTGGCCACGGCCCGGCTCAACCGATCCACCACCTTGCCCCGCCTGAGGATCGTCACCTGATCGCTAATGGCCAACACCATGGGGAGCTTATGCGTAATAAAAGGCACAACGCCCAACGCGTCCTGAGTCATGGTCTCAATGGATTCTAAAAGGCGTTCCGTCTCCACAGGCGTCAGAGCAGAAGTGGGTTCATCTAAAATCAGAATCTTGGCGCCGCGATAAAGCGCCTTTACGATCTCCACCACCTGCTTCTCGCCCTCGGTGAGCTGCCACACGCGAGCGCGCGGATCCACTTTGAAGCCATAACGCTCGGCAATGGCGACGATTTCCTCCTCCGCTTCTCGCACCTTGATTACGCCTCGACTCTTGGGATGGCCAAGTAAGATGTTTTCCAAAACCGAGTGCGCAGGCACCAGCTTGCGATGCTGATGAACCATGCCAATGCCCATTTTGATGGCGTCTTCGGGCGAACGAAAACGCACAGGGCGTCCCCGTACGCGAATTTCCCCCTCATCCGGTTGCACAAGGCCAAACAAAATACTCATAAGCGTGGTCTTGCCCGCGCCATTTTCACCTAACACTGCGTGAATCTCGCCAGCTTCAATCTCGAAGTGAATGGCGTCGTTGGCCAGGACGCCACCGGGATATCGTTTTGTGATGCCTCGAGCCTCGAGCAAGACCTCGCCGGGCCGGATGTTTTGCCAGATATCGTTGTGCAATTCGCTGGTTTCGAGCGCTTTTTTCTTGAACATACGGCTTCTCATCGTCTGAACGATATACGACACGTGGGGGGAAGGCGGTCTTCCCCCCACGTCGTCTCGCGTCTTCATGGCTGCAAGCGCAGCCATCTTCAAATCGAACTATTCAAGAATCGTCACGCCCTCCAAATCGAAGTTGAATTGAGCGAGGAGCCATTCAACCGTGGGGGTCTCGCCAGCCGGCTTCACCTCGGCTCCCTTCTCCGGAACAGGCTGACCCTCCAATTCAAGACCGGTGCCATTGCTAATGAAAGCGTGAGCCGTGAAGGGGTCCCACTCTCCTTTCATCATTTGCTCGCGACGCTGCTTGACCAGATCCACAATCTCTTGCGGAATCTTAGGCAAAGCCTTGGGACTGATGGCCTCCACGCCCACTTTGCCGTCATTCATGATATCCACTGTGGTCTCGACGGTTCCATCGGCCAAAGTGAAGGTGCTTTCCATACCCGGATACATCACGGTCTCGGGCGGATTTCCTTCCAATTTGCTTTGCACCATTCGGTCGTAAATGACCTCCCAGCGCGTATCAAAGGAAATCGCCACGGTGTCCGTGCTCGACCAACCATACTCGCCCACTATATCCATATCCTTACCCACATACCAGATGCCAGATTCGGTCGCCACATCCAATGGCGAACCCGAATCGGATTGTTGGGTGAGCACATCGACTTTGTATTGGTCAATAAGCGTCTTCGCGATCTCGCGCTCTTCGGTGGGATTGTACCAGTCACCTACGTATTTCACATAGATGGTCACATCCTTGTTCAGCAGTTCAGCGCCATCCAACACGCCCAGGGTGAAACCCGCCTGGCGACGAATCACCTGAACCGACGGGAACGCGGAGACCACGCCGATGTTGCCCGACTCGGTGAGCGCAGCCGCGACCAGACCTTCTAGATATAAAGCTTGATACTGGCGCGGGAAAAAGCGAACGAAGTTGGGCTTTGTAGTCAGGTCGCTGGCAATGACCGAACCAAAAATCACCTGGGGATATTTATCAGCAATGTCTTTCAGGGGAAGTCCCATAAATTCAGCATTGCCGATCACAATATCCGCGCCCTCAGCGATGAGCTCTTCAGCAAAGGGCACCGTGCTGTCGGGGCCCACTTCCTCACGATAGATGTAACTTACATTGGGATACTTCTCCGCGATGCGCTTGCCGGCCCGGTCGTGCGCGCCCGACCAAGTGGTGCCCTCGATGATGCTGAAGTGTTCAATAGCAAGGGTGATTTCCTCTTCCATCGGCTTTTCTTCAGCGGGCTTCTCCGCCGGCTGCTCTTGCGCTGGCGCTTCGGTCGCCGGTTGCTGAGCACACGCCGCCAGACCCACCGCCACCAGCAATAACAAGACCAACACCAGATACATCAATTTGGGAAAACGATATCGACGCATGATCACAACTCCTTACTTTGAGATTGAGTTTCGAGAACGGAACATCGATAAATGTAAGATACTTTTCAATTGCTCTTGAACATTATCACAAAAGGCCGAAGATTTGTCAATCTCCAATCGCCAAGTGCATATACAACGTATCCAGTTCGAATCCCAGTTTCCGATAATACTCGCGCGTGCCCACGGCCGCGATGACGGCCAGGTCGTTGAACCCCTCTGCACGGGCGATTTCGCGCGCTTTTTCCACCAACCGCGTGCCTAGGCCCAAGTGCTGAGCCTCCCCGCGACTGTTCTTGCCCAAATCGAGCGCAGGACCATAGACATGGACTTCACGAATCATGGCCGAATGTTTGATCTCATCGATGGGTACCACATCGGGAGCGTTGGGCAGTGAAAGCCGGAGAAATCCGGCCACGCGGTCATCCGGCGTGACGAAGCTGATAAAATATTCGCGGTTGATGTCGGTTTCGTAGGGCAAGATGTCCAACCGTAACTCACTGGCCGCGACCGATCGGCCGCGCACCTCGCGACAGCGCAGACATTGGCAGCTCATGCCGTGCTGCGCCATGTAGTTCTGCACAAGCTGGCGTAGATTCGTTTTCTTGTTGCCCTCGACGATGTTGGGGCTGGGGATGTCGCGAAAGACGCGATTGATGCGGCAATAACGCGGCACATGCGTCTTGCAGCGGGCGATGAGCGCGACCAGATCTTCTTCAGAATAGGGTTTGTACAGCCCTCGCAGGTAGTAATCGTATAGCTCGGTCTCTTTGAGCAGTGAGGTGGGGTAGATTTTCAGTTCATCGGGCCGGATGGCGGGATCGCTCCACAGGCGCTGAAAGTCCTCGTAGTCGCTTTCCAGGGTGTCGCCGTAGAGGTTTGCCATCCAGTGCAGCACGATCTTGAATCCCGCGCCGCGCAACAGACGCACCGCGCGGCGCATCTCTTCCACAGTGTGGCCGCGTTTGTTCAGGGTCAGAATGCGGTCGTCCAGGCTTTGCAGGCCCAGTTGCACCTTGGTCACGCCCAGCCGTCGCAGATGAGCCACCTCGCGCGGGCTCACCGCGTCGGGCCGGGTTTCGATGACCAGCCCCACGTTGCGGTGGGCCGCGGTCTCATTGCGACGATGCGCCTCTTCCAGCGTGGCGCTGTCCACGCGGTTCATAGCGTCGAAACAGCGGCGGATGAACCACTCCTGATAATCGCGCGGGTAAGCCGACCATGTTCCGCCCAGGATGAGCAGTTCGACCTTGGCCGCGCTGTGGCCGATGGCCTGGAACCCGCGGATGCGATTGGCGGTCTGGCGATAGGGATCGAATTCGTTTTGCAAAGCCCGCATCGCGCCCGGCTCATCGGGCACGTAGCTTTTGGGCATGTTGTCGAAGGTGGGACAAAAGATGCACTCGCCGGGGCAAGGGAAGGGCTTGGTGAGCACGGTGACCGGCGCGACGCCCGATTGGGTGCGCGTGGGCTTGCGGGTCAGGCGTCGCAATAGTTCGCGGTCTTCGGGCATTTTGCCCGCGGCCACCAGCTTGCGATAGCCGTCCACCAACTCGCTCTTGGAGAAGTGGCGGCCGGTCTTGCGCGCATGCGCGTTGACAATGCGCAAATAATCGTTCACGCCCAGGTTGGGGTGCGCGCGCAACTGTTCCAACACATCGACGAGCACCTGTTCTTCGGTGTCCACGTCGAATGTGCGGCCCTCTGCGTCAGACCATTTGGAAAGAGTGATGGTGGGCATGATATGATGTGCTATTCGCGAACAGAAGCCTTATTTTCCCTCGAACAAGTCCAGAATTTCCTCAGGTAAAGGCGCATCAAAATCATCAGGGACAACGAATTCCCCGGCGCACAGCCCAAAAGGCCGTTGTGTTTCCTGTCGAGGGTGTTCGTTCAATATGGTGATAAGCGCCCGATGAGGTGCGTCTAGCTCGACTTTTTCTAGCAAGTGAACATGCCCGCGTTCATCGATTAAAGCCTCAACTGTTCGCAGCATAAGCATTCTCTCAATATGAAAACATCGGTCAAACAACAGTTGTTACAGATCAACGAAAAGTTCTACCAGGCCTTCGCAGAAGCGTTCGCAGCCACGCGTTACGCCGCGCAGCCGGGCTGGCAGCGTATTATACCTTATTTCCCCGCGCGTTGTCAGGTGCTCGATCTGGGCTGCGGCAACGGGCGTTTCGCCCGTTTTCTGGATGAACATTTGGACGAGGTGCACTATGTGGGGATTGACGGGAGCGCGCGGTTGCTGGCCATCGCCCGCGAACAGGCCCAAACGCTCACCCACATCCAGGCCGAATTCCATCTCGCAGATTTGGCCCGGCCCGGATGGTCGGACGCGTTGCGGTCGCGGCGCTTTGATGTGGTCGCGATTCTGGCCGCGCTCCATCACATCCCCGGCTTCGATTCGCGCGCGGCCCTGGTCCGCGCCGCGGCCGATTTGCTGGTCCCCGAAGGCGTTCTCATCCTCTCCACCTGGCGCTTCACCCATAACCCACGTATGCGCCGCAAGATCGTCCCCTGGGAGCAGGTGAGATTGGGCGCGGAGGATGTGGAGCCGGACGATTATCTATTGGATTGGAAGAAAGAGGGCGTGGGCTATCGCTACGCGCACGAGCTGGATGAGGAGGAGACGCGTCAAATGCTCGATCTGGCCGGACTGCGGATGATCGAGCAGTTTCATGCGGATGGGCGAGAAGGGGATTTGAGCCTATATTCAGTTGCCATGAAGACAGCCGATGAAGCCTAATATATTGGAGGAACTTACACTCGCCAGCCAGATGGAACGGATGGCCCCACGCTCTTACATGCCTCGGAGGATGCGTTCGTATTCGTCATGCTTTCCAATCCAAAACCAGGTCATCGTATCTCCTTTCCACAGGCCAAGCGCTCGGTAACCCCCACCGATACGTACAGAATAGACCGGCATTTGCTTGCCGACCCGTTTGAAACGAAGTCCGTGTGCGTTCGGGTTCTTTTGCCAAAGCAAGTATGCTTTGGTTGCCTGTCTCTTAACATCGTTGGGCAGCGCGTCATATAGCGCCCAAAAACGTTTGGTGGCTTTGGATTTCATCGCGGTGCAAGCAGCCCTTCGCTCGAAATGTCAATTTCTGTCGTTTGGCCCGAGTCGATGTCTTCTACTGCTTCCGCAGCCAACTCCTCTAGCAAACGCTGTCCTTTTTCTGAGGCCAATAGCCTGTCCCAACGCACTTCGTCTTCGTCAGGGGTTTCTTCGCGTTTCGTTTCAAACGCCTCTTCCGCCAACGTTCGCTCCTTGAGGAATTCTGCAAAGTCAACAAGTTCGGCGGCTCGTTCCGGGGGCAAGACTCGCAAGATTTCAACTAAAGTATGTTCGATTTCTTGGACATCAACAGGGGGACTACTCATAATGCACCTCCAATATGGAACATATAGGGCCGCTATTCCACCGTCACATCCATGCCCAGTGGATACACTTGCCACCAGGCGTTGCCGGGCTTGAGGGGGATGTCGTTGCCCTGGGCGTCTACGAAGCGGAAGGGGGCGTGACGTTCGGGACGCACCCATTTGCCCTCGTAGACCATGCCGTCGCGGAGGATCATGGCCGGGCCTTCGCCCCAAAGTTGCACCTGCACCGAGCAGTTAATGCAATTTTGGCCCTCCCCGCGGCGCTCGGTCCCATGTTCGACGATGAGTGTCTTGACATGGTTCGCGCCCAGCACGACCACCGTGGCCGCGCTCACCTGCTGGCCGTCGGCCTGGTCGATGTGAGGCTCGCCGCCGGCCCAGCGCAGCCAACGGCCGCTGTCCTCGTCATAGACCCAACGCACCGCGAAGACCGGATAGGGCACGCTTACGGCTTTGGCGGGACGCCCCCCTTCGGGCGGCGCTTCGGTGAAAATCCAGGCCGCAGATGCGTCTTCGGGCGGCAGGTTCCAGCCGCGATTGGTGGTCAGGTTCCACAAAACGGTGGTGTCGGCGAAGAGATTGTTGGGCGGCGGCCAGGTCTTATCGCGATAGAAAGCAAAGCCATTGAGCGCCTGCTCAATGACATGATCGCCGAAATCAGAATCGTAGATGAGCTCGCGCACGGGTTGCACCCCGCCCGAAAAGGCCAGCACCGCATCAAAGATGACCGGCAACTCAAGATCGATGAGGCGGGCGCTGCGGATCGGGCCCACGCGCGGCGCGTCCTGGCTCTGGTAGATGGCTGTGAAGCGGGTGTAGGAAAACTCGACGCGGCTTTCGACGATGACATCAGCCTTGTTCAGGCCCGATTGCCGCGGTTGAGCGACTTCATCGTTGGCGATTTTGATGGCCAGAGGACGGCGCTGAAGCGCGGAAGGGTCGGCCGGCCGCAACCCCGTGAATTTGGAAACGCCCGGATCGTTGGCCGGGATGATCAAGTCGGGGTTGGGCGTGGGGGTCGGCGTGGGCGCGGGTGTGGGAGTGTCGGTGGGGATGGGGGTGTCGGTCGGCGGAGCCGGCGTGGGCGTGTCGGTGGGGGCCTGGGCCACGGGTTCGGGTGTGGGCGGAACCGGGGTGGGGGTGAAGGTGGGGGGGAGCGGCGTCCGCGTGGGCGTCGGTGTGGGCTCCGCCTTGCCGCACGCGCTCAGCGCCATCGCGGCCAACAATGCAAATAGAATAGAAAAGACGCGTTTGGATATGAGTCGTTCTGTCATGATGGTTGGATGTTCGGGATGGGATTACGCCAAGCTGACCGATTTTTCAAGGGTGTAGGCTTGAATTCCTTGCAAGAGCTTTCCGTAGCGCGATACGCTCGCTCAACGCACCACCGCCATGCTGTTGGGCGTGACGATGGGCGACTTGTGACAATGCACCAACAGCCAGTGAGGTTCGTCCGCGGTGCCAAAGTTGTGAAAAACGCGCGTCTCATGATGGGATTTGTGGATGACGCGTCCGCCGCTCACCGTGCGCACAAAAAGCGTGTAAGTGGCGATGGCCGTATTGTCGTAGATCTGCACCCGCGGCTGCAATATCTCGTGCTCGATGCGGTTGTCGTCCGAATCAGCCAAAGCGGACGCGTGAACGCGGATCTCGCGTAAATGAAAGTCGAGGCCGTCGATGCGCTGGGGAGAAATATACCACTCATAAAAGGATACGTCTTCGGCCGTAGTCGCGCGATAAGTCTCCGCGTCACCCTCCCAAATACAGCGGAGTTGGCGGTCGATGAGATCGAGGATGAAATTTTCGGTGGACATGTGGTGGTTAGGCGTTCCTGTATGGCGTTAAGTGGGAACGATTGCCAATAAACAACGGGCGGCTCAAAATATATCATGAATGACGATGAAAAGAGAAACGCTTGACCAATGACAGTCGGCCACTTCGCCTCTTTCGCATAAAAGCTTCTCGCCTGGTCATGGGTGGCGGGCCTTACGAATCCAAACCAACACAAAAAGTTTGCGCCTGATCCCAAAAGTACGATAGAATGAAAATTTGTGGTTGATATCGAATCGTCTGTGATATTTGCATGGGCCTGACAATGATGTGAGAAAGCGGCTCTTAGACAACCCATGAACCAAGGAACTTTTTGTAAGCGAACGCCGTCTTTGTATTCGCAAGTGAACAAACCAAACAACCATCGTCCCATCGTCGATCATCTTATCGTCTTACCTATCCATTGATGGCGATTGCCATCAAGTCAACCTCTCAATCCCCCACAAAGGACAACTCGAGCATGGACATTCAGAAGTTTTGGCGCGAGAGTTCCCCCGCGCTGCGTATCATCATTTTGGTCGGACTGGTGGCCGTGTTGGCGGCTATTACGCTTATTGCGCTCAGCCTGAGCAATCGCACCGAACCGCCTGCTCCCACGCCCACGCCTGGCAAGGGTGTTATCATTATCGCGCCTCCCACTCCGGCTCCTGGAAAGCCCAAAGTGACGGCTATCACCAACGCGCCCATTCATAATGGGCCGGGCAAGGAATATCCACAGATTGCTGTTTTATTCAAGGGCGCATCGGCCACCGCGGTCGGCGTCAGCACGAACAAAGAGTGGTGGGCTATCACATTCCCTGGCGCGGTAGACGATGTGGGCTGGGTGGAAGCCGCCCTGGTCACTGCGGAAAACGCCGATGGTCTACCCATTGTCTCACCGCCGCCGGTTCCTACGCCCACGGCGGCACCGCCGGTGGAGATCACCGATTGGAAAGGCGAATACTTCAACAATCGCGATTTACAAGGCGATCCTGTAGTGGTGCGGAACGATCCGGTCATTGATTTTAATTGGAATGGCGCGCCGCCCGCGGATGGCCTCCCCGGCGAAAACTGGTCCGCTCGCTGGACCGTGACGCGAGAAGCCGCTGCCGGCACCTATCGTTTCAATGTTTGGGTGGACGACGGCGTGCGCATCTGGGTGGACGACGCGCTCATCATCGATGGATGGGCCGAAGGCGATACTCGCAATTATACAGCCGACGTCAACGTCACCAAAGGGACGCATACTGTGCGCGTCGAGTATTTCCAGGCCGCGGGCGCCAGCTCCATCAAAGTGGACATTGGTTTCATCGACGAATATCCCGACTGGAAAGCCGAATATTTCGACAAACCCAATGTGGAAGGCGAACCAGTGATGGTGCGAAACGATTCAAGCGTCAACTTCAATTGGGGAAACGGGGCCCCGGCTAACGGTCTTCCCGCAGACAATTACTCGGTTCGCTGGAGCCGTCGCGCTTATTTCGAGGCGGGCAACTTCATATTCACCACGCAAGTTGCCGGCGGCGTGCGGCTATGGCTCGATGGCCGTCTGCTTATCGACGACTGGAATAGCCAACCTATGCGTCTTTTGGAAGCCGAAAGCGGCGATATCGAGGCTGGCTACCATGACTTACGGGTCGATTTCTTCAAAACCACAGGCGATGGCGCCATCTCTGTGAACTGGCAACTGAAACCCGATGAGCCGCTTGTGCCGCCCACGGCCGTGATCAGCGGCCCCGCACAGGCGCGTGTGGGCGAACAGGTCCAGTACAGCGGGGCCAGCTCAACTGCGGGTCCTGGTCGTGAATTGGTGCGTTATCAATGGGATTTCGGCGATGGCGCTGTGGCCGAAGGGATGGAAGTGACCCATGTCTTCAACCAGGCCGGAACTTACAACGTCACTTTGGTGGTCAATGATGACAAAGGTCAGAGCAATACAGCGGTGCTGCAAACCAATGTGGGCGAAATTCCCAAACCGCCCACGGCCGTCATCAACGCGCCCACCACCACTGTTGCAGGCCAACCCGTCACCTTCGACGGCAGCAGTTCTTTTGGCGAGCGGACCATCACCGGTTATCGCTGGGACTTTGGCGATGGGTTCTCGGCCGAGGGCGCGGTGGTGCAATACACCTACCAGACGCCCGGGACCTATCTGGTGACGCTCACGGTCACAGACGAGGCCAATCTCACCGGGCAATCACAGATTCAGATGACTGTGCAGGCCCCCTCCGAACCCACCCCCACCACACCACCGCTCACCACGCCCACGCCCGGCGCTACTGCAACCCCGCCGCCCGTCCTTGAAGGCGTCGAGTGGCGTTTGGCCGATACCCTGCCTTTCACCGAACTGACCGCGTTATTCCTCAACGGAACCGTTAGCGGTAGCGCCGGTTGCAATACTTATAGTGGCAACTATGCCCTCAACGGCGCTCAGATCACCATTCAGATCGAAACCGTTAGCCGCCAAATCTGCGAGCCCGAGATTATGGAACAAGAGCAAGCCTTTCTCGATGCATTGGCAGGCGCGCAACGTTATCAGATCATCGAGCAGCAGCTTCAAATGGAAAGCGTAATAGAGGGCGAAATCACCATTCTCACCTTCGCGGCGCAAGCTCAATCGCGATAGTCTTGCTCTTTCATCATCCAAAGCGCGACAAATGGCCCCGCTTCCGACTTGTGCTCGGTGGCGGGGCCGTTGTCTTGGCGATACAGGAACTCAATAGACCCTATTCGTCGTTTTTCCCCTCTCGGCTATACTCCCATGTAACCAAAACCTGGCCGTTGGTCAGGCCGATGAGACGTTCTTCCAATGGGCGCGCCTGCTCAACAGGCAAGCGCAGGCGCAGGGTGACGTCGGCCGCGTAAGTTTGCTCCACGATTGCGGCCTCGAACTCGGGTAAAAGCCGCTGTACGGGCGTCACATGCGCGTAGTCGATGACCACGGTGAGGTCTACGGTGGGGACATATTCGCGCGTGGGCAAAGATTCCAGCGCCTGTTGCACACCTCCGCTATATGCGCGCACCAGGCCCCCCTTTCCCAGCTTGGTTCCGCCATAATAACGCGTCACCACGGCCACGATATCACCCACGCCGCTGTGCTGAAGCACCGTGAACATGGGTTTGCCGGCCGTCCCGTGCGGTTCGCCGTCATCGCTGTAGCCGATCTGCGCGGTGCTCCCCGGTGGGCCGACCAGATAGGCCCAACAGTTGTGCGTGGCGTCGGAAAACTCGGCCCGGATCGCGTCGATGAAGGCCCGCGCGGCTTCAACCGTGGGCGCATATGCCACCGTGGTGATGAAACGACTGCGCCGGATCACTTCCTCGACGCGGTGGGTTTCTGCGGGAACAGGATAGCGGGTGAGCATGGGAATCAGAGGCCAGGTCAGATTATCGGCCTGTCGTCCATCGTCTGTACTCAAAACAGGCCCGACGGTGGGCTTGCCCGCGTCGATACGGATGAAAATCGCTTGCGCCGACCAACGTAGACCAAAGTAGATGATGGGCCTTTTGGTCTATGTTGGTCTGAGCGCTCATCAAGGCCTGTGCGACCAACCTCGGACTTTGGACTTCAGACCTTGGACGTTGGACGATTTTCAAAGCAGCTCCAGAAACCGCGGGATGAGTTGGTGAGTGTGTGGGCTTGGACGAAAACGTCTCAGAGTGGCTTGAAGTTCTTCATCGCTCAAGACCCCTGCATAGACGCGCATGTAGCGAAGGAAGCGGCCGCGGTTGTCTTCCAACGAAAGTTCGGGATGAAACTGAGTGGCCCAAATGGGCTTGCCGGGGATGCGTAGGGCCTGGTAAGGGCAAAGTTCGCTGTAGGCCAGGTTCACGGCGCCCTTTGGCAGATAAGCCGCTCGCTCCTTATGGCCGAGCTGCGCCTCGAAGGTGGACGGCAGACAGGAGAAAAGTTCGTCCTTGCGGCCCGCGTCCGTCAACGTGATCTCAAATGTCCCCACTTCGGTGTGCTCAGGATCGGGGATGATCTTGCCTCCCAGCGCCTCGACCATCAACTGAAAACCAAAACAGGAAGCGAAAGTGGGAAATCCCTCATCGACCACCGCGACCAGGAAGTCCAGCGTTTCCTGAAAATGGGGCAAGTTGCGTTTGGACACGTCGAATTCGCCCGCGCCGCCGATCATCAGCGCGTCGTAACCACGCAATTCCGCCAATGTGGGCGGGCCAAGCAATAAATCATGGGAAATGAACGCATCGAGGGGAAGCTGCGCCCGCGCGGCGAAGGAGGCCCGTTCCTCGGCCTTGGCCGGATCGTCGGGATGGCGGGCTTGAAGCAGCAGGATGCGAGGAGGCATGGTGGATACTGGGTATTAGGATACTGGGTATTAGGGTATTGGGTATTGGGATATTGGGGTGCTGGATATTGAGCGGAGGATGGTTCGATGAGGAGGGTCTGTGGCCGTGAAGGACAGACGATAGGGCGGAGAAGTTTCCTCCCGGCGACTCACGCAATACGCACGACGTGAGTCCATTCCTGAGAGCCGACTGGAATCTGCCATGATGCTCCATGTGCAAAATGAACCATGCCGATTTTAGTAAACAGCGCGGCAAATTATGAAAGCAGTGGATGAATTTGTCCAATTGCCTCAAGCGCGACAACAGACTTGTCGCGGCGATGCTTCCTTCTCTGTGGACCTCCTATCGTCCCATTGCCTCATCTTCCTAATCATCTGGCTTTCGTTTGCACAGAAGTCTTGGTTTCAAAGTGACTTACCCGATGTGCGACTTTCTGGCGGTCCTAACGAGCCATCTCGCCCTATTTCAGCAAACTAAGGGACAAACATGGACGAAAACTAGACCGAGATAGACGATAAAGGATGGATGACGCCTCGATTTCATGGTCTATCTTCGTCCCATTGTCCTGTGGTCTGCTCGCCGAGGACAAGTTTTCCTAGACTTTGAGGAAAAACCTTTTTGGAAAAATTGCACATTGGATAATGACTTCAGTTTAGATTAGCACCTGGAACAGGACTTCGTTTGCCTGATGTATATATCTGATGATACAATACAATCATGATCCGGTTACCTCAGCCACTCACTTTTCAATGGGATGAGGGCAATCGCGACAAGAACTGGCTCAAACATCGCGTGACCAATTCAGAAGCCGAGCAGGTTTTCTTTGATCCGCACAAACGTTTGGCCAAGGATGTCGCACATTCCAATGATGACGAAATTCGATACATTCTGTTGGGGAAAACAAGAGCCGGACGTTTGCTATTCGTAGTTTTTACTATCAGACGAAACCAAATTCGGGTGATCTCCGCCCGAGACATGAATAGACGAGAAAGACCCCTTTATGATGAAACAGACGTTCAATCTCCCAGCATTCACAGACGAAGACGAAGAGCGTGATTTTTGGGCCGAAATCGATCTGAGCGACTACTTCGAACCCGGCGATTTCGAGCGCGTCTCTTTTCCCAACCTCAAGCCCACCTCGCGCTCCATTTCCATTCGCTTTCCCGAATATGTGTTAGACGCTGTGAAAGAGCGAGCGAACGCGATGGGCGTGCCCTATCAAGCCCTGATCAAAGAGGCGGTGATCAAAGCTTTTGTTGACCCGGAAGCGGAGTGACGAAGGTCTGAAAAGGCACCCGCGTTTCCTCCTATCCGTGTTTCATTATGCATCTTTTCGATAACGCGACCCTCGCGGAGACAGCGGCCTGGCATTGGTTTCTTTACGAATCCGGGCTGAAGCTGGCGCGCGCCAAACGAATCATCTTGGAGCGCTTCACAGAGCAATCGTTGCACGAGATACTGTACGGCTCGCCACTAACGTGGGATGAGAGCCTGGGCTTATCGCACGAGGAAGTGTTGCAATTGGAGGCGCGAAGCGAAACACTTGAAGGGACTGAGGTCCGTTTGCAACGATGGCAAGCGCAGGGCGTCGCGCTTCTGCGCTTGAATCAGCCCGGCTATCCGGCCACGCTCACCGAGCATCTGAACGCCGTGGAGCGACCCTTGCTCCTGGCCTATCGCGGGGACTTGAGCTTGCTCGAATTGCCGATGGTGTTGGCTTTGGCCGGGGCCGCGCCCGATGAAGAAGCCGCGGCCTGGGCCACCGAAACTCTTGCCGAATTGATGGAGGATGGCGCATTGCCCCTGGTCATGGCCCGTCCCGGCCTGGACGCGACCCTTGCGCGAGCGTTTCTCGACTCGCAAGCGCCTTTCGCCCTCATTGTTCCGCGTGGGCTCGCGACTTATGACCCGCCTCCCGCCTTGAGAGCCGCGGTCGAAAGCGCTCGCGTTCTGCTCCTCAGTCCCTTTCGTGCAGATTGGAGCCCGCCATCCTCCGGCCCCAATCCCCTGCTACCCCATGCAGCGTTCTTTGCCCAGGCCCTGGCTCATGCGTTGCTCATCGTCGAACCGCCCCATCCTGAAAAGTTGCTTCCCCAACAGCCCTGCTTTTTGCGACCGGGCATCCCCAAGACCGTGGGCTGTCAGACATATTACTCCGATTCAGAATCTTTCTTCATGCGGCTTATCGAGGCGCCACTCGAGGCCGCGCCCTATCTCGCCGAGTCAGCCCCTTCATACGCGTCCGCTCCTACAGCCGCATCTTCAATTCCCTCTTCACCTACCGACGCCCCGTCTGCACCCGAGCCGACCATCGATCCCGACGCCCTCGTGGAGCTACTCTCTCAAACCGGTGCAGTTCCCGAGGTGATGAGAGAACGACTTCAAGGAAGACGAGACAATCAATAATGGACTGCCCCAACTGCGGAACCTGGAATCCTGACGACAAAAAAGTGTGTTGGCGTTGTCAGACGCCCTTGCCCAAGCCTGAGCCGGAAGTGAAAAAGAAACCGCTCACGTTCTTCGGCGTTCCGGTCTGGATGATGGTGCTCATTGCACTGTTTTTATTCTTGCCCTTTTTCTGGCAATGCGCGATGCTGCCGCGATGACGCGCGTGGAATCCATTCGCAAGGCGTTGCTCGATTGGTTTGCGGGCCGGGCGCGCTCATTTCCCTGGCGCGAGCATCCTTCGCCCTATTATGTGTGGGTGAGTGAGATGATGTTGCAACAAACGCAGATGGCCACGGTTTTGCCTTACTTTCAGCGTTTCGTCGCCCGTTTCCCCGATGTGGATAGTCTGGCCGAGGCTTCGGTGGATGAGGTGCTTAAGATGTGGGAGGGCATGGGCTATTATCGACGGGCGCATTTGTTGCATCGGGCCGCGCAGGTGGTGGTGGAGCAATACGGCGGTGAATTGCCTGCGGATGAAGAGGCGCTGCTGGCCCTACCCGGCGTCGGCCCCTACACCGCCGGCGCGATCCTGTCCATTGCATTCGGCAAGCCCGCACCCATTCTGGACGGAAACGCCAAACGCGTGCTCAGCCGGTTGGACGACGTGACAGCGGACATCGACCGGGCCGCAACCGTGCGCCAACTGTGGGCGCGCGCGGCCGAGTTGGTGGACCCAAATCGGCCCGGCGACTTCAACCAGGCCCTGATGGAATTGGGTTCGTTGGTGTGTTTGCCGCGACGTCCTCGGTGTGCGTCGTGCCCTCTGCAAGCCCATTGTCTGGCCTATGCCCGGGGAACACAGTCGCAGCGACCTGTACGGCGATCTCGCAAGAAAACGCCCCATTATGATGTGGTTGCGGGCGTCGTTTGGCACGCGACCGAGCCGGAGCGATTTCTCATTACGCAGCGGCCTTCGGATGGCATGTTGGCCGGATTATGGGAATTTCCGGGGGGCAAAAAGCAGGATGGAGAGAACCTCGAGCAGGCATTGGCGCGAGAACTACGCGAGGAGTTGGGCATCGCGGTCGAGGTGGGCGAACCATTGCCTATCATCAAGCACGCGTACAGCCATTTTCGCATCACCCTGCATCCTTTCCACGCCCGTCATGTCGCGGGCGAACCTCAATGCCTTCAGGTCGCGGCCTGGCGATGGGTCTCTCTGGACGAGTTGCACGAATTCGCGTTCGCGCGTACGGATCAGCGCGTGATTGCGTTTTTGCGAGCGGCCGCGCCGCGACGATATCCCTAGTGCGATGCGATATCGCTCCTAATCTCTTCCACCAACTCGCGAACTCGTGTGGCTTCCCAGGACGTGAGATTCTCTCTTGACACTTTATCGTAGATCGTGATGAACCAGACTGTGTTCTGCTCCCCAACAAAATAGTAGATCACACGATATCCGCCTCGTTTACCACGCCCTTTAGCTTTCATTCGCGCTTTGCGAGCGCCGCCTGTTCCCGGAATGACAGGATTAGCTTCAGGATCGAAAGACGTGATAAAAGACATAAAATCGTTGCGCAGGTGCGGGTTATGTCTGCGCAGCGACTTAAGATTCCGGTCAAACCACTTTGTAAAAACGAACCGATAACGCATTACAAGTCTGTCAAGACGGCATCGAGATGGCGCTCCAACGATTCCATAGAGTCCGCTGTGGTCGAGCGTCCGGCCTTTAGATCTTCCAAACCCGCGATCAAATGCTCTCCCAAACTCAGGGATTCGAAACTCTCATTCTCCATTACAGTTATCAACAAGGTCGCGTTTTCGGGTAAGGTAACATCATCGAGAAGCTCGATCTTGCCTTTGCGTACAGTTGCCTTTAGTGTCGGATACATAATCGCCTCGCGTTTGCATGAATCTGTCGGATTATACCACCCCTGATCTATGCAAGCAACATCACATGCTCCCGGTTCCCGTAGTAATATGCGCGTTTATCTCATCTCTCCCTACCACACCGGTTCGCATAAAGTTTGGGCCGAGGGATATGCGAAATATAGTCGTCATGAGATCACGCTACTGAGCATGGCGGGGCGGTTTTGGAAATGGCGCATGCAGGGCGGCGCGCTGGAGTTGGCGCAGCAGGTGCGGCGCGCCTGGCGTGAGATCGGCCCTCCTGACGTATTGCTGGTCACCGACATGGTCAACCTGCCCGCTCTCCTGGCCCTCGCTCGACCGCTGCTCGACCGCGCGCCCGCGCTTTTCTATGCCCACGAGAATCAGCTCACCTATCCTCCGCCGCCGGGCGAGAAGCGCGACCTGACCTACGGCATGATCAACACGTTGAGCATGGCCGCGGCCGACGCCATCGCTTTCAACAGCCATTATCATCTCGAAGAGTTTTTCGATGAATTGCCGCGACTGCTCAAGCATTTTCCCGATTATAACCATCTCGAATTGGTGGACGCGTTGCGCGAGCGCAGCCGAGTTTTGCCGGTGGGATTGGATTTGTCGCGGCTGGATGTGGAACGCACCCCGCGGCCCGCGCACGCGCCCCTGCGCATTCTCTGGAACCAGCGCTGGGAGTACGACAAGAACCCATCCGAGTTTTTCGCCGCGTTGGACGCGTTGCACGCCGCGGGTTTGCCTTTCGAGGTTGCGGTCGCGGGCGAGAATTTCAGTCAAAAGCCGGTGGAATTCTTACGGGCGCGCGCGCGGTTGGCCGAGCATATCGTGCATTGGGGTTATGCCGAGGATGTGCGCGACTACGCCCGCATCTTGTGGGAGGCCGATGTGGTGGTCTCGACCGCGCACCATGAATTCTTTGGCGTGAGCGTGCTCGAAGCCATCTATTGCGGCTGTTATCCGCTCTTGCCGCGGCGTCTGAGCTATCCCGAACTGATTCCTCCCGCCCGGCATGCGGCCCATCTCTACGACGATTTCGACGATCTGGTCGCCCGGCTTATAGACGCCGCGCGGCATCCCCAACGCATTCGCCAAGCCGACTTAAGCCACATCGCCCGCGCCTACGATTGGGCCCGCCTGGTTAGCCAATACGATGTAGTGTTAGAGCGCCTGGTTGAAGCATAGAGCGGTCGTCAAACCATTTGCGGTTCCCAGCGCGTCACTTCAACCACAGGTTTGCGCAAACGCGCCTCTTGAACCAAAGCCTCTAGTTCTACAACCATATCGTCCTCAATCCATGCTTCACCGCATTGTTCACATACCCAAGCGGGTACGTCCCGCACTACCACGACGCCAAATTCAAGATCAACGGTAAAAGTAGTGGCGCTTTTATGTTTTTTCCCTCCGCAAATCGGGCAATTACCGGCAATATCGCTCATAATTATCTCCTAGTCCGAAAGTCGGGCATAAAATGTTTCAAATCTGGACGGTATGCCGTAATAATATGACATATCTGTGCATTCATGTCAATGGCGACCACAACGTGCAACGGGTGTTCGGCTGTATGGAATACCAGGCAACTAGGATAAGGACGATCCTCGATGTATGACTCGATTATCTCTCCATATAAGAGGGTGTTGATCACTTCTGTTCGCGAAATGCCTCGCTCCATCATGCGCTCCAGCGCATGGAGTCGCCATTGTACACGCCCTGCTTGAACCGCATTGCGAATTGCCTGAGCATCCATGCCGGCCCCTCACTACTCCTCCCAATTCCAAAATCCCCGATGTTCGATGAGCCAGAGTTGGGAATTGAGAGGCTCCTCCTCAGCCGCGGGCTGCACGCGTTCATAGGAGCCGTCGGCCAACATGCGTCGCGCCTTGACATTGTCGCGCAGATGCACGTCCAAAATGCGCCAGATGGCCTCCTTGAGACGAGGGTCCTCCACAGGGAAAAGCTGCTCCACGCGGCGATCCAGGTTGCGGGGCATGAGATCCGCGCTACCCAATAGAATCTCCTCGTTGCCGCCATTGCGGAAGTAATAGATGCGAGGATGCTCGAGAAAACGGCCGACAATAGAGGTCACGGTGATGTTTTCGCTGACGCCGGGAATGCCGGGGCGCAAGCAACAGATGCCGCGCACTTGCAAATCGATCTTGACGCCGGCCTGCGACGCGCGATAAAGCGCCTTGATGCATTCCCTATCCACCAGTTGGTTCATCTTGAAGGCCAGATAGCCCTTGCCGTGGGCCTTGTGCTGCTCGATCTCCCGTTCGATGCGTTCGATGATGCCCTCTCTCATGCCGTGAGGCGCAACCAAGAGCTTCCGATATTTCCGCTTCAACGAATAGCCCGTCAGCGCGTTGAACAGATCGCCCACATCCGCGCCGATGTCGGGATCGCTGGTGAAATAGCCCATGTCCGTGTAGATGCGGGCGGTGACCGCGTTGTAATTGCCTGTGCTCATGTGCACATAACGCACGATGCCGTGCGGCTCGCGACGCACCACCATGAGCAATTTGGCATGGGTCTTTAGCCCCACCAGGCCATAGACCACATGCACCCCCGCGCGCTCCAAAGCTTTGGCCCAGACGATGTTGTTCTCCTCGTCGAAGCGGGCCTTTAGCTCCACCAGCACGGCCACCTGCTTGCCATTTTCTCGCGCCTCCATCAGGGCCTGGACGACGGGCGCATTCTTGCCCACCCGATAGAGCGTCTGCTTGATGGTGAGCACATTGGGGTCGCGGGCGGCCGCGCGGATGAAATCCACCACCGGCGTGAAACTGTCGTAAGGATGATAGAGCAGCACATTGCGCCGCCGAATCACCGAGAACATGTCCTCCCCGGTGGTGAAAGGATGAGGGATCGAGGCCGTAAAGGGCGGGTCTTTGAGGTCGGGCCGCTCCACTTTCATCAATTCCATGACGTCGCTCAACCCCACCGGGCCGTCGATCTGATAAATCTGATAGGGGAGCAGGCCCATGTTTTCGGCCAGGATGTCGCGCACGCGGTCGGGCATGGCCGCGTCCACCTCCAGCCGCACCACCTTGCCGAAGAAGCGTAACTCCACCCCCTCCTCGATGGCCGCGAGCAAGTCTGCGGCCTCGTCCTCCTCGATCTCGATGTCGGCATCGCGGGTCACGCGGAAGGGGTATGCGGCCTTGATTTCCAGACCGGGGAAGAGCAGATCGAGATTATTTGCGACCACCTCCTCGATCCACACGAAATGATTGGCCTTGACATGGTCCAATCCCCAGCGCTCGATATACTCGGCCCGGTCTTCGGTGGGAATGCGGATCAGGCGCGGGAAGATGCCGGGCACTTTGAGACGGGCGAAGCGCTCGCCATGATGCCCGTCGCTCACCAACACGGCCAGATTCAGGCTGAGATTGGAGATGTGGGGAAAGGGATGGCCGGGGTCGAAGGCGAGGGGCGTGAGCGCGGGGAAGAGCTCCTCTTTGAAATAACGCCGCAACAGCTTGCGTTGCTTCCCCTTGAGCTCTTTGTAACTCAAGACGCGGATATCCTCCTTCCGCAATTTGGGCACGATGTCGTTCTTCCAGCAATCCATGTGCTCGTTGAGCATGGGCATGAGCTCGCGCCGGATGGCCGCGAGCTGCTCGGAGGGCGTCATGCCGTCGGGCGGAAGCTCCAACGCGCCCAAATCCATCTGTTGCCGCAAACCCGAGACGCGGATCATGAAGAACTCGTCGAGATTGCTGCTGAATATGGAAATAAACTTAACGCGCTCCAACAGCGGGTGCGAGTGGTCCTGCGCCTCTTCCAGCACGCGACGGTTGAATTGCAGCCAACTTAGTTCGCGATTGACGTAGAGTCGCGGGTCATCGAGATCGCGAATGTCGGCGAAAGGAGGTTGTTTGACGGTTGTTTTGGCCATGAGGAAGTAGGTGTTGCATATTACGTGAATTGCTGTTTGCTATCTTAGCATGATTTGCCGCGAATGTCGAGTGATTTGACGATTGCGCCTGAAAATCACTTATCGAACTTTGTCCGGCCCGGTCAGGCCGCAGGCGCTGTTAGTTGCCGATCCTTTCCTTCCTCAACCATTCGGCCGCGAAATCCAGAATTTCCTCCGGCTTCACTTCCTCCAGATCAAACCAGTGGATGCGCGGATCGGTCAGACGAAACCAGCCGTATTGTCGGCGGATAAACTGCCGCGTGCGCCGACGGATGAGGGCCTTGGTCTCCTCCAAATCGCATTCACCGGCCAGATATTCGGCCACTTCACGGTAACCCAGGCTGGAAAAACTGGGAAGATCAGGCGAATAGCCGGCCTCGAGCAAACGCTTCACCTCTTCGACAAAGCCCTGCGCGAACATCTGCTCGAGGCGCGCGTCTGCGCGGGCGTACAACTTCTCGCGCGGGCGGGTGAGGCCGATTTGTAGAATGCGGTAGGGCGGCGGCTTTTTGGTCTGCCAGGAGGAGAATGGACGGCCCGAGACGCGCGTCACCTCGATGGCCCGGATCACGCGGCGCAGATTGCGCGGATCGATGCGCTCCGCGCTCAGCGGATCGAGCTCCTGAAGCAGCGCGAACACGGCTTCTTTGCCCTCTCGCTCGGCCAGTTTCTCCAGTTCCAGCCGCAGTTCTGGCTGAGGCGGGACGCGGGGCGTTTGCCAACCTTCCACCACGGCCCGAACATATTGTCCCGTCCCGCCCACCAAAAAGGGCAATCGCCCGCGTGCATGGATGGCCCGGATAGCTGCGGCGGCCAGTTCCTGAAACTCTCCCAACGAGATGGTCTGATCGGGATCGCGAATATCGATGAGATGATGCCGGGCGCGAGCCTGCTCTTCGGCCGTGGCCTTGGCCGTGCCGATGTCCATGCCGCGATAGACCTGGCGCGAATCGGCCGACACAATCTCGCCGTCCAGCGCCTCGGCCAACACCAACGAAACCGCGGTCTTGCCCACCGCGGTGGGGCCTACGATGGCGATCAAGGGTTTTTCCATATATGCATCTTACCAGCAATCCAGCGCGTCGGGCCAGTGTGTGACGCGCAACAATCGACCCCGACCGTCCAGTTCCACAGCCACAATATCGATGCGCGCCGCGCCTTCCCAACCCGTGGCCTCGATGTAACGATCCGCGAGCTGGCACAACTTGCGTTGTTTGGCCGCGGTGACGCCTTCTTCCGGCGTTCCGTAAGCCCGGCCTCGCCGCGTTTTCACCTCGACCAAAGCGATGACATCCCCATCCCGAACCACAATATCGATTTCGCCCTGCCGACAACGCCAATTGCGGGCCACAATCTGCATTCCCTTCCGTTCCAGCAACTCCACGGCCAGTCGCTCCCCCATCGCGCCCA
>JAADII010000040.1 GCA_013151415.1 Chloroflexota bacterium
TAATCAACGGATAACGGCAAAAAATCGATAATCAAACCGTTGCGCGGATTGCGCGCCCGTGAACCGTGAACTGTGAAACTAAATTTCGATCACAATTTTGCCGAAATGCTCGCCCGATTGCAGGCGCTCGATGGCGTCGCGATAGGCTTCGAGAGGATAGACGCTATCGATAACCGGTGAGACTTTGCCCTCAAAAATGAGGCCAAAAGATTGCCGCGCGTCCTCCATGGACCCCATGGTGCTGCCGATGATGCGCAATTGACGACCGAAGATGATGTTGACGGGAACCTCGGCCTTATAGCCGCTGGTGCCGCCCACCGTAAGCATCCGGCCGCGACGGCCCAAACAGCGTAAGCTGGCGGCCCAGGTGGCCGCGCCCACGTTGTCGACCACCACATCCACGCCTTGCTTGCCGCTCTTGAGCCAGACGGCCTTGCCCCAGTTGGGGTCTTGGCTGCGGTCGTGCACCCAATCCGCGCCCAGGGCCAGGGCTTTTTCGGCCTTATCCGCGTTGCTGGCGATCACCCACACCGTGGCGCCCACCAGCCTGGCCAGTTGGATGGAGGCCATATTTACGCCGCCGCCCGCGCCCACCACCAGCACGGTCTCACCCGGTCTCACCTTGCCGTCCACTATCACATTGCGCCAGGCCGTGAGATAGACAAGATTGCCGGCCGCGGCCAGTTTGAGATCGAAGCCATCGGGAACCGCGATGAGATTGCGTGCGGGCAGGCGCATATACTCGGCGCAGGCCCCGCGCACATGCTCGCCCACAATCGCGAATTGTTCGCACATGTGCTGATCCCCGCGTAAGCAATAGCGACATTGGCCGCAAAACAGGGTGGGATTGCCGGTGACGCGTTGGCCCACTTGCCAGCCGGTCACCCGCTCGCCCAATGCGGCGATCTCGCCCGCGAAATCAGAGCCGGGGATGTGGGGCATATCCAGGTTGAGACCTTTCCAGCCGCGACGAACCCAATCATCCAGCCGGTTCAGGGCCGCGTAATGCACGCGAATGAGCACATCTTCTGGCCCGATCTCGGGCGTGGGCATGTCGTCGATGACTTCATAGACATCGAGGCTGGGGCTATGTTCGCGAAACACCACTGCTCGCATAGGGGCTCTCTCCTTTTGTCGGGTTATCGTATTTTAAGTTCGTTGCGCGCGATGACCATGCGCTGGATCTCGCTGGTGCCTTCATATATTTCGGTGATCTTGGCGTCGCGGAAATAGCGCTCGATGGGCAGCTCTTTGGAATAGCCCATGCCGCCGTGGATTTGCACGGCCTGATGCGCGCAGAACATGGCGGTCTCGCTGGCGAAGAGCTTGGCCATGGCGGCCTGGGTGGTGTAGCGAGCGCCTGTGCTCTTGGCCGCTTCTTTGGCCAACGCGGCCTGGTAGATGAGCAGTCGGCTGGCCTCGATGCGCGTTTTCATGTCCGCGATTTTTTGCTGGATCATCTGAAAATGGCCGATGGGGCGCCCGAAGGCGACGCGCTCGCGCGCGTATTGCACGCTGGCTTCGTATGCGGCCTCGGCCACGCCCAAGGCCTGCGCGGCAATGCCAATGCGGCCCGCGTCGAGCACGGTCATGGCGATTTTGAAACCCTCTCCCTCAGCGCCCAAGCGATGCTCGACCGGGCATTGGTAATCTTCGAACGTGATCTCACAGGTGGCCGAAGCGCGTATGCCCAGTTTTGGCTCGACCTTGCCGCGAATGAAGCCGGGTTGAGTGGTGTCGATGAGAAAGGCCGAGACGCCGCGGTGTTTGGGTTGGGCGTTGGGATCGGTGATCGCGAACAGCACCAGACGATGCGCGACCGGCCCCGACGTGATCCATGATTTGGTTCCGTTGATGATATAGTGGCTGCCGTCTGCGCTCAGTTCGGCCCGCGTGCGCATGGTGCCTGCATCGGACCCGGACATGGGTTCGGTGAGCGCGTAGGCGCCGATCTGTTCGCCCGTGGCGATGGGGGGAACCCATTCCTGTTTTTGCTGTTCGGTTCCAAAGCGCAGGATGCCGTGGCAATAGAGGGAATTGTTCACCGACATGATGGTCGAGGTGGCCACATCGGCCTTGGCGATCTCCTCCATGGCCAACACATAGGCGATGGCGTCCAGGCCCGCGCCGCCGTATGCTTCGGGAACCTCGATGCCCATAAACCCCATCTCACCCATTTTGCGAATCAGCGGCATGGGAAATTCGCCCGTCTCATCATAATGAGCCGCGACCGGCGCGATCTCGTTTTGAGCGAAATCTCGCGCGGCGTCGCGAATCAAAACATGCTCTTCATTGAGGTTGAGATCCATCGTGGGCCTCCTGAAAATGTGGGACGATTGGTTCTTGAGTCAGGGCTGTTTGGCGATGACTTGCCGCAAGCGTTTGTAGGTGTCCTCCAATAGCTCGGGCAACACTTTGGTTTCACCAATAATGGGCATAAAGTTGGTGTCGCCTTGCCAACGAGGCACGATGTGAAAATGGAGATGAGCGGCCATGCCCGCGCCCGCGGCTTGGCCCAGGTTCAGACCCACATTGAAACCCTGAGGATGGTAGGCTTCGGTGAGCAGATGAATGCTGTAGGTCGTCAATTCCATCAGTTCGTTGCGCACTTGCGGCTCTAAATCCAACAACGAAGCGATGTGTTCGTTGGGCAGCACCATCAAATGACCGCTGTTGTAGGGAAAACGGTTGAGAATGATGAACGCGCGCTCGCCCCGAAAGAGAAGATAGTTCTCTGGATCATGGGCGGGGTCTTGCCGAATGTATTGACAGAAGGGGCAATGGCTGGGTTTTTCGTTCACGACATAGGAAAGTCGCCAGGGCGTGTAGAGACGGTCCATTGGTCGCTTGGTCGGGTGATCGTCTGATCTTTGACTTATGCTTGGCTTGCAGTGCGGTTCACCAACTTTGCGCAGCGTTGGCTGCGGCCGTGGCTGCGTCGGCGGCGCCCGAGAGCACATCGAGGACCGCGCGGTGCATATTGCGAGTGAAGAGGGTGTCGTTGGACCAAGGGGGGGGGCGGGTCGCGTTTTCCAATGCTTCGCTTGCAAACACGGCGTAGTTGTCGGCCGGCCATTGGGCCAAAGCGGAACGCCGCGCGGGCAATCGGTGTGCGGCCGCGCTCCAGGCGCCCAACACTTCAGGGGCCATGAGTCGTTCGATCAGTTGCACGCTCAGCGCTTCGCGCGCTTCGTCGGCGGTGACCATGCCAAAGCTCCAGCCTCGGGCCACATAACGGGGGTGACTATCGGCCGTGGGAATGGGGCCAAAACGTAGAAAAGTGGTCTGGTCGCGGTCTGCAAGCCAGAGATTGGCCGTGGTGTGAGCCATTTGCACCTCGCCTTGGAGACCGCGCGGCCATGTTTCGGCGGCAGAGGCGGCCTGAACCACGCTTTCGTCGACGCGATCCAAAGTGCGAGCCATTTCGTAGAAGTCGAGCAGTCGTCGCAAACCGGGTTCATCGCGCGGGTTGTTGGCATCCTTGAGCACGCTGAGATAGTGCACAATTAGGGCGTCGGTCAATACGGCTTCGGGGCCGCCAGCGGGAAAAGCGTAGCGGGCCTCCGAGGCCAACACCACTCCCCAATCGGCCGGTGGTTCAGAAAGCGCGGAAAGCTGAAAAGCCAGGTGCTCGAAATCCGCGAAAAAGGGGATGGCGAAACGAGCTTCATTCTCAAGGGCGATGTTTTGAGCGAAAGGATAGAGGTCTTCGACCAAAGCCGGATCCAACCAACGATCGAGCGGTTGTAAGAAGTCCTGCTCCATGGCGATCTCGGCGTCGGTGTAGGGGAGCGCGATGACATCGGGCAAGATGCCGGGCGCGACCGGATAGCTGGCCGTGAGAAAGTCGAGCAGCCCTCCTTCGCCTCGGGGCGGCTTGATAATGATCTCGACCTCAACGCCGGCGTCTCGCGAGAAATCGTCGATGGCCTGTTCGAGCGCATCTGCGGCCGCGGGGTTTTCCAAAAGCATCCAATCGGGCAGCCACAGCGTCAGCCGCGTGGGCTCGGGCGTGACGGCCGGGTTGGGCGGCGCGGTGGGCGTGGGCGTGGGCTGTTGGGGCGCGGTTGTGGGCGTAACGCTTTGCCCACCACAGGCCGCAAGCAGCGCCAAAGCCAGGCCAAAAACCGCGAAACGAAGGATGCGCATGGCTTGATTATAAAGTGGTCGGGGATCGATGTCCAATGTGAACGGTCAACGGGCAACCGTGGCTCCACCGAAAAAAGGTTGTTTACCACAAAGACGCGAAGCTCATCGTCTCCCGTCCATCGTCCCGTTTTCATCCGCATTGGAGGGGGCAAACCCGCCGTAGGCCTGCGCCACTTGTAGTGGGGCTTTTTTCAGGAGAGCCAACTGTGAGCGGTGAACAACCCGAGCGATTCTCACCCCTGCTTCGAAGCAGCTTTGCACGACAAGAAGCGCAACCGGGTCTATGAGGGGAAAATGGATGGTGCGGTGGAGGCCCATTTGATCGCATTGGTCAACAGCACACCGCCAGCAGAACATAAATGCTGGACGTTACGGCTGTTGGCTGAGCGTCTGATGGCGCTGGATGAAGTGTCCCTGGGCAGCATCTCCCATGAAACTATCCGGCAGACGCTTAAAAAAACGAATTCAAGCCTTGGCGGCGAAAAGAATGGGTGATTCCACCTGAAGCCAGCGCTGATTTCGTATATGTTCAGGTAAACTGACTTTTGTTTGTGAACACTAACCCCTTTCCGAGGAGTGCAACCCATGAGACAAACCCTTTCCTCATATCGGCTTTTGCTGCTGCTGGGCCTTGCGGTTTTGGCCGTGTTGCTGGCGGCTTGCAGCGGTCAGGCGCAAGCGCAGCCTTTGCCGGTGGATTCGCTCGACGCGGCGTCTATTCAAACGCCCTCTTTGATCGGTCCGGTGTGGCAATGGCATGAGACCCAGTTCAACAACGACACCGAACTCACCGTTGATGATCCCACGCTTTACACGGTTCAGTTTGCCGAAGACGGTGCGGTCATGGTCGTGGCTGACTGCAACACGGCCGTTGGAACGTTCAGCGCGGAGGAGAGCTCCCTGAGAATCGAACTCGGCCCCACCACGATGGTCATGTGTGAAGAGGGATCCCTTTCCCAGGAGTTCATCGATCAACTGAGCTTCGCGGCTTCTTACGTATTCGACGGCGACCGCCTCGTCATCAACATGCAAATGGACGCCGGCAATATCTACTTTGAACAGGCTCCCGCGGCCACGCCCACGAGCGAGCCAGAAGAGACGCCCACCGAGGAGCCGGAAGCCACCGCCACGCCCACCTCCGAGCCTGAGGCGACGCCCACCGAAGAACCCGAAGCCACCGCCACACCCAAACCGGAAGAGACTCCCATCCCGGAACCTGAACCCAGTCCCACACCCGAACCGGGCGATGACATGGCCCGCTTCGTGGGCGAGTACAAGGCTGTCCTTTCCCCCGAAAAGAAAGGCGGCGCTATCCTTCTGGTCACGCTGAACCTGAACGAGGATGGCTCGCTCCTGTTGGAAGTCGCGGACCTGGGCGC
>JAADII010000026.1 GCA_013151415.1 Chloroflexota bacterium
ATGCGACGATCCAGGATCACGCACACGCCCCGATCCTGAGCCGAGCGGATCAGGCGACCAAAGCCCTGGCGCAGGTTGAGAATGGCCATGGGGATGGAATATTGATAAAAGGGCGAGTCGAAGGTCTCGGAGCGGGCCGCGATGATGGGATCGGTGGGCACGGCAAAGGGTAGGCGGGCGATGACCAGCGCGCTTAGCGCGTCGCCTTGCACATCCACACCCTCCCAAAAACTGCGCGTGCCCAGCAGCACGGCTCTTTCCCCTTGCTTGAACTCGTCCAGGATTTGCTGACGCGAACCGCCCTGGCCCTGCACATGGAGCGTGAGTCCGGCTTCGAGCAGCGCCGGCAGCAGAGCTTCGGCCGTGCGTTTCATCTGCGCATACGATGTGAACAAAGCCAGCAATCGCCCCTCAGTGGCCAGGCTCAGCCGCAAAATGGCCTCTTCCACCCGCGGCTGATACTCCGGCCTGTTCGGTTCGGGCATGTCGGTGGGCAAATAGAGCAACGCGGCCGAGCGATAGTCGAAGGGGCTGTCCAGCGCGACCTCGTCCACGTCGTTGGCGCCGATGCGTTCGCGCAGATATGCGAAACTGTTGGCCGTGCGCAGGGTGGCTGAAGTCAGGATCACGGTGTCGCGGGGCAGGAACACCTCTCTTTCGATGAGATTGCCCACATGCAAAGGCGCGCTGTGCAAAATCACGATGCCGTTTTGCTGCGAGCGTCTCAGCCAGTAGATGGTGTTCGCGTCCGGCTTGTCCACGGCTTCTTTCAACACCTGTCGGGTTTCCAACAGCGCCTCAAGAATGGATTGCAAATCCGCGATCAGCGCTTCGCCGTTGGCGATGGAATAATTGCTGAGGTCTTGCAACCCTCCCAGTAGCCGCGCCAGGTCTTCCAGAAAATCCTTGAACACGATGTCGAGATTCTCCCACATGATCTCCACATCGACCCAGGCCGGTTGGGCGCGCACATCGCGGGTGATGCGCAAACGAATGTCGTAGCGCGTGCCATCCTTGCGCCGCGCCTCTCGCTCTTGCAAAAAGCGCTCCATCGCGTCCATGCATTCATGCATGCGCAAGTCGAGCGAAGGCGCTGCATCCACCAGGCGACGAGAGATCTCGGCAATGGCTTCGGCCCTATCCGAGGGGCAGGCGTTCTTCACCGCGGTGACGATGGCCGAAAGCAAGCCCCCGGCCTTTTCACCGCCACCGCCCAAAGGCGTCAGGTCGCGCAGGTGCGCGGCGAAACCGGGATGATCGACGGTGACCGCGAGCGCGTTGGTGGCCGCATCCTCGAGATGATGGGCTTCGTCGATGATGAGATGCTCATAGGGCGGCAGGGCCTTGTTGTCCACCTTGACGTCCGCAAAGAGCAGCGCATGGTTGATGATGACCAGATGCGCGGCCTCCGCGCGACGTCGCGCCTGATAGAAATAGCAGGGCCGTCCCCCCTGTTCCAGACAAAATGTGGGGGAGCACGTGTGTGGGTCGGAACAGATGCGTTGCCACACCGCGCGCTCGCGCGCGTTGAGCAACACGATCTCACTTTGTTCGCCGGTTTCGGTGTGTTGCAGCCAGACCAAGACGCGCGCAAGCACATCGATTTCCGTCCGGTTCAGGTCGCCCCGCTGCAAAAGATTTTTGAGGCGCCGCGGGCAGAGATAATTGCTGCGACCCTTGAGCACAGCGACCTCGAAATCGAAGGGAAGAATCTCTTTCAGATCGGGCAAATCCTTGTTGAATAGTTGATCTTGCAGGTTGATGGTGTTGCTGCTGACCATGACGCGACGGCCGGTTTGCACGGCCCAGGCCAGCGCGGGGATGAGATAGGCCACCGATTTGCCCGTGCCGGTGCCGGCCTCGATCATGACATGGCGGCTCTGATTGAAGGCCTCGGCCACGGTGCGCAACATCTCCACCTGGGGGGGACGGTGTTCGTAATGAGGGAAATGCTCGGCGAAACGGCCGCCCGGCTCCAACATGGCGACCAATTCGTCCACGTCCAGGGGTTGCGGATTTTTGATCGGCTCCAACGGCTGGAAACGGTCGAATAGCGGTTCGACCGGTTTCCTTTTTTCCGCTCTCGCGCCCCGCCCCCAACGCCGCGCGGCCTCCTGCTCGAATTCGCGAAACAGGTCGCGCAAGGGCCAGTCACTGGACTCGGCGATGCGGTTGATGGTCTGCAACACGCGTCGCGGCAAGGCCGCGCCCTTTTCATACAGAGCCTGGAAGACCTCCATCGCGGCCGCGGCGTCGTCCAAAGCCCGATGCGCCTCTCGCAACTCGATGCCCAAATGCTCGGCGATGCGACCCAGTTTGTAGCTGGAAAGCCCCGGCAACAGAATCAGAGAGAGCGTCCAGGTGTCGATGCCCGGATTGAAGCGATAGAGGTTGTGGCTGCGCAGAAAACTGATATCGAAGCCGATGTTGTGCCCCACCAGCGGCGCGTCGCCGATGAACGCTCGAAACGATGAGGCGATGTCGGCCAGCCGCGGCGCGCGGGCGATTTCGGCCTGCGTAATGCCCGTCAGTTGCTGAATCGCGCGCGGCACAGCTCGACCGGGATTGACCACCTGCGAATAAAGATCGAGGATTTCGCCATCGCGGAAACGCACCGCGCCCAGCTCGATGATGGCGTCGCGTTCAGGATCAAGGCCGGTGGTTTCCAGGTCCACCGCGACATATACTCGGCTCATGTAATTTATAATCGGAAAAGTGAGATGTCGGCGACTATTAATCGTCAATGGAAGAGCGAAGTCGTTCCAATTCTTGCTGCAAGAGCGAAATATAACGTTCTTGAGCAGCTATGGTCTGTCTTAGATCGGTAATTTGTCGTTCAAGAAGGTGCTGTTTTTCACTCAGTACGCGTTGCATACGACGAATAAGGCGGTGTTTGACCAATTGAGGCCGGTTCAGTCTCAGCAATGTAATGTGAAATCTCCCTGTTTCTGTGATCGCTTGCAAATAACCTGTGTGTTCGTTTTCGAAGAGATGCACGGTCAAATCATCTTCTAGTGGATGCAGCACCCGCCATCCCTGAGCCATATCCTCTTCATCTGGCCAGAAATCACCTTTGTATTGGTTGCACTTCATACAGGCGTAGACTAAATTATCCTCGTTCTCATCCCCTCCTGCGGTTCGAGGACAGTAATGATCGACGGTGAGTTCACCACCTACTGTCGTTTCGGTCACGCCACAGTAGCCGCACGCAAACTTATAGCGTTGACGAACGGTTTCAAACTTGGGATGACGCATAACGTTCGCCGAGCATGGTCTGACCGGTGAGCGATTGATAGGCGCGTTCCAAGGCAGCGATTTGCTCGTCTAACTGAGCGCTTTTCATCAGGAGTTGGGCATGCATCGTCTGCATACGGTCGATTTGGCTACGCAACTGACGCAACAGCGCCAAATCGGCCGGGGCGAGCGCTTCCTGCTCTTCCCGATCGAGCATCTCAAGCCCCGATTCATACGCTTGCTGCTCCTGAGAATCCAGTTTTTCTCCTCTGGCAACGCGCAAATGCAATTGCCACCATTGTCGATAAGCTGTTTGATCCATTGTGATCTCTTGGACTATGAAATGGGTTGGAAGTTTGATGTGGTTGGCCGAAATTGGTTTTCGCTCAATAAGAACTCTGTGTTCTCAAGAAGCTACCATGGCTTTTGATTTGAATTGTACTTGAGGCCTGTGTTCATAGCAAGGCTCTCCTCCAAAGGCGTTCAATGCATCGACGCGCCTACACAAAGCGGCAAAGCCATTTCTTCTACGACTATTCCGTTTATATCAAATCAAAACAATGGTTACGCGGCCCTCAGTATAGCACATTTGTTTCGACTGAGGCGAGATCGTCGTCCACATTTTTGGCCTCGACCGTGGAGCGTGGTAAATTAGGATACTGGATATTGGGATACTGGATATCGAGTATCCCAATACCCAATCCCTCAATACCCCAATACCTTAATATCCCAATACCCTAACACCCCCATGAACCTCTCACAAAAACGCGTACTCATCACCGGCGCGACCGGTTTTATCGGCGGCGAGCTGGCGCGACGGTTGCAATTGCAAGAAGGCGCTCGGGTGCGTGCGCTGGCTCGCACGCCCGCCAAAGCCCAACCTCTGGCCGAAATCGGCGTCGAGGTCGTCCAGGGCGACATCACCGATCCCGACTCGGTGCGTCGCGCCATGTCGGGCTGCGATGTCGTCTATCATGCTGCGGCCTATGTGGACGAGCAAGGCCATCGCGAAGCCGTATGGCGCGTGAACGTGGAGGGAACGCGGCATATGGTGGAGGCCGCGAGCGAAGCCGGGGTGGAGCGCTTCGTTCATCTCAGTTCTTGCGCGGTCTATGGCTCGCCCCAGCGCATGAACATCGACGAAACCGCGCCAATCCGCATGACCGGCCGCGTGTACCATGATTCGAAGGTGGCCGCGGAAGAGGTCGCGTTCGAGGCCCACCGCCGGCATGGGCTCCCCCTGGTGGTGGCTCGCCCCTCCCAGGTCTACGGTCTTGGCTCGCCCCAATTCACTTTACGCGTCATCGAAGCCATCAAAGCGGGCAAGGTCATCCTCATCGACGATGGCCGACACTATTTCAAGCCCGCGTACATCGAAAACCTGGTGGATGGTCTTGTCGCCTGCGCAAAGGTGGACGCCGCAGTGGGCGAAGCGTTCAATCTCACAGACGGGTTCGTGGTCACCTGGCGCGAATTCTTTTTGGCCTATGGCAAGATGATGGGCGTGACGCATTTCTCCTCGGTTCCCTATCGCGTGGCGTGGCTCATGGCCCTGATCAACGAAGCCAAGGCCAAAATTCGCGGTCGGCCCACAAGTCTCAACCGCGAGGTGGTGAAGACGTTCCGCAGCCACAACAGCTTCAGTAACGAGAAGGCGAAGCGTTTATTGGGTTGGAGCCCCGCGGTCGATTTTCAAGAGGGCATGCGCCGCACCGAAACATGGCTACGGGAACGAGATCTTATCTGAGCCGGATTCATGTTGGATCCGGACTTTGGCGGCGAAGTCGTAAAAGCGATAACATGATGAGACGATGGGACGATATGGAACTTGCCTATCAAATGGTTCTGGCTTTGAGATCCGCTTTTCTCGCGACATTCCGTTGCATTCGAAATGAGTTCGGTTTAGAATAGTTTCAAACGTCCATTCTTGTTCACCACCTCCAGCGCCAGCCCAATGAAAAAGGAGTTGCGTCGTGACGATAGCCAACGAGATCAAGATTACGAAAAACGGGCTATTCATTCCTCGTGAAGCGTACGAGCGTTTTGGCGAGATCGAAATCGTGCAAAAATCCGATTCGATTGTCATCCGGCCGCGTTCTCGAACATCGGAACAAGTC
>JAADII010000030.1 GCA_013151415.1 Chloroflexota bacterium
CGGGATCGCGATCATAGACATTGAAGCAGGCGCATTCGTCATTGCCGGTGATGATCTCCGCGGGCGTGGCGTCTCCGGCCTGACCATCTACATCCGCGACGGCCAGGAAGCCATAAAGATTGTAGCTGGATTCGAACGCGGCCACATGATCGAATGCATCCTTCCCCCATCTAAAAATGTCCACCGTACTGGTTTTGTCCCCGGCGATGACCACCTCTTCCACGCCGTCGCCGCCGATGACATCGCCGATGACCAGCTTATCGTTCTTCGTATAATCGAGGCCGAAGCCCGTCTCCTGGAAGAAAGTCCAGTCACCGTCTATGAGGACGAAAACCTCGACGAGGTTGGTCTCATCGCCGCCAATGACGATTTCGTCACCGGCATGGATGCTCGACGGCAGCACATCGCCCACGTCCAGGGCGTCGTTCTTGGTGAAATGGCCATCGAAGGATGAGGTGAGCGTCATGCCGCCGGCCGCCCAATCCCAGACATCGACTGTGTTCCCGTCCACGTGGCCCACCACCACTTCGTCCGCGCCGTCGCCGTCCACATCGCCCATGCTCATGTCATCACCGGCCGCGAAATTGGCCGCGAAATTCACGATGCCGTTGACGACGAGACGACCCTGCGCATCGAAACCCAGATCAAAGATGCTGATGCTTTGGTCGGCGGAATAGGCCACGGCCAGCTCGATGTCGCCGTTGTTGTCCACGTCGCCTGCCGCCAAATCCGCGCCCGCCACGTAGGTGATGGTGGTCGTCCACTGCAAAGGCATGCTTTCGGGATAGCTGACGCGGAACACCTTCAACGGCAAAGGCGGCGCGTCCTGAAGAGTCACTTCGGCGCTGAGTGCGTTGTTGCTGAAATCGCGTTCGGCCGCGTCGCGATCGCTGTTCACGCCCGCTTCGAGATCGAGGGTTCCCGCGTCCAGCCAGGCGTCGGGCAGCTCGAAACAGAAACTGTCGCTCAACTTGCTGCGATCCGGCTCGGGGAGCACGGTGATGGTGGCGTTGCAGGGCGCGCCCGTGGGCGTGAGCACACCCAGATTGAGTCCGCCATCCGTGGTCACCGTCAGCGCGGCGCTTACGTTAGGCATGGCCAAGGCCGTGGAGCGAACATGGACGCGCGCGAAAGTGCGCTTGTGAGCGATGAGGGGAACCGCGTTGTCCGGGTTCAGGCTCTGGATGGCCTGAGTCACCTCGATGGCCGTGATCTCGATGTCCTCCGCGCCGATGAATTCGGAGGTGTTGCCCGCGAAATCGGTGGCCGTGAGGGTGAGGTAGTCGCCGGGCGGGAGCGGGATGCTGGCCGTGAACTGGCCATCGGCCGCGGCCGTGACATGGGTCTCAATATAGCGGCCTTCGTCGCCGTCGTCGCTAAACACGGTCACGTCGCAGCCCGCGCACGCGGTTCCGGTGATGATCCACGTGGCGGGGAAGGTGGTGGTCACCACCGAGAGCGCGCTCACCTGGGGAGGCGGCAGCTCCAGATTGCCGCCGTCAATGGTCTCGATGCCCTTGCCGCCGTTGTCGAAAATGCTGTTGTTGATGATCCTGTTGCTGGTGCTGTCCTGACCCACTTCCACGCCATGTTGGCCGTTGTGCGCGATGACATTGGAGGGGGAGGCGTTGGCGTCACCCACCCGGTTGTTGTTCGCCTCGCCGTGGATGAGCACGCCGTCGAGGTGATTTCCTTCGGCCGAACCGTCGGGCATGACGCCAATGCGATTGCCGAGAATGCGGTTACCCCTCGCGCTTATGATTTCGACGCCGTGCTCCACATTGCCGAAGATGTAGTTGCCGACTTGCGTTGGGTGGCCGATGCGGTTGTCGTTCGCGCCGCGCTCGACATAGACGCCCGAACCGCCGGGTACGCGGTCGCCCGAACCGTTGCGGCCGATGATGTTGTGCTCGATGATGTTCTCATTTGCATTGCTGATGACCACGCCATGTCCCTCATTGCCCACGATGACATTGCGGTGCGCGCCTTTGCCGCCCACCGCGCCCACTTTATTGAAGCGAGCGTTGTTTTCGATGAACACGCCGAATGCATTGGCCAGGTCAACGCTCCCACTCGCGCTGAGGCCAATGAAATTGCCCAGGATTTTGTTGTTGTCGCTGCCCGCGCCGACGATGTGAACCCCCGCGCCGCGGTTGCCGGCGATGAGATTGGCCGAAACTTCGTTGTCGTTGGCCCCGGCCGCGATGAGCACCCCGTCGGCTTGATTGGCCAGCGCGGCGGCCCCGGTCTTGTTCACGCCGATGTAGTTGCCCAGCACACGCGCTTTTTTGGTGTCGGCTCCCAGCAGACGCACGCCCGCGGCGCGGTTGGCCGCGATGAGATTGCCCTGGCCGAACTGATCGCCGCCGATATCGACATAGGCGCTGTTTTCCACGCGCACGCCGTCGCCTGCATTGGGCAGGGGGGTGAGACCGTCCGCGTCAACGCCGATGAAGTTCCCCCAGATGGTGGCCTGGCTGGACTTGACATGAATGCCGTGTCCACCGTTGCCAACGATGACATTGGCCGGAACGATGGGGGGCTGAGAGGGCGCGTTCGGGGACTGTTTGGCCGCGACGGGGCCAAGACTTCCCACCATATTTCGCTCGGCCAACACCAGGACGCCATCCCCCGGCATGTTGCGGATGGTGAGGCCCACCACCTGGTTCAACACCGAATCCAAGACCAATCCGGGCGTTTGGCTGCCCGCGGGCAGATTCGAGCCGTCCAGGATCACGCCTGCGCCGCGACCGTCGATGAGCAAATGGCCCTGAGTCACGGTCGGCAGCGCCTGTTGCAGGTGGATGACAGCGGGATTGTCGGGTGGGAAAATGGATGGATCGAAGCGGATTCGGTCGCCGGTGTCGGCATAGAGCAGCGCGCAGCGAAGGCTGCCCTGCTTCAGATCATCTTCGACGCGGGTGACCCACCATGTGGCGAAGGCGGGGCCAAGGGTTGTCTCCGCGCACTGGTCTGGTTCGGATGTGGGGGTGGGCGTGAGGGCGAAAGTGGGGGTTGGGGTGGATGTTGTCGTCGACGTGGGTGTGAAGGTGGGGGAAGGTGTGGGAGTGGGCGTAAGTGTGCGGGTGGGAGTGAATGTGGCTGTGGGGGTGAACGTATAAGTTGGCGTCGGAGTGCGGGTCGGGGTGAACGTGGGCGTTGGGCTCGGGGTTGGCGTATGGGTTGGGGCGAAGGTGGACGTTGGCGTGGGAGTGAAAGTCGGGGTGAATGTGGGGGTGACGGTGGGAGTCGGCGTAGGCGTAAATGTTGGCGTAGGGGTTGGTGTGGGAGTGGGCGTGAATGTTGGAGTGGCGGTGGGCGTGGGAGTGCGAGTTGGCGTGGGAGTTCGGGTGGGGGTCGAAGTGGGCAGGCTGTAGTCGATGAGCAGTCTGGGAACGCCGCTCCGAGCCTCCTTGCTAAAAAAGGCGCGCGAGGCGTCGGCCTGCGCATCCATCACCAACACAAGGCCGTAATTGGGAAAGCGCCCACTTGCCCATAAACCCACCATTTCGGTCATGTCCCATGCGTAGATCGTGTAGGTCGAATTCCCCACCGAAGATGTGTTTGAGGGCGCGGCGTTTCCGGGTTGGTTGTTCCAGGTGAGACCGCCTTCCGACCACGACCCGGTCACTCGATAGGCGGTGATGGAAACGGGACTGTCACCCGCGGCCGAGCTGAGCGTGAGCTCCAACTGGGCGCGGTTGATAACGGCGTTGGTCGGTAGAAAAGAAAGATCGAAGGACAGATAAGCAACCGCTTGCTGACCGGTTCTTATCTCATTGTCTACGAGCAATGTATTCTCTGTAGCGAAGTTCTGGTCGGGTTGGCTTTCGTCTACATAGGCGTCGGCGGTGGGCGTCAACGTGACCACCGTGGCCGGCGCGTGGGGCGCGCTCGTCCGGCCCGAGGCCCAGATGGTGAACGCGAAAACATGGATGAACGCAAGGATCATCAGGGGAAAGAGCGCTTTGCGCGACATCTAGCACCTCGCCTGTAATACGCCGGGAAAATGGGATGGCCTTTCACACGATTTTATGATTCGATGACTTTCATGTCAAACAGGCTTAAATTGGCGCGTCCAAACCATCGATGATCAAAGCCAATGCCGGGAAAGCGAACCGCGATAAGAGGTTTAGGTGATTCCACCTATCCCCGTTGCGCGTGTTTGCGCTTTCTCGGTTTCGACCAACGTGGTACTGTGGAGACATGACGCCCAATCGTCCCGGCGTTTACAACAAGAAAATTTCGTTCTGAAAGTGACTTCAGTGAAAGACATGTGCAACCACCCAGGATGTGTTCGATGAACGACGCGATTATCTCCACCAAAGGCCTGGCCAAGACCTATGGTCGGGGCGCGAAGCGGGTCGAGGCCGCGCGCGGCGTCGACCTGGAGGTGAAGCGCGGCCAGATATTTGGCCTGGTCGGCCCGGATGGCGCGGGCAAAACCACCACCATGCAGATGCTTTGCGGCATCCTCACTCCCACCGCGGGCGAAGCGACCGTGGCCGGGGTGGATGTGATCCACAACAGCGACGCTTTGGGCGGGGTCATCGGCTACATGTCGGAGGGGTTCACCCTGTACGCCAATCTGACGGTGGAGGAGAATCTCGATTTCTTCGCCGACCTGTACAACGTGCCGCCGGACGTCGCCGCGGAACGAAAAGCGCAATTGCTGAGCTTCGCGCGCATGGAGGAGGCCCGAAATCGCCGCGCGGGCCATCTTTCCGGCGGCATGAAGAAGAAACTGGCCCTGGCCTGCACCCTGATCTACCGACCCCAGGTGCTTTTTCTGGACGAACCCACCACGGGCGTGGACCCGGTGTCGCGCCAGGATTTCTGGAAGATATTGTATGAGTTTCTGGCCGAGGGCATCACCATTTTCGTCTCCACTCCCTATATGGATGAAGCGGAGCGTTGCCATCAGGTGGCCCTGCTTCGTCGCGGCCAGATCATCGCCAACGACTCGCCCGAAGCCTTGAAGCAGATCGACTCGTATCTTTTCCCGGCCCGCTACTTTAATCAAGATCACCTACGATGTGTTCCTCAAAGGCGTGGGTCTGGAGGTGTGGCTGGGGCAGTTGCTCATCCTAAGCCTTTACACCGCCATTATTGTGGCCTTTGCCGGCATGCGCTTCAAAAAGAAGGGGGGATAACATGAACATGCATCGTTTGTCAGGCTTGATGCGAAAGGAATTCATTCAGTTTTTCCGCGACAAAGCCCTGATCATCCTCATTTTTTACACCTTCATCGAGATCGCGCTGTGCGGTTGGGCGCTGACCCTGGAAGTGAAAAACATGCCCATGGTCGTTTACGACGCGGACCGCTCGGTGGAAAGCCAATCCTTGATCGCGGATTTCGCCCGATTGGAGAGCTTCGATCTGGTGCGGCAAGTGGACAGCCCCACCGAGATCGAGGGTCTGATGGACAACGGCGTCGCGCAGATGGCCCTCGTCATCCCCGCGGACTTCAATTGCAATATCCTGGTGCGAGTTATGAATATTTCGCCCATATTGGGACAGTGCGCAATATGAGCGCGAGCAACATGACCACGGTCAGAAAGCATGATGACCTGCACTTTGAAAATCCCAAAGCGCGTATCCACGCATACGCGATTCCGCCTGTCCTGACCACGGCCAACTGGCGCTATCGCCCACATCAAACGCGAAGTATAGTGTAGATGATTCGCGCATAGGCGCTCTGAATGGAGGTTCACATGTTTAAAGACCCTGTATGCGGAAAACGCATGAATCACGGCAAGGCGCATATCATCATCGAGTATGAGGGCGTGGCTTACTATCTCTGTTGTCCCAAGTGTCAGGCCGAGTTTGAACGCTCACCCCGGCGTTATGCCCGACCTGAGTGGGGAAAAAGAGTAAAAGGCAAGAGGCGTTCGTCATTCCACCGACACTCCCCGCCGAGCCGTCAGAGAGTTCCATAATTCAATAGCGGATCACTTTGACCGCGCCGACTTTATCGCAACACACCCATAGGAGAACACAAATATGCCCGGAAGACTGCTACGAATTCCTCCGCGAGACGCCCATTTTCTCGTGCCCCGACCTTCCGAAAGCCAACCCGGCGTGGTCATGGTGGACGCCACCTGGGGAACGATTCAGCCGATGCAGGTGGCTGAAGGCGTCAGAACAATAGGCGAGCTGGAACTGCTGGCTCATCTTGAGAAGGGTTGGCCCGTCATCGACTCGCGGACGAGCGATTTTTTCAACGCGGCCACCATTCCCGGCGCGATAAATATCCCCTATCCGGACGCGGCGGCTCGCATCGATGAGCTGGAACGAGAACGCCCCTCGATCTTCTTTTGCAATGGGCCGCAATGTGGGCAATCGCCGGCCGCCATCCACGCGCTGCTGGCGGCGGGTTTCCCGGTTGACAAAATCCTCTATTATCGCGGCGGCTTGCACGACTGGTTGACGTTGGGTCTTCCGGTTGAACCCGGTCGTTGACGTTTCAACGCGACAAGTCCGGTGGATGTTATTGTCTCGAAAGCCGTCACCAAAACGACTTTCCAGGCAAGAGTCACTTCGAAACCAATAATATCAGTATAGGAGAAACACATGACGAACAGTAAGAAAATTCGCGTGGCCGTAAACGGCTACGGCGTGATCGGAAAACGGGTCGCGGACGCGGTGCGGGCGCAACCCGACATGGAACTGGTGGGCGTGGGCGATGTGGTGAGCGACTATCGCGTCAAGGCGGCCGTTGTCCTGGACCTGCCCATCTACGCCTCTTTACCGGAAAAAGCGGATGAAATGAGGGTCGCGGGCATTCCCGTGATCGGCGTGTTGGATGATCTGCTGGCCCAGGCCGATGTGGTGGTGGACTGCACCCCCAAAGGAATCGGCGCTCGAAATCTGCCGCGCTACCGGGCGGCCGGCGTGAAAGCATTGTATCAGGGCGGCGAAAAGCACAGCCTCACCGGCCACTCGTTTGTGGCTCAGGCCAATTACGAGACCGCGCTGGGTCGCGACGCAACCCGCATTGTTTCTTGCAACACCACCAGCACGGTGCGCACTTTGCTGGCGCTGAAGGATGCCGGGCTGCTGAAAAAAGCGCGGGGCGTGCTGGTGCGCCGCGCCACCGATCCCTGGGAGTCGGACCACAGCGGCATCATGAACACGGTCGTGCCCGAGCCGCACATCCCCAGCCACCAAGGCCCGGACGCGCAGACGGTGGTTCCCGACCTGGATGTGGTGACCATCGCGGCCAAGGCATCGCACACTCAGACGCACAATCACTACTGGGTCGTGGAGATGACGCGCGAGGCGAGCCGCGAGGAGGTGCTGGACGCGTTCCACGCCGCGCCGCGCATCGCCTTCATTCGCATGAGCGATGGCGTGGTCGCGCTGAACAGCACTATCGAACTGATGAAAGACCTGGGACGCCCGCGCGGCGACATGTGGGAAGTGGCCTTGTGGGAGGATGTGTTGACAGTGCAGGGCAAGGAACTGTACTATACGTATCAGGTCTATAATGAGGCCATCGTTGTGCCGGAGAATATCGACGCGATCCGCGCCCTGGCCGGAACCGTGACCGACGGCCGCGAATCCATTCGCATGACCGACGAGGCGCTGGGAATGCGAGGGGATTTTCTTTCGCTGGGCCTGAGATGATGCGCGGCGCTCGATTCTCCATCAGGTCGTCGTGAGTGTGGGCCGTTTGCGTTGGCCGCTCACGACGAGCCTTTGTGCGACCGTTTTCCTGGAGTCGAATACTGATCCGGAGTGTGCGCGATGGCTGTAGAAAGCGTTGATCAACATCATGTTCGGTCCTGGTACGGACTTTCGGCCGAGATCATCGTCGAATATGGTCTCTGGCATTTGGTGCGGGTGGGACGCGTGGCGCTGCCCCATCCGCCCCTGGTCAACCTCGTTTTGCGTCGCGGTCAGCCGCGCACCGAGCGCCTGTACCTCAGTTTTCTACACGAATTCGGTCATCTGCAGACGCTGCCCGTGGCCCTGGCCCATGCACTGTTGCTTGTGGTCACCGGTTGCTGGCGGGGGCGCGGTTTCAAGGGGACGGTTTTCGCGATCTTGACGGCCATCGTCGCGCACCAGGCGCTTTGGGAACTGGCCAGCGAGTCCTATGTGATGGTTGCGGCCGGACCGGAGTATCGGCGCATCTATCGCGACCACCCCAATCTTCTGGGCCAGATCATATTCTGGGGCGGCATGACCGCGCTGACCGTGTTGCTTTCGCGAAAGGTCATGCGCGGCCCTCAAACGGAACATGAGGCCGATTGCGTCTCGCACAAGAAAACAGGCCGACTCGTTTTTTCCCGAGTCGGCCTGTTGATGGGATGGCTATTTGCGCCTGGCGTCAGACGCCGCAACTGGCGCCGCTGGGCGCTTGTTCCAGCAGACCGTTGTTGGCCAGCCATTGATGCACCGAGCGGTAGCCCGCGCCCGAGAAGAAGGCCGCGCTGACGGCCTGTTGGGCGTCGATCTGGTCGAAGTTCTGGTTTTGGCTAGCCTGGAAGAATCGGGCCAGGTTTTGGCTCTGTTGCGGGAACCAGAACGCGTTGGCCCACTTGGCCGCGGCGTACATGCTTTCGGCGTCCGCGCCTGTGGCGGCCATCAGCTCCAACAGGCCCAACATGGCCATGCCGTGATTGCAATCGGGGAAGTCTGTGGGATTGTTACAGCATGGGCGATAGACGTTCGTGGCCACTTCCTCTAAAAGGGCCTGTTGTTCCGGGGTCAAAGAGATGATCTCGCGGGACGCGTAAAGCTCGGCCGGTTGTTTGCGTCCGATGGTCCAGCCGCCCGTGGACGCGAAGCGCGCGATTTGCTCCTCGCCGCCGTATTGCATCATGGCGCCTTCGGTGAGGATGGGGTTCCTGTTCACCAGACCCACGGCCCAGAAGAAGTTGAGCAGAAAATAGGCGTTTTCCGCACTCAACACAATCGGCTCGTCGCTGCCCTCCTGCAAAATGGCCAGTTGTTTGTTGTTGAGCGGCTGTCCCGCCCGTTGATAGACCGCGACGAATTTGTCGAGGTCGATGCCGCCCGCGGCGAGGAGTTGAGGCCCCAGATCGCCGTAGCTGATGGGCAAACGATATTGCGGGGCGATGTTGGCGGCCGGACGAACCTCCTGAGAAGCCGCGCCTTTGTTGGCCGAAGTCGCGGCCTCGGCCGCCTGTCTTGCCACGATCTCGGCCAGAGCAGCCTCGAACCGTTGGGGCAGGATGTAAACGCTCATGAAAAAGCCGCTCATGATGCCGAGGCTGAAGCTGAGCAGCAAGGCCAGGGCCAGCGCGACGATGCGAGTGCGAGAGGAGGCGGGCGCAGTTGGTTCGGCCTCCGGGGTTTCGGGGACGGCCTGGGGGGCGATTGACTCTTCCGCGACTTCGTATTCCGCGCCTGCATCTTCGGCCGCGGGCATGGTTTCGAGATCGGTCATGGTCTATCTCCGGTGAATGCAAAGGGTGTGGATTTGGTTTTCATTTTCCTCGCGCGGCGCGCGCCGCGCGCGTCTTGCGAGGCGATGGCATAGCCACTGATGTTACGCAATCCGGACATCTGAAGGCTTGGCCGGGCGAAAGATGGTTTCTTTGTGCGGTTCGGCGAGCCTCCATATTGGCGGCCGGCGCGTAACAAGGGTTACAAATCGATTGTAACGGTTTCCCCCTCAAGAAGTGAGCGCCAAATGGCCTATGCAAGCAAGCAAAGCGCGGGGTGAGCATCCGCGCCACCGCCTGGCGTGAACCCCTCCCTGGTTTGTGCTACAATAGCCCCGTCGCGTCTCTTTTCCCTTTGCTATGCACGCTTTCTTCATTCGCAATCCTATTTCCGGCAACCCAGACCTCCAGCGCGCGCTCGATCTGGCCATGAAAGAATTCGAAGCTGCGGGCTGGCGACTGGATGTTCATCTCACCGAATATAAAGGCCATGCGCGCGACCTGGCCGAACAAGCCGCGCGTGAGGGCTATCCCGTAATCATTGTCGCCGGGGGTGATGGGTCCATCGGTCAAACCGTGGATGGTCTGGTTAGAGCCGGTGTAAATGGCGCCCGGCTGGGCGTGATCCCCTTGGGCACGGGCAATGTGTTTGCTCGCGATCTGGGTCTGCCTTTTCCCACTCGACTCAATCCCCGCGCGCCGGTGCGCGCGGCTCGCATCATTCTCCAAGGAGATGCCATCCCCCTGGATGTGGGCATGGCCAATGGCCACGCGTTCATGTGTTGGGCGGGTTGCGGCATCGACGCAGCCGTCACCGAACAGGTGGAAAACAAACTCCTCTCCGACAAACGACGCTCGCCACTCATGACTTATATCAAACAGGCGCTTAGACTCCTGCGCGATTATGAGCCGGCGCACATGCGCGTGCGAATCGATGAGCGCGAAACGCTCGAAGGTCATTTCTACCTGGCGGTCGCGAGCAATATCGGTCTCTATGCTCGCTATCTCCTGCTGGCGCCTTCTGCGCACATCAACGACGGCCTGTTGGACCTGTTGCTCATCGACGTGGAGCATCTCAGCCGCTTTGTCATAGCCGCGTTGAAAACGGTTGCGCCGTTGGCCGGTCTACAAACTCGCCTTGAGGATCCTCATATCATTCGTCGTCGCTTCACCCGAGTTCGCATCGAAAGCGAGCCGCCTTTGCCCTACCATCTCGACGGCGACCCCTTCGCCACAACGCCGCTGGACATCCGCGTCCTGCCCCGCCATGCGCCTGTATTTCTCGATAGAGCCCGCGTGACCCGACGATTGCAAACTGAGCGCCTTCCATGACCGAAATCATCACGGTTTCTCAGCTTACCGATTATCTCTCCGGCCTCTTCGAGGAGGATGCTCTGCTCGCGGATGTGTATGTGGCCGGTGAAATCAGCAACGCCACGGTGGCCCGATCGGGTCATTTCTACTTTTCACTAAAGGATGCGGGCGCGTCCATTAGTTGTGTGATGTGGCGTTCGGCATTGCGACGGCTTTATGATGCGCCGCAAGAGGGTGAGCGCGTGGTTGTGCATGGCCATGTGGCGCTTTACGCGCCGCGCGGTCAGCTTCAAATCGTGGTGGACGCGATCCGGCTCGAGGGCGGCATCGGCGACCTGTATCGGCGCTTCGAACAGATCAAGGAACGCCTGCAGGCCGAGGGATTGTTCGACGCGGAGCGCAAACGTCCCCTGCCCGAGATTCCGCGACGCATCGGCGTGGTCACCTCGGCCACAGGCGCGGCCCTGCGCGACATCCTGCGCGTGTTGCGACATCGCTGGCCCCTGGCCGATGTCTTGCTCGCGCCCAGCCTGGTGCAGGGCGAGCAGGCCCCGGCCAGCCTTCAGGCTGCGTTGCTCTCGCTTTACCAACGGGACGACATCGACGTGATTGTGCTCGCGCGCGGGGGCGGCTCCATCGAGGACTTGTGGGCCTTCAACGATGAAGGATTGGCGCGGTTGGTGGCTCGGTCGCCTGCGCCCGTGGTCACGGGCGTGGGCCATGAGACCGATTTCACCATCGTCGATTTTGTGGCCGATCATCGCGCGGCCACGCCCTCGGCCGCGGCCGCCGCGGTCTCGCCCGACGCGAACGCGATCCGCCAGGGCCTTGACGCGCTGGCCGAACGGCTCACCATCCGCATCCTCGACGACCTCGAACGCCGACGCCTGCTCTTACAACGCCAGGAAGCCAACCTGCGCCGGTTGTCGCCCCAAAATCGCATCCAGCAACAACGCCTGACCCTGAACGACCTGACCCGCCGCCTGCAACGCGTCCTGGATCGCCAATTGAACGAGCGACGTCTGACGGTGGACGCGCTGGCTCAACGTTTGGATGCGCTCAATCCCGCCGCGGTGCTTGGCCGCGGCTATGCCATCGTGCAAGATGAGCAAGGGCGCGTGATTCATTCGGTGCGACAGGTGCGCCCTGGCCAACCACTCGATATCCGCGTTTCAGACGGCGACTTCCCGGCGCGGGTGGAGAAAAGTTTCCCATGATCCTCACCGGACTCATCGGCTGGCCCGTCGGTCATTCCCGCTCGCCCGCGATGCACAACGCGGCTTTTCGCGCCGCGGGGATCGAGGGCGTCTATGTGCTGCTGCCCGTGCGACCGGATAGGGTGGAAGACGCGATGCGGGGCTTGCGCGGGCTGGGATTCCGCGGGGCCAACGTCACCGTGCCTCACAAACAGGCCGTCATCCCCTACCTGGACGAACTGAGCGAAACCGCGCGGGCCATCGGCGCGGTGAACACCATTGTCGTCAGTGAAGAGGGACGCTTGTTAGGAGACAACACGGACGCGACCGGCTTTTGGCGGGACCTGGTGGAACAGGGAATCGAGACGGAGGCCCTGAAAGAGGGCGGCGCGCTGGCGCTGGGCGCGGGCGGGTCGGCTCGGGCCGTGGCTTACGCGCTGGCGAGTCGCGAGATCCCCACCCGCATCCTCGCCCGCCGCCCTGAACAAGCCCGGGACCTGGTTCACTCTCTGGCCCCTCACCTCCCGCCGACATCCCAACTCGAGCCTCACCCCTGGGCCGACCTGGAACGTTTGGCCCCCGCTGCAAAACTCATCGTCAACTGCACGCCCGTGGGCATGGTCCCCAACATCCACGCCACCCCCTGGCCCGACCATCTCCCCTTCCGCCCCGACCAGATTCTCTACGACCTGGTCTACAATCCCCGCCAAACCAGGCTCATGCGCCAGGCCCGCGCGGGCGGCGCGCGCGCATCGAACGGCCTGGGCATGCTCATCCACCAGGGCGCGCTGGCCTGGGAGCAATGGACAGGCCAGCCCGCGCCCCTCGAGGCCATGCGCCGCGCGGTGTCGGACGAGAAATGTTGAGATAGTGATAACGTTCCTCGACAAAAACGGTTTGCATCCCATCCAAAGTGGACATATAATAACCGCGTATTCCCGGACTTGGCCTAACATTCATGGAGTGAACTAAATGCAAGTGCTTCGTTTCAAAGAAAAGATACTAAAAACGGGCGAAATCCATCTGTCCAATCTTCCCGTTGTCAAAGGACAGCAGGTGGAATTGCTCGTTCTGATTCCTCCCAAACAAACAAAAAAACGCCTGACAGCACGCGAGTTGCTGGATTCGGACCTGATTGGTTTGTGGGAGAATCGAACTGATATCATCGATAGCGCTGCTTACGCCCGCCAGCTTAGAGAACGCGCACAAAGAAGACGGCAATGATTATATTAGACAGCGACATTGTCATCGATTTTCTGAGACGTTATCCTCCGGCAATTGAATGGCTGCGTTCACTTGGAGAGACAGAAATCGCCCTACCGGGCTTCGTTGTCATGGAACTTGTCCAGGGATGTGCAAACAAGAACGAACTCCAGGTCTTGGAAAGATTCATCGCCGATTTCGAGGTGATCTGGCCCGATGTCGAAGCATGTGATGAAGCATTAGCCGCTTTCGCGCGGCGTCATCTGAGCCATCGTCTAGGACTGCTAGATGCATTGATTGGACAAACCGCGATTTCTCTAGATTTACCACTATATACGTTCAATCGAAAGCATTATGCAGCCATCGCGGATCTTGTCACCATACAACCGTATGAGCGATAAATGTGGTTAATGGTGAAATGGGCAATACCATGATCCGCGTCGCGCACATCATCACCCGTTTTCACGGCGCCGGGGGCGCGAAGAACACCCTTTTCACCTGCGCGGGGTTGGATAAAAACCGATATGAGGTCGACCTGGTGGTGGGGCGCAGCGCGGATAGGTGGCGGGCCGAAGGCGCGGGCGTGAACTGGGTGCAAATCGATAGCATGGTGCGAGCGATTCATCCTTTGCAAGACGCGCGCTCGGCAAACGCGCTCTTGCGCCTGATACGCGAACGTCGCTATCATATTGTGCACACTCATCTGGCTAAGGCCGGCATGTTGGGCCGATGGGCCGCGCGCCGGGCCGGGACGCCCATCATCATCCACACCGTACACGGCGCGACCTTCAGTCCGGCGCAATCTCGCCTGAGCAACGCCCTTTACCTTATGCTCGAACGACGCGCGGCCAAATGGACCGATGTCATGATCAGCGTAGGCGACGATTTACGCCGCCGCTATTTGGCCGCGGGCGTGGGACGACCGGAGCAGTATGTAATCATCCACAGCGGCATGGATTTGAGCGCGTTCTTACAGGCCGGAAGAGAGAAGGCCGCGCGGGGGCGGCTCATCCGCGCAGAGCTGGGGCTGTCGGAGCAAGATTTCGTGGCCGGGTATGTGGCCGCGCTGGAGTGGAGAAAAGGGCATCATCACATCGTGGAAGCAGCCCGTCGGCTGCGCCCGCGTTATCCACAGTTGCACTTTCTCTTCGTGGGCGAAGGCTTCGATCGGCCCCGCATCGAGGCGCTGGTGAACGAAGCGGGTCTGGGCGACCGCATTCATTTCACGGGCTATCGCACGGATGTGGCCGACGTGATGGCCGCATTCGATGTGAAATTATTCGCCAGCAACCGCGAGGGTCTACCACAAGTGTTGGTTCAGGCCGCGGCTGTGGGCCTGCCCGTCATCGCCTTCGAGGCCGAGGGCGTTTGTGAACTGGTGCATGATGGCGTAAACGGTTATCATCTGGCCTATGGCGACGTCAACGGCATGGTCGAGCGGCTGGAGCACTTTATCCTTCATCCTGAACAGGCCGCGGCCATGGGCGCGCGCGGCCCAGCCCTGGTGGACGACCGCTGGCAAATCGCGACCATGCAACGAAAAACCATTGAGCTCTACGAAACGCTTTTGCAACACAAATTCGCGTCGTAGTTCATCTGATTCCATCTCGAAATGAGTCTTCATCGCGCTTCGCTTTGGACGGGTTCGCGACGACAACGGCAATTGACGCTGTTGGCCGGAGACGCCGCGATCGTTCTTTTCACGAGCGCGGTTGCGGTCACGCTGCGTCGCATCTTTTTGGCCGGCATGTCACTGGAAAAGGCTCTCAGCGAGCCTATGCTCTCCGGCATCCTCACGCTAACCTTCGCCTATCTGACGACGCTTTACATTTTCGACCAATATAACCTGCGCCGAGATATCAGCAGCCGCACCGAGGCGGCCATGTTGTTGTTGGCCAACGTCGCGGGCATGGCGTTGGACGCGATAATCGCCTTCTTTCTGCGCGATCTGGCCTTAGGACGCTTTGTCATCCTCATTCATTTGCCTCTTGCTTTCGGGGCTCTTTATCTTTGGCGTCGAATCTTTCATTCGCATTTGTTGCGCGTCACGCGCCCCCATCGCGTGCTTTTGGTGGCGGCGAACCCCGTCGAACGGGGCATCGAGGCCGAGTTGCGCGACCGTCCTTTGGGCGATTATGAGATCGCGGGCGTCTTCATGGTGGCGGGACAGTCGGCGGGAAACGGCCAACTGCTGGATGAGCAAGGACGACCCTTGGAACAAGTGGTGGTGGACGAGCAGGTGGATACATTGGTGTTTTCGGCCCGACGCGGCCTGCCTCCTGAATATCTGAACAAAGCCATCGACTGGAAATTCGATGGTGTGGGGATTTACGACGTGGCCAATTTCTACGGCGCCATGACCGGTCGCGTGCCCATTGAAACCATTGATGCGCGTTGGGTGCTCGACCATCTCAGTCAGCCTTACGGCTCAGCCGTTGTCTGGCGCATCAAACGGCTCATTGATATTGTGTTAGCGCTTTTTGGCCTGGCCGTCACCCTGCCATTCTGGCCGCCGCTCATGCTGCTCATCAAGCTGGATAGCCCCGGTCCGGCCATTTTCCGGCAAGAGAGGCTGGGTCTGCGACAGCAGCCGGTGGTCATCGCCAAATTTCGCACCATGTACGCCCGATTCGAGGAAGAGGGCGAGGCGGCATACGCGCAGAAAGAAGATCCTCGCGTCACCCGGGTTGGGAAATGGCTCAGAAAAACCAGGCTGGATGAGCTGCCCCAATTATGGAACGTGCTTAAAGGGGAGATGAGCATCGTGGGCTTGCGCCCTATCCGCAAGATCAACGCCGACCGACTGGCAAAGCAAATCCCCTTTTACCATCTGCGTTTTAGCATGAAACCGGGGCTCACCGGTTGGCCGCAGTTGCGTTATCGTTACGCCGACGACGACACCTCCCATTTGCACAAATTCGAGTATGAACTTTATCACATTCAAAACGCGAGCCTGGCCTTTGATCTCTACCTCATTGTAAAAACCGTGCAACAACTCTTCTTCGGACGCGGGCAGTAATGACAGATCATGAAACGGCTTACACGCCTCCTCTATGGCGCGCTTCTCATCGCCGCGTTCCTCTTTTCGCCAACGAGCGAGCAGACGGTTGACGGAATCGATGTTTTAGAAACGCCGCGAATTGGGCTGGCCCGCGACGCTTCGCTCCCTCACGCCCAAGATCACATCTTGGTGAAAATGACGAGAAGAACCGCGAGGCGACTTGGCGAAAAGGAGCAAATTGAACCGATTTTCCAGGATTGGCATCGCGTCGCGGTGAAAGAAGATGAAACCCCGACTCAAGCCATGAAACGCTGGTCGAGAAAAGCGGGGGTGACGCTGGTCGAGTTGGATTATCTTGTCGAGGCGGCGGGTCGAATGAGACGCGGGAGTGGATCGGGCTTTATCCCCAATGATCCACTTTACGAGCAACAATGGAATCTGACCATGATTCAGGCGCCCACGGCCTGGGAGCGAAGCATCGGCGCGGGGGTTGTCGTGGCCGCGCTCGATTCAGGCGTGTCGCGAGGCGATGATCTGGCCTGTCGAGAATTCGTCGCGCCATACAATGCCTTGACGCGACAAGAGGGTGAAAACGCGGCCGCGGACGACTTCGGGCACGGCACCCATGTCGCGGGAACCATCGCCCAATGCACCAACAACGCGCTGGGCGCGGCCGGACTCGCCTTTGGGGTCAGCCTGATGCCGATCAAGGTGTTGGATGCGCAGGGGGTGGGCACCTATTCCAATGTGGCTGCGGGCGTCGAATGGGCGCGCACTCATGCCGCGGATGTGATCAATTTGTCTCTAGGAGGTCGCGCGGCCAGCAGCATCCTGGTGGACGCCATACGCGCGGCTGCGGCCGACGACATCGTTCTCGTGGCCGCAGCGGGAAACAACGCCGAGGGCAAAGAAGCCGTGTTCTTTCCTGCAAACATGGCCGAAGTTATGGCAGTGGCCGCGGTGGATTATCAAGGAGAGCGAGCGCCTTACTCGAACCGAGGCTCCAAACTGAGTCTGAGCGCGCCCGGAGGTTATTTGGATGCAGACGATGATGCCGCGCCTTATTTGCATGGCATCTTGCAGCAAACTGTAGTTAATGGCCAATGGGGTTACGAATTGAGAGAGGGCACATCCATGGCCGCCGCGCACGTGGCGGCCGCAGCCGCGCTCTTACGCGCGCGAGCGCCCAACGCCACGCGTGAGCAGATCCAGATCGCCTTGGAAACGACGAGTTTGGACTTGGGCGCCCCGGGATTTGACGCCGAATTTGGCGCAGGATTGCTGCAAGTGAACGCGGCCCTAACGGCCATTGAATCAGGAACGCCCACCCCCACAGCAACGCGTATTGTCTCCGAAACCCCAACCCTCACCCCCACACCCACGCCCCTTTCCCCCTCGCTCTGGCTTCCGCTGCACCTTTACCATCGCGCGTTCGCAACGCCCACGCCTACGCCCACGCCCAAACCCCCGGAACAATGGCGTTTTAGCGGTCTTGTAGTCCGGAGTGATGGCTCGCCTGTGATCGGCTATTCCTACATCCAAGTGTGGGGCTCCTCTCAGCCCGCTGCGCGAGAGGAGCTGCTTCAGAACTTGGTCAGCGATATCGACGGTTCGTACTTGTGGGTCGAGGAGGAAAGGCAGCCCTATCCTTACTATCACCTTTATCTCCTGCCCATCTTTCCCTGGTATAGATTTACATTCATCGACGCGCTGCCCGGACCGGGCGGCGAGCGCATGAACGAACGATGGATACGATATGCGCGACGAAATGACAACTCTTATGAGGGCGGGGTGTTCGTCATCGAAATCTTCCCGCCTTAATCAGATTTGCGTCGTCCACCGTTTCTGTGTATTCTAATATTTCAGTTGCAATTGAGCGGGTCTGCTGCCGGAGCCGGGCAGGCTTGCGGGCATCTTTATTCAGGGAAACAACCACGGCTCTTTCATTCCAATGGAGGAATGTATGACCACTTTACGCACTTCTCCCCGGCGATTAAGCATTGCGCTAACATGGCTCCTTGCTTTGATGATTGCCGTGGGCGGGTTTGCATCCGTTTATGCGGACAACACCCAAACCATCGCCATTCACGACATTCAGGGCGCAGCTCATTTGTCGCCCATGGAGGGTATGGATGTTACAGGCGTCCACGGCATCGTAACCGCCGTCACCTCACGCACATTCTTCATGCAAACGCCCGACGACGAGGTCGATGACGACCCCGCCACATCTGAAGGCATCCTCGTCTATGCCGGCCGGAACCACGGCATCGAAGTGGGTGACGAGGTGTTGGTGGATGGCACAGTCAGCGAGTATTATCCGGGCGGATATCGGACAGGGAACTTGTCCACAACCCAACTCACCGATGTCACCGTGACCGTCGTCTCCAAGGGGAATCCACTGCCTGCACCCACGATTATTGGCAAAGACGGTCGCATGCCTCCCAATATGGTCATCGACAATAATTCCAATGGGGATGCGAATACAAAGGATCCATTTGATCCGGAGAATGAGGGGATCGATTTTTATGAAAGTTTAGAAGGCATGTTGGTGCAGGTCAACGATGCGGTGGCGGTGGGTCCCACCAGCAAATACGGGGAAATTCCTGTGGTGGCCGATAACGGCGCCAATGCAGGCGCGTTCACCGCGCGCGGGGGCCTTTACCTGCGCCCGGCCGACCCGCAAACCAATGGGTATATCCGCGGGGGCGATTTCAATCCCGAACGCATTCACATCGACGACGCCATTATCCGCAACGAGCCTAAGGTGAATGTAGGCGACAAGTTCCCCGGTGCGATCGTGGGCGTGATGGGATACAGCTTCGGCAACTTCAAGCTTCTGAACACCGCCCCGCTTCCGGACCCGGTTTCGGCCGGTCTCGAACCCGAAGTGGCCGCGCCTTCATCCGAGACAGAATTGAGCGTCGCCACATTCAACGTTGAAAACTTGAACCCCAATGTCAGTCCATCCAAGCTGCAAGGATTGGCCAAAACCATTGTCGAGAACCTCGGCGCGCCCGATATCATTGGATTGCAGGAGGTCCAAGACAACAGCGGCCCCGAGGATGATGGGGTGGTCGATGCTGGCCGCACTTACCTGGCGCTTATCAACGCGATCGTGGAGGCCGGCGGCCCTCTCTATGAATATCGCGACATCCCGCCCCTGGACAAAGAAGACGGCGGCTATCCCGGCGCGAACATTCGCGTGGGCTTCCTCTTCCGACCCGACCGCGTGACTTTTGTGGATCGACCCGGCGGCGACGCCGTGACCGGAACCCAAGTTGTTCCTGGTCCGGTTGGACCCGAACTAACCCTGAACCCGGGGCGCGTGGATCCCACCAACCCGGCCTGGGCCGAAGATCCTGAGACCGGCTTCGAGGGCACGCGTAAGCCGTTGGCGGGCGAGTTCTGGTTCAATGGCCGCAAAGTGTTCGTCATTGTCAACCATCTAAAATCGAAACGAGGCGACGGCGCTCTCTTTGGTCGCGTGCAACCCCCTGAATTGGTGACCGAAATTCAACGCGCGGCCCAGGCTCAGGTGGTCAACGATTTTGTGGATAGCATCTTGGCCATCGATCCCAACGCCAACATCATCGTGCTGGGCGACATGAACGACTTCGAGTTCACGCCGCCTCTGAAAACCTTGAAGGGGAACGAACTGCACAACCTCATCGAGATGCTCCCCGCCAATGATCGATACACATTCCTTTATGAGGGCAACTCGCAAGTGCTCGACCATATCCTCGTCAGCGACAATTTGATGAAGAATCATCTGACGAGCGTGGACATCGTGCACGTGAACGCCGAATTCGCGGCCGCGTATCGCGCCAGCGATCATGATCCGGTGCTGGCCACCTTTGACTTCAGCTATCCGCCTTACGAACTGCCCGAAGAGCCCACCCGCTTCCGCGGCTATGTTCGCATGGGCGATCCCGATAATCCCGGCAAGGGCATCGCGGGCGTGAAAGTGCATGTCTATGGCCGCAACGATGGCGAGCCGCGACCCGGCGCGCTGATCCAGACGCGCATCACCGACGGCTCCGGGTTCTACAACCTCTTCATCTTGCCCGATCCGAAATACACCTACGACTTCTACACCGTCGTTGCGGAAACGCCCGACGGATTGATCGGCACGGGCATTGTTTCGGAAGATGGCTATGTGTTGGATGTGGATCCGGCCACCATCGAGCACTTCCAGCCCAGCTCGCCTTACAATGTCATCCATCTCAACGACATTTACTATGACTACCCGCCGGAACTGGCCTGCGAGCTGACGCTCTTGCACAACAACGATGGCGAATCGCAACTCATCAACGCCGGCTCTGGCCTGGAGGACTTCGGCGGCATCGCCCGCTTCGCCGCTCTGGCCAAGAAACTGAAAGACGAGGCCGTGAACGGTCCCGCTCGTCTGCAGGCCGGCACCGCGCGCGACTGGCTCATGGTCACCTCGGGCGACAACTTCCTGGCCGGGCCGGAATGGAACGCCAGCCTGGATAAGGGCGTCCCCTATTACGACGCCATCGCGCTGGATTATATTGGCTACGACGCGTTCGCATTGGGCAACCACGACTTCGACTTCGGTCCCGATGTGACGGCCAATTTCATCAACAGCTTCGACGGCGTGGGCGAGACCTTCCTCTCGGCCAACCTCGATTTTAGCAACGAACCGGCGCTGCAAGCGCTGGTGGACGAAGGCCGATTGGCGGCCAGCAAAGTGGTGGAGCGCTGCGGCCAGACCGTGGGCATCATCGCGCTGACCACGCCTGAACTTCCCTATATCTCCTCCCCGCGCGGCGTCCAGGTGGACCCGAACGTGCTGGGCGCGGTCGAGCGTGAAATCGCCGCGGTGCAGCGCCAGGGCGCGAGCATCATTGTGCTCATCAGCCACCTGCAAAGCGTGGAAGAGGATATGGCTCTGGTCGAACAGTTGGCCGATGTGGACATCGTCATTGCCGGCGGCGGCAATGAGGTGCTCGCGGATCCCGGCGATCTCCTGGTTCCCGGTGATGAAGAGCACATCTACGGCCCCTATCCGCTTTACGCGACCGACCGCACAGGCAAACAAGTGCCAATGGTGACCACGGCCGGCGATTATCGCTACATTGGTCGACTGGTGGCCGGCTTCGACGCGGACGGCAACCTGGCCATGATCGACGATGAGGCCTCGCACATGGTGCGCGTGGCTGGCGGCGACAACCCCGACGCGGTCGAACCGGATCCCTTCGTGCAGGAGAATGTGGTCGATCCGGTTATCGCCTATCTCGACAACCTGGCCAACAACATCATCGGCCAGAGCGAGGTGCCGCTGGATGCCACGCGACCCAACATCCGCATCATGGAGACCAACGAGGGCGACCTTATGGCCGACGCGCTCTTCTGGCAGGCCACACAACTGGCCGAATCCTTCGGCGTGCCCGCGCCCGACATCGCCCTGCAGAACGGCGGCGGCATCCGCAACAACAGCGTCATCCCGCCCGGCCCCATTTCCGAGCTCACCACCTTCGAGATCGCGCCCTTCCCCAACTTCGTGGTCGTCAATCCCAATGTGACCGCGGAGGAGCTGAAGGACATCCTCGAAAACGCCTACTCCAAGATCGAATCGGTGAGCGGTCGCTTCGCTCATGTCAGCGGCATGAGGGTCGTGGTGGACACCAGCAAGCAACCCTTGCAGTGGGCCGATGACGGAACCATCGCGGTTCCCGGCGAGCGCGTGCGCGAGGTGGTGCTGGCCGACGGCACAGTCGTGGTGCAGGATGGCGTGGTGCAAGACATCGGTCGCGAACTCAGCGTGGCCACCATCGACTTCCTGGCCCGCGGGGGCGACCAGTACCCGCATTTGGCCGACTTCACCCGCCTGGGCGTGACCTATCAGCAAGCGCTGAGCAACTACATCCAGGAGGGTTTGGGCGGCGTCATCTCCGCGGCGCAGTATCCTGAAGGCGGAAGCGGGCGCATTCTCATCGACGCCAGCCCCACTTACACGCTAACCGTACTGCACAACAACGATGGCGAATCGCAGATCATCGACGCTGGCTCGGGTCTCGAGGACTTTGGCGGTCTCGCCCGCTTCGCGACTGTGATGAAGACCTTGCGCGATGCGGCCGATGGCGGCGTGCTCACCGTCACCTCGGGCGATAACTTCCTGGCCGGGCCGGAGTGGAACGCCAGCCTTGACAAGGGCGTTCCCTATTACGATTCCATAGCCCTGGGCTACATTGGCTACGACTCCTTCACCCTGGGCAATCACGACTTCGACTTTGGCCCCGATGTCCTGGCCAACTTCATCGAGGGCTTCTTCGTGGGCGCTGAAGCCGCGCAAAATGGTTCTGGTCCGGTCTTCCTATCCGCGAATCTCGACTTCAGCGGCGAGCCCCGCTTGCAAGCGCTGGCCGACGAAGGCAAGTTGGCCAAGAGCATCGTGGTCGAGAAGGCCGGTCAGCGCATTGGCGTCGTCGGCCTCACCACGCCCGACCTGCCTTTCATTTCCTCCCCGCGCAATGTGGTGGTGGACCCCGATGTGGTCGGCGCGGTTCAGAGCGAAGTGGATAAACTGCTCGCGGATGGCGTCCAGATCATCGTGCTGGTCAGCCACTTGCAGAGCGTGGCCGAGGACATGATGTTGGTGCAAGAGCTTGCGGGCGTGGATATCGTGGTCGCGGGCGGCGGCAATGAAGTGCTTGCAAACCCCGGCGACCTCCTGGTTCCCGGTGATGAAGAGAACATTTACGGCCCCTATCCCATGTGGACCATGTCCAAGAGCGGCGCTCTGGTGCCCATTGTCACCACGGCCGGCGATTATCGTTACGTGGGTCGGCTCGTGGCGAGCTTCGATGACCGCGGCGTGCTCATCGACGTGGACGATGCAGCCTCACACATGGTGCGCGTGGCTGGCGGCGACAATCCCGACGCGGTCGAACCGGATCCCTTCGTGCAGCAGAACGCCGTCGATCCTGTGATCGCTTATGTCGAGAATCTGGCCAATAACGTCATTGGCCAGAGCGAGGTGCCGCTGGACGCGACCCGCCCCAACATCCGCATCATGGAGACCAATGAGGGTGACCTCATGGCCGACGCGCTCTTCTGGCAGGCCACACAACTGGCCGACTCCTTCGGCGTGCCCGCGCCCGACGTCGCCCTGCAGAATGGCGGCGGCATCCGCAACAACAGCGTCATCCCGCCCGGCCCCATCACCGAGCTCACCACCTTCGAGATCGCGCCCTTCCCCAACTTCGTGGTCATCAATCCCAATGTGACCGCGGAAGAGCTGAAGGACATCCTCGAAAACGCGTACTCGAAGATCGAGTCGGTGAGCGGCCGCTTCGCCCACATCAGCGGCATGACCGTGGTTGTGGACACCAGCAAGCAACCGCTGCAATGGGCTGATGACGGAACCATCGCGGTTCCCGGCGAACGCGTGCGCGAGGTGGTGTTGGCCGACGGCACGGTCGTGGTGCAGGATGGCGTGGTGCAGCCCCTCGACCGCTCGCTGAGCGTGGCCACCATCGACTTCCTGGCCCGCGGGGGCGACCAGTATCCGCA
>JAADII010000183.1 GCA_013151415.1 Chloroflexota bacterium
CCGGCGGACGCCCTGTACGCCGCGCAGACGCAGCGCGCCATCGACAATTTCCCCATCAGCGGCGTCACATTTTCGCGCAGCTTTATTCGCGCCCTGGGATTGGTCAAGGCCGCGTGCGCGCAGGCCAATCTGGAGCTGGGTTTGATGGATGAGGCCATGTCGCGGGCCATTCAGGAGGCCGCGCGCGAGGTGGCCGAAGGCCAATGGGACGACCAGTTCCCCATCGACATCTTTCAAACCGGCTCGGGCACCAGCACCAACATGAACGCCAACGAGGTCATCGCCACGCTGGCCTCGCGCAAACTGGGCCAAAAGGTGCATCCCAACGACCACGTGAACATGAGCCAGTCATCCAATGACGTCATCCCCACCACCATGCACGTGGCCGCGTATCTCGAAGCCAAGGAAGTGCTCATTCCTGGCCTGCAGCACCTGCACGATGTCATCGTGGACAAGGCCGCGAGCGTGGACGACGTGGTCAAGACCGGCCGCACGCATCTCATGGACGCCATGCCCGTGCGCATGAGCCAGGAAATGAGCGCCTGGGCGACGCAACTGCGCAAGGGCGTCGAGCGGATCGAGAGCGCGTTGACGCGGGTGCGGATGCTGGCCCAAGGCGGCACGGCCGTGGGCACGGGCATCAACGCGCACCCCGATTTCGGCCCCACCGTGGCCGCGATCCTCTCGCGCTGGACCGGCTACGAGTTCATTTCCAACGACAATTTCTTCGAGTCGCTCTCTGCGCCCGACGCCATGGTCGAGCTCAGCGGTCAGCTCAAGACCGTGGCCGCCAGCCTGATGAAAATCGCCAATGATTTGCGCTGGATGAACTCCGGGCCTATCGCGGGCCTGGGCGAGATCGCACTCCCGGCCGTGCAACCCGGCTCCAGCATCATGCCCGGCAAGATCAACCCCGTCATCGCCGAGGCCGTGACCATGGTCGCGGCGCAGGTTATGGGCAACGATGTGACCGTGACCATCGGCGGGCAAGCGGGCGTGTTTCAGTTGAATGTCATGTTGCCGGTCATTGCCCACAATGTTTTGCAATCAGAGCGCATCCTGGGCCAGGCTGCGCGAGTGCTGGCCGACAAAGCCATCGCCGGCTTCACCGTGAACCGCGAACGCATTGCCGCGTTGGTGGACAAAAACCCCATCCTGGTCACCGCGCTCAACCCGGTCATCGGCTACGAGCTGGGCGCGAAAGTGGCCAAGCGCGCCTACGCAGAGGGTCGCAGCCTGAAAGAGGTGGCCGCGGAGATGACCGATCTCACGCCCGAGGAATTGGATGAAATCCTCGACCCCGCGCGACTCACCGAAGGCGGCGTCATCGCCAAAAGCGACTAGAAAAGGCTCAATGACCCGGTTTGTTGATGTGCTCATTGTGGGGGCGGGGCCGGCGGGCATGTCCACGGCCCTGCATCTCTGTCGTCTCGACCTATCATGGGCCGATCGCATCCTGGTGGTGGAAAAGGCCGTGCATCCGCGGGAAAAGCTGTGTGGGGGCGGGATCACCCAGGCCGGGTTGCAGGTGTTGGCCGGGTTGGGGCTTTCGACGCCCGAGCCGTTCGTGGCCGTGCGCGAGGCGCGGTTGCGCTATTTCGATGGCGGGGTCGTGGTGCGGGATGAGCCGGTTTTTCATGTGGTGCGGCGGGCGGAATTCGACCACTGGCTGGTGAAACAGGCTCAGGCTAGGGGTGTGGAAGTGCGTCAGGGCGAGGGCGTGGTCGATGTGATCGAGCGCGAAGATGGGGTGGAAGTGCGCACCGAGCAGGCCGCGTATCGGGCCAGGGTGGTGGTCGCGGCCGATGGCTCCAATAGCCTGGTGCGACGTCGGTTGGGGTGGCGAAGTCGCGGGGGCAAGGCGAGGTTGCTCGAGATTCTCACGCCGGAGCAGGCTGAGGCGCTGGTCGAATTTCAACAGGGCATGGCCGTGTTCGATTTTACGCCGGCTTCCGAGGGGTTGCAGGGCTATTACTGGGACTTTCCCTCATTGGTGGCGGGCGAGCCGTTCATGAATCGCGGGGTGTACGACAGCCGAACGCTTCCGCATGGGCCGCGCGTAGCGTTGCGCGAGGTGTTCGCGGCCATGCTGGCGCGGCGCAATCGCCGCTTGCACGATTACGCGCTCAAAGGCCACCCCATCCACTGGTTCGACCGCGGCAACGCGCTTTCCCGACCCCGCATTTTGCTGGTGGGCGACGCCGCGGGAGTGGACCCGCTGTTTGGGGAGGGCATTTCCTTTGCCCTGGCCTATGGCGAAGTGGCCGCGGAGGCCATCGCGGCCGCGTTCGCAAGGGGGGATTTCCGTTTCGAGGACTATACGCGCCGCGTGCACAGGCATCCCTGGCTGCGCAAATTGCCGCAGCGCAAATGGGTGGCGGTTGCGGCCTATCGCGTCATGCGCCATCCCCGGCTGGCCGGGCTCTTCTGGGCCATGGCGCCGTGGGTGATGACGACCTACAACCGCGCGCGCGGCCTCCTTACCGGAAATCAAGTCGGGACGCGGTTCGAAAGGTTGGGGAGGGTGGAGGAGTAGGGAAGGGGGCGGATTGGTTTGCGTTTTGTCTTGACATTTGCTCGGTATTGGTGTTATAATCCCCTGTGCGTAAGGACATTAACAATTGGCATGGCATTTCCCGACGAACGGAGAGCCGTCGCTGCCGGTCATGAGCCGGTAGAGGAACCTCCCGACTCCCGGCCCCATCTCTGGGGCAAGGTTGCCTCACGAAACCGTAAGTGAGGGCGCTGCGCTGGTAACGGCGCAGTGACTACAACCGCAACAGAGAGCAGTCCCGCCAGCGGCCTGCCTTTGGCAGGTGCGGGTAAGGGGTGAAACGGTGGGGTAAGAGCCCACCAGCGGTTCGCAGTAATGCGGCCGGCTGGGCGAGCGTGCAACCGGGAGCAAGGCGAGAGGGTCGGGCTTGTCCGTTGGACAGGTTCGATCTCGTCGCAGCGTCGGTCGGTGAGGTCGGGTAACGCCCGACAGGCCAGACGACGCCACGCAACAAGCGTGAGATAGATGACGGCTAACCACGGCTTGCCCGTGGGAAACAGAATCGGGGGTACTCCGTTCGTTGGTTCCGACCCTGGGTCCCGCGGTTGCCGAGACCGCGCCGACGTGGCGGAATTGGCAGACGCGACAGACTTAGGATCTGTTGACTTTCGAGTCGTGGAGGTTCGAGTCCTCTCGTCGGCACCACGTTATGGGTCGCCCAACGCGGGCCCGTGGCCTAGTGGGAAGGCGCCTCCTTTGCACGGAGGAGATCGTCGGTTCGAATCCGACCGGGTCCACCTCTGAGGGGGCTTGCCTCTCCCTCCTATAAGCCATCATTTGCGGGCGTAGTTCAGCGGTAGAACGTCTCCTTGCCAAGGAGAAGGTCGTGAGTTCGAATCTCATCGCCCGCTCTGGCCATGCCAATGCACCCCTTCGCGGGCGTAGTTTAGTGGTAGAACGCTTCCTTGCCAAGGAAGAGGTCGTGAGTTCGAATCTCATCGCCCGCTCTGGCTCCTTACGCGAGAGGGCTGAGTTCCTATTCTCGGCCCTTTTCAAAATATATGCCGAGGTAGCTCAGGTGGTAGAGCACGCGACTGAAAATTGCGGTGTCGGCAGTTCAAGTCTGCCCCTCGGCACCTTTTTTGCTGTTGGCGGGTCGTCTAATTGGCAGGACCGCGGACTTTGGATCCGCTAGTCGGGGTTCGAGTCCCTGCCCGCCAGCCCTAAGCCGGGGCGGGGGTCCCCGCGGTTCTTCGCTCCGGCTCTTTCATTGCACGCTCATCGTTTCATGCATGGTGACCATAGCTCAACAGGCAGAGCACCTGGTTGTGGCCCAGGAGGTTACGGGTTCAAGCCCCGTTGGTCACCCCTCCACGTCTCAAGAACGCGTCCGGTGCTGTGCGCCTGACGCGTTTTTCTTTTGTTTCTTCCAGTGAACGGATCGGTTCTGGTTCTCAACGCCACTTATGAACCCCTGGGCATCGTGCCGGTGCGCAGGGCCGTTGTGCTGCTCCTCAAAGAAAAGGCCGAATTGATCGAGGCGGCCGAGCAATTGCTGCGCTCGGAGCAGATGAATCTGCCGCGACCGCTGGTCATTCGTTTGGTCTATTATGTGAAGGTGCCGCGACGGCTCGCGCTGCCCCTGACGCGACGCTTCATCCTCGCGCGCGACCATTACACATGCCAATATTGCGGCGCGCAGCCCGGCGCCAACAACCTGACCATCGATCACGTCATTCCACGCAGTCGCGGAGGTGATAAATCGTGGGAAAATGTGGTCGCGGCCTGCCGACCTTGCAATCAGCGCAAGGGCAATCGCACGCCCAAAGAGGCGCGCATGAAGCTGGCGCGGAAGCCCTTCCGCCCGCGCTATGTCGCGCTCACCCTGGTGGGCGATGCGCCGCATCACGAAGTGTGGAAGAAATACATGTACGATTAAAAGCAAACGGCCTCCCGTTCGGGAGGCCGTTCGCATGGGCGCGCCGTGGCGATTACTCGACATCGCGAGGTGATGCCACGGCGCTGAACAAGTTACCTAAGTCCATTGACATCACCTCCTGTCGTTTGGGATGGCGGAGGGAAGGAGGTTGAGGTTGAGAAGAGGTGTGAGGGGAAGACGCCGATTGAGACAAGCGCCGACCCGCGTTGGACATTTACGCACATCGCGCGCGTTTTGTCAAATGAGGAAGGTCACAAGGCGGCGGTTTCAAAGGCGACTCGCCTAAAATGCGCGACCAATTCTGAGCGGAAAGACAACTCAAACGCCAAATTTGAAATTGCTAGGATTTGACAAGGTTTCTGGCCGGGGCTACACTCGCGGCGGAGAATAATCATGCCCGGAACTCACGCCCAACGAAAATACGACCATATTCGCATCAATCTGGAAAAGGATGTCTCCTTTCCCCATCTGACCACCGGTCTCGAACGTTATCATTTCCTCCACCAGGCCTTGCCCGAACTCGATCTAGATGAGGTGGACATGTCGGTGGAGGTGTTCGACAAGCGCCTGCAAGCGCCCATCCTCATCTCCTCGATGACCGGCGGCGCCAAGGAGGCGCAGCGCATCAACCTCAACCTGGCCGAAGCGGCCGAAGCGCATGGCGTGGCCATGGGCCTGGGTTCGCAACGGGCCGCGCTCGAAGAGCCAGAGCAAATTCCCACCTTTCAGGTGCGTCGCGTGGCTCCCAATATTCTGCTGTTCGCCAACCTGGGCGCGGTGCAGCTCAATCAGGGATATACTGTGGATGATTGTTTGCGTGCGGTCGAGATGGTGGAGGCCGATGCGCTTTTTTTACACCTGAACCCGCTGCAAGAAGCCGTGCAAGCGGACGGCGATCGTCATTGGCGCGGGTTGGCGGCCAAAATCGAGGCGGTGTGTCGGCGTTTGCCTGTGCCGGTGGTGGTGAAAGAGGTGGGATGGGGCGTTTCACCGCAGACCGCGCGTTTGCTGGCCGATGCAGGCGTGGCCGCCATCGATGTGGCCGGCGCAGGCGGCACATCATGGACCGAGGTGGAATATCATCGCGCGGGCAGCAAGCGCCTGCGTCGCCTCGCGCGCGCGTTCGCGGATTGGGGCATTCCCACCGCGGTCTCGTTGCGTCTGGTGCGCGAGACCCTGCCCCATATGACGCTGTTCGCCAGCGGCGGCTTGCGCAGCGGCATCGACATCGCCAAGTGCATCGCGCTGGGCGCCGAGCTGGGCGGCATGGCCGGTCCCTTCTTGCATGCGGCCGATCGCGGGGTGGATGCGGTCATGGAGGAGATAGCGGCTGTGAAGGATGAAATCCGCGTGGCCATGTTCGCGGCCGGCGCGGCCGATATTCAGGCGTTGCGCGAGCCGGGACGATTGGTGGGGACGAGAGAGTGGGAATGGTTCAAATGATGACAAGGAGGGCCTAAGTGAACGACTTGAAAGCCTTTTCGCGGCAATGGTTGCCGCAGATCGAGAGCTACATACGCGGGCTGTTGTCGGACGAGCGGCCCGAGGTGCGCGGCATGTATGGCATGATGCGCTATCACATGGGCTGGGAGGATGAACGCGGCCGGCCCATCGAAGCGTCGGGCGGCAAGCGGGTGCGACCCCTGGTGGTGTTAATGTCGTGCCAAGCCGCGGGGGGCGATCCGACGCAGGCATTGCCTGCGGCCGCGGCCGTGGAGCTGGTGCACAATTTTTCGCTGATCCATGATGACATCGAAGACAACAGCCTCACGCGGCGGCACCGGCCCACCTTGTGGTCATGGGCGGGCGTGGCTCAGGCCATCAACGCGGGCGACGCCATGTTCACCCTCGCGCGGTTGGCCGTGTTGGGACTGCGCGCATCTGGGATCGACGCGGAGCGCGTTCTGGCCGCGCTGGACGCGTTCGACCGCGCCTGTCTTCATCTCACCGAGGGCCAGTATATGGACATCGCCTTCGAGACGCGGGACGAGGTGAGCGTGGAGGAGTATCTGAGCATGATCGGGGGCAAGACCGCGGCCCTGTTGGCGGCGTCCGCGCAGTTGGGCGCTATGGTGGCCACCGACGATGCGGACGTCATCGCGCTTTTTCACCGCTTTGGCCGCGAGCTAGGGTTAAGTTTCCAGATTCAGGATGATATTTTGGGCATTTGGGGCGACGAGGCGTTGACCGGCAAATCGGCCGCCGGCGACATCCTCACCCGCAAAAAGACCTGGCCCGTGCTCTACGCGTTGTCCCAACCCGGCCCGGATGCCGAGACCCTGGCTGCGTACTATCGCTCCGACCGTCCCCTCACCCCGACCGACCTGCCCCCCATCCTCGAGCTGCTTTCCCGTCTGAACGCGCGTCCGGCCGCGGAAGAAGCCGCGCGCCGACATGCCGAAGCCGCGCTGGCCGCGTTGGACGCCTGCGCCGGCGAACCGGAAGCCGTGGCATTATTGCAAGAACTGGCCAAAAAGCTGCTCGGCCGACGGAGTTAGACGCTCATGCCTGCGCGGTGGCGTGGCCCGCCGGGATAAAGCGCTGGAATCGGATACGCGTTTCAGAAGAACTACAGAAGCACAGTAAGGTTGTTGACTGGACTACGATAGCCCGTCTGAATCATGGCTTTCAACAGACTGTTGCCCTCGGACAACGAGATATGCCCCTTTTCGATTGACAGAACTAACAATCCAAGCGTGCCCGAAATCGGCACCTGCATTTGCATCGCACTTTCTCTCGCATCCCGATCATCCGTAAAAACGGCATAGCCCCGATTCGCCGCGACAGCAAGACAGGCTGCCTCGCCAGAATTAAGTCGTTCTCGTAGGCTTTCGTACATTGCTTGTTCGGTCTCGTCCAATTGCAATATCGGCAACCAAGACCAATCGTAATCGGGCACTTTGCCGAGTCTAACGCCAGCTTGCAACTCTTGATACACTTCTTGCACCGTTGCGGCGCTTCTTCCCAATGCGCGGCGGATTAGATCAGGGCGGTTGACCAGTGCAAAATTAGAGAGTACGGTGTTATCCAGCAATGCAATCACGTTAGATGTCCTTATCTTGCCGCCACAAACGCACTGCCTCCACCTCGGCTTTTGCCTCGATCACGTCGGTAGGCCCAAGTCGAATAGGGATTCCCAATTCCAAAAAACGCTCGCGTAGTTCCAACTCATGCATTCCCAACAACTCGGCAGCTTTGCCCAGGTTGATTCGTCGGTCCATGTACGCGCCTACAACCACAGCCCAGCGCAAATCGGGATCGGTGGTCAACAGCCGATCCAAGGCTGCATCGACCAATTCGGGACGACGTTCACGTAACCTGCTTAGTTGCTCGATGATCCAGGTCTCATCGGAACGTATAGACGACACAGTCATAATAAGCTCTCCGCTATAGGATGAGTCAGCAAAACCATTGTACCCCGTAAGACGCCGGGGCCGCAACCAGAAGAACGCGTATGAACACAGACATTTATCTCGAAATCGGCAAAAGACGAACGTTTGCCTGCGCGGCGGCGTGGCCCGGCTGGTGTCGGAGCGGACGGGATGAAGCGCGGGCGCTGCAAGCGCTGTTGGCTTATGGCCCGCGCTACGCTCAGGTCGCGCAACGCGGGGGCGTTCTCTTCGATGCTCCGAGCGACATCGCGCAATTCCAGGTGGTCGAGCGTTTGCAGGGAACAGGCGTCACCGACTTTGGCGCGCCGGGCGTCATCCCCTGGCCGCCGCGCTACTTCATCCGCCGCGTCATCTGGCATGTGCTCGATCATGCCTGGGAGATTGAGGACAGGGTGAGCTAATCCGGCAAGAACGCGGCGAAGACTTCGTTACCGAGGAGCCAGGCGCGGGGAGCCAGACGCAGGCGGTGGGGGGTGAGCTCCACCAGGCCGCGGGTTTCGAGTTCGGCAATGGTCTGCCTGTAGACATCGGCCAGATCAACGCCGAAACGGGCGCGGAACGCCGCGCGCTCCACGCCCACGCGAAGCAAGCGCAGGCCCAGCATCATGGTTTCGGCCATCTCCAGTTCGCGGTCGATGCGCTCCTCATAATCGAGCGGTGCCGCGCCCCTCGCGAGCGCGTCGATGTAGCCTTGCACCGAACGAGCGACCGACCAACGCGCGCCATCCAGCCAGGAATGCGCGCCCGGGCCAAAGCCGAGATAAGGTTCGTTGCGCCAGTAGACCAGGTTGTGGCGACAGGCGAAACGGGGCAGACCGTCTTTCCCCAACGGCCCGCGCGCCCAGTTGGAGACTTCATAATGATGATAACCGGCCTCGTCGAGCAGTTGGCAGGCCATTTCGTACAGGTCCGCGGCCAGATCGGGGTCGGGCGCGCTGACCTGGCCGCGCGCCACCCACGCGGCCAACGGCGTGCCCGGATCTACGGTCAGGCTGTAGAGGGAAAGATGCTCGGGATCCAGTTCGATGGCCCGGAGCAGGGTTTCGCGCCAGGTTTCGGGCCGCTGATGGGGCAGGCCGAACATGAAATCGAGATTGATGTTGGCGAAACCGACGCTTCGCGCCAGACGAAACGCGGCCGCGGCTTCGTCCGCGCGGTGAATGCGTCCCAAAAAGGCCAGCTCCTCGTCGTCGAACGATTGCACGCCCATGCTGAGGCGATTCACCCCCAACCGTCTCAGGGTCTCGAAGCGCGTCTGATCCACCGTCCCCGGATTGGCCTCGCTGGTGATTTCGGCTTCGGGGTCAAGACGAAACCCCGTCCGCACGGCCTCCATCATGCTCGACCAGTGCTCCGGCTCCAACACGGTGGGGGTGCCCCCGCCAATGAATACGGTTCGCACCCTGGGCCGCGCCCTTCGCGCGCCTTCGCCTTCGATATCCTTTGTCAAAGCTCCCACATAGGCCGCGAACCGCCCCTCCATCCCCGCGTAGGTGTTGAAATCGCAATAAGGGCACTTGCGTTGGCAAAAGGGGATATGAATGTAGAGAGAAATGCCGCACTTGTGGGAATCGTTTGTTTTGTATTGTCTTTTGTGGGGGGCTTCGAGTGCGACTTTGCTCTTCGGCATAAGATGAATGCCAGCTACACTACACCGCTTGCTTTTTAGGGAGCGATTTCGCCTTTTGCTCGTTGCTGCGTTTCATTTGCCCAAACAGGAAGTAAATATTCGCTCGATGTAGCTGGGGAGCAAGACCGCCCAAGGCAATGCGCGAAACGCCGCAAGCTTCGATGTCAATGGCATTCAGTTCGGCTTTGCCTCCGCCGCTTTCATAAACCTCGCGCACCGCGTTTTCAACTTTGTCGAGATACTCCAATTGTGCGTCCAATGCAGATTGAACCTCGCCGCGCAGCAACACCTCGCCATGTCCTTGAACCAGGTCTTCCACCGGAACGATTTGTTTTAGCGCGCGGAGCGAACGACGCAGGTTGTCGATATTACCATTGATGAAATAGGGAATGGGCATAACCGTGTCGCTGGCGAAAAGCACCTTTTCTTCCTTGACATATACATTGATGACGTCCGGCGCGTGGCCAGGTGAGTGCCGCATAATTAGCGTGAAACCTCCCAAGCGCACAGTGGCTTCCCTTTCGGTAAGTAGCGTGGGCAAGCGTAGGTGCACTTCGGCCAAAGCAGCGTTACGCTGCCGCGCGGCCGCCAAAGCGGGCCGCGTTTGCCGGATCATCAATTCGCGTGAAAGCAGGTGTCCAATGACGTCCGCTTCTGGAAACAAATAAGCCCCGTACACATGGTCCGCATGAGAATGGGTGAGAATGATATATCGCACCTGTGAACGAAGCCGTTGGCGCACGAATCTGAGAATTTCTTTTGTTTCCTGAGGAAAAGGAAGGGTGTCGATAAGAATGCACCCTTCCCGAGTGACCACCAGTCCGGCATTGACTTGAGCGTATAAACCACTGCGAAAGATGTATACGTGATCGGCAATGCGTTCGCGTTGAACCATGAAAAGAACGACTCCAGAATTCTATATCCATTGTGTGTAGGAAAACAGGATAACATAACCCTTGCCGGGAATCAAGGGTTCGTGTAAAAAAGACACGAATTGGGTGGCGGATCAACCGCGAGCAAAAAACGTTCGCATTGGGGGGCTTTGCCTCGCCTGCAGCGCGCGCAACGAAAACAAGAAAAGACCGAGTCGCAAATAACAAGCAAGACTCGGTCTGAGGCCAAAAGAAACTATGAGGGCTGGTAGCACCCCCCTTGATACCGTGTGCTCAGATGGTTTTGAACCTGCGATGGCAGGTGGGAGCCTCGGCCCGGTTCCCGCCTTGCCAATCGAGGGCTATCGCGTTCCCCGAGGCATGACCCGGCTCCCCTAGGTCTAGTGTTGGCTCAAAACGTATCAGGAGCATCACGCGTATCAGAGGGAAGCTACGGTTATAGCATAGCATAAGGGCCTCGAGCTGGCAAATTGCGTGTTTTGGAGCGAGGCGTCGTGGACGCGGCTCGAAAACTCGGCTTCGGAGATCAGGGGTTGATCAAGGTTTTCATCGCGCGGCAAGCCTGTGATACAATTGCTCGGTTGTAAAACCATCGTATTCGTTGTGAAGGATTCTTATTCAAAATGAGTGAACTCAAAATTACGCAACAAGCTCTGGAGAACCGGCAGACGCGACTTACTGTAGAAGTGCCCCAACCTCGCGTGGACGCCGCGCTGCGAAAGAAGGTTAAGTCGTTAAGTCGCCGCATTCGTATTCCAGGCTTTCGACCTGGCAAAGCCCCATACCATATTGTGGTGCAAAGATTGGGGCGCGAAGCCCTGTTGCAGGAAGTGGCCGAGGAAATCGGAGAAGAGGTCTATCAAGAGGCGTTGGAGACCGCCGGCATCGAGCCGGTCGGCCCCGGCAATTTGGTCGATATCGCCTTCGATCCATTGACTTATCAATTCGAGGTTCCGTTGGAGCCAAATGTGGATCCTGGCGATTATCGCTCTGTGCGCGTTTCTTATGAAGAGCCGGATGAGGCGTCCATTGATGAGGATGTGGATAAGGAAATTGAGCGTATTCGAGAAGCGAATCGCAATTGGACTCCGGTGGAGCGGCCCGTTGAATATGGCGATCTGGTCACCCTTAAGATCGAGGTGACAGTGGATGATGAAGTGGTGCTGCAGAATGATGATTGGGATGTCGTTCCCGACAAAGAAGATTACACCCTGACGCCCGAATTCGACGCCGCCCTTGTGGGCATGGAAGGGGGGGAGGAGAAGACATTCACGGCCGTTTTCCCAGAAGATGCGCATTCGCCTTGGGCCGGCAAGGAAGGCGTTTTTCATATCGAGATCAAAGATGTTCAAACATTGGTGACGCCTGAATTCGATGATGAATTTGCTGCGGCCATCGGCGGCTACGATACGGCCGAGGACATGCGAGAGGCTATTCGCGAGCATTTGGCGCAACACGCCCGTGAGAATGCAGAGGCGGCGTTTCGCGAGAAAGTGATCGAGGCGCTGATCGAACAGGCGGAGATGGATTATCCGCCGATCATGATCGAAAGGCTCATCGATGATATGATGCGCGAGTTAGAGCGAACCATAGCGCCATATGGCATCGAATCGGTGGCCGAATATCTGCGAATGGTGGGCAAGACCGAGGAAGAACAGCGGGCGGAGTTGCGCTCCGACGCGGAAAAGCGCCTGCGTTATGAACTGCTGTTGAACGCTATCGCCGAACGCGAAGCGTTTCCCGTCAGTGATTATGAAATCGATCAGGTTCTCCTCGAACGTTTTGGCGCCTCGGATGAGGTGTTGGAGCAGGTTCGGAAGCAAGTGGCCGAAGATGAAGCCGTGCGCGAGTATTTTGAACACATAGTGAAACGCCTCAAGGCGCAAGACCTCATCCTCGCCATTGCTCGCGGCGAAGAAGTCCCTGCTCCGGGTGAGCATGTGGCCAAACAGCCGCCAGATGCATTGGAAGCTGAAGACGAGACCTTGGAGGACGAGAACCTCGATCAAGATGTGGAGACAGGCGAATCGGCCCAGGAATCGCACGGTGAAGAAAATGGTTCGGCCATAGATGCTGACGACGCTGCCGAGGCGTCTGCAAATGACGAGGAGGAAACAGATCAGGCGGACGCGTCGGCGTCGGCCTGAACGAAAAATGGGCAATCATCGGCAACAGACACTTTGAATGGCTCACCATGAATCCAAGAAACGCGAACCTAAGAAACGAGGAAGATAAAATTATGAACCCAATTCAACCCCAATCTCTCATCCCCATGGTCATTGAGCAGACCGGTCGGGGTGAGCGCGCGATGGACATTTACTCGCTCTTGCTCAAAGAGCGCATCATCTTTCTGGGCACGCCGATCAACGATCAGATCGCTAATTTGATCGTCGCCCAGCTGCTTTATCTCAATTTCGAGGATCCCGAGCGCGACATCCAATTATATATCAACTCACCCGGCGGCAGCGTGTATGCGGGTTTGGCCATCTACGACACGATGCAAATGATCAATGCGCCAGTGGCCACTTGGGCTGTTGGCGTTACGGCCAGCATGGCCACGGTGTTGCTGGCTGCCGGCGCCAAGGGCAAACGCTACGCTCTTCCCCACGCGACCATCCACATGCACCCGGCCGGCGGCGGCGCACAGGGCTACACTCCTGACGTGCGCATTCAATTCAAAGAGCTAGAGCGGGTGCAAAACGCGATATTTGGCATTCTGGCCGAGCACACCGGCCAATCGTTCGAGCAGATCGAACACGATTTCGAGCGCGACCGCTGGATGTATGCCCAAGAGGCGCTCGAATATGGTTTCGTCGATCATATTTATGGCGAACCCGATCCCCAACTGGAACGAACCAAAGAGGAACAGGAAGCCGCATGAGCCTACAGTATTGCTCCTTTTGTCACCGCTCCAATATGGAGGTCTCGCGTCTCATTGCCGGACCGGATGACGTGAACATTTGCGATGAATGCGTTGTCCTGTGCAATGAGATATTGCTGGAGGAGGAGAAGGAGGAGCGACGCTCTGAGTCCGACGCGATTCCCTTTGAGCGCGTGCCCTCTCCACGGGAGATTGTGTCCCGGTTGGATGAGTATGTCATTGGCCAGGAGCGGGCCAAGAAGGTGCTGTCGGTTGCTGTGTACAATCATTACAAGCGCATCCTTTCGGGTCAGGATAATGCCGATGTCGAGCTGCAGAAGAGCAATATCTTGCTTCTCGGCCCCACCGGTTGCGGCAAGACTCTCCTGGCCCAAACCCTGGCCCGCATTCTCGATGTGCCCTTCACCATCGCTGACGCCACCAGCCTCACAGAAGCGGGTTATGTGGGGGAGGATGTGGAAAATATTCTCGTGCGTTTGCTGCAAGCCGCCGACTGGGATGTTGGCAAGGCTGAAATGGGCATCGTTTACATCGACGAGATCGACAAGATATCGCGTAAGAGTGGCGACAACCCCTCCATCACGCGCGATGTGTCGGGCGAAGGCGTGCAGCAGGCGTTGCTCAAGATCATCGAAGGAACCGTGGCCAATGTGCCTCCTCAAGGCGGGCGCAAACATCCCGAACAGGACTTCATCCCTCTAGATACGACCAACATCCTCTTCATTTGCGGAGGCGCGTTCGATGGCGTGGAAGAGGTGGTGGCGCGACGCATCGGGGCCAAAGGGCGTTTGGGCTTTGCGCAGAGCAAAGCGCCTCCCATGACGCTGGAGCAACGTCGCGTCAAACTGCTAGAACAGGTGACATCCGAAGACTTGCTGCATTTTGGCCTTATTCCCGAGTTCATCGGGCGATTGCCGGTGATAGTGAGCGTGAATCCGCTCGATAAGGCGGCGTTGGTGCGCATTCTCACCGAGCCCAAGAACGCCATTGTGCGTCAATTCGAGCGATTGCTGGCTTTGGATGGCGTTGAGCTTCAGTTTACGCCCGAAGCGCTACAGGCCGTGGCCGAAGAGGCCATGCGTCATAACACGGGCGCGCGTGGATTGCGCACCATTGTCGAGCGCACTTTGTTGGATGTCATGTACGAGATACCAGGCCGCGAGGATGTGGTTAGATGCGTGGTCAACGCCGATAATATCCGTTTAGGATCGCGTCCCCTATTGCTCAATGCGCATGGCCAGGCCGTTCGCTGGCATACCGAGGTGCAAGTCGAGTCCGCGTAGTCATGTGAACAAGCGTTTTTTCACCCAGCAATGCGCGCCAAAAACCACGCAACATTGCGCTCATGAAACCTCAGCTTCCTGAGTTGGAACCGCGAGTCAATTTGTGGTTGGAGGCCGACGGCGAGGTGGCTTTGAGCCATTGGCGGGTTCAGCTACTCAAAGCCATTGAACGCACAGGCTCCATCAGTGCGGCCGCGGCTGCACTGGGCGTGCAATATCGACTGGCCTGGCAGCGAGTGCATGAGATGGAGGAGCGTTTGGGCGTTTCACTTCTGCATACGGCCGCGGGCGGTCGGGGCGGCGGAGGCAGCACGCTAACGCCCACCGCTCGCGAGCTGATCCTCCGCTTCGATAATATGATGAGTGCGGTGGAAGCTAGCGCTCAAGATCAATATCGACAGCATTTGCTCTCCCTCACTTCAAAGAAGCATCATGATGACATTGAGTGAAAACCATTCAAAGCGGCGTCCTCTTTTTTTGCATGGCGATATGTTCTCTCGTCATATCGCTTTTCTGTTTCTCGCGCTCATTCTTATGGCGCTGGCTGCCTGCGCGGCGCCTGCGCCACCGGTTGACGAAACGCCAAAGGCCGGCGTGCGCGACGAACTTGTTTTGGCCACGACGACCAGCACATATGATAGCGGCCTGCTAGACTATATCTTACCCGATTTCGAACAAAAAACCGGCGTCAAAGTGAATGTGATCTCGGTGGGCACAGGTCAGGCCCTGGCATTGGGCCGCGCGGGTGATGCGGATGTCCTTTTGGTGCATGCTCGCCCGCTTGAGGATGAGTTTGTGGCCGAGGGTTATGCGCCCGCTCGCTACGATGTCATGTACAATGATTTTGTCATCGTTGGGCCGGAGACCGATCCTGCCGGCGTGCGCGGAATGAAAACCGCGGCCGACGCATTGAAACAAATTGCGGAGAGCGAATCCACGTTTGTTTCGCGAGGCGATGAATCGGGCACGCACTTCAAAGAGAAGAGCCTTTGGGAGCAGGCCGGCGTCGCCCCGAAAGGTGAATGGTATGTCAGCGCAGGACAAGGCATGGGCGCGGTGCTGAATATGGCCAACGAGCAGCAAGCCTACACCCTTAGCGATCGGAGCACGTTTTTGGCCATGAAGGAAAAAGGCCTGGAGCTGGCGATCTTGGTCGAGGGCGATGAGGCGCTGTTCAACCCTTATGGCGTTTTGCCGGTAAAACCCACCAAGGAGCGAAACACGAATTTTGGCGCGGCCAACGCCTTTGTCAATTGGATCACCGGAGAGGATGCGCAGAAATTGATTGCCGAGTTCGGCATTGAGAAATATGGCCAGCCTCTCTTTTTCCCCAATGCGAAGTGAGCGAGTCACCATGCCTGTAACATCTCCTTATCCTTTGGTCACCATTGAGCATGCATTGAATACGATTCTGGCTCATAGTCCCATTCTCGGAACTGAGCAGGTTTCCCTTACGCGCGCTTTGGGTCGGGTGCTGGCCGAAGATGTGATCGCGCCCGCGGCCGTCCCCCCATTTCCCGCCGCGGCCAAAGATGGTTATGCGGTCATTGCTGCGGATAAAGCCGGCAGACGACGCATCATCGGCGAGCAGTTGGCCGGCCGGTTGAGTGATCTGCGCGTTGAACCTGGGACCGCGGTTCGCATCACCACGGGCGCGGCCTTGCCCAAAGGGGCGGACGCGGTGGTGATGGTGGAGTATACGAGCGAGCGGGACGGTTGGGTGGAGATTGAAAAGGAGGTTCGAGCCGGAGATGATGTCCGGCCGGTGGGACAGGACATCGAGGCCGGACAGCGCGTGCTCGAGCGTGGGAGCACGCTTGGGCCGGCGGAGGTTGGGTTGCTGGCCGCGGTGGGATTATCGGCAGTGCAAGTGCATTGCCAACCCCGCGTGGCCATACTTTCCACCGGCGACGAGCTTCGCGAACCTGGCCAGCCGCTTCAACCCGGGCAGATTTACGATGCAAATCGTTTTAGTTTGGCCGCGGCGGTGGAATTGGCCGGCGGCGTCCCTCGTTCGTTGGGCATAGCGCTTGATTCGCTCGATGCTTTACAACACGCGTTGGCCAAGGCCCTGGCCGAGAACGATGTTGTGGTGACTTCGGGTGGGGTTAGCATGGGCAAGTTGGATTTGCTCAAGCCCATCCTGGAAGCGCGCGGCCAGGTCCATTTCGGCCGCGTGATCATGAAGCCCGGCAAACCCGTCACCTTTGCAACCGTTGATCAAAAGCCTATTTTCGCGTTGCCCGGCTTCCCGGTTTCAGCATTGGTTTCATTCGAGCTGTTTGTGCGCCCGGCTCTGCGCCAGATGCAGGGTGATCTTGATTGGCCGCGGCCGCGTCTCACCGTGCGCCTGGCTCATGCCGTGCAACACGATGCGCACCGAACCGAATATCAACGAGCCAGGGTCTATGTTGAGAAAGGTCGTTTTTTGGCCCAAATTACGGGCGCTCAAGGTTCGGGACGGCTGCTTTCGTTGGTGGGCGCGAATGCTTTGCTCGAACTGCCGCCCGGCAATGGCTTTCTGCCCGCCGATTCAGAGGTGACCGCGCTTTTGCTTCAACCCATTGGCATGTAGACAAAAGGCCTCATGGACATCATTCTCGATGGCGTGAAACAAGCCATAGGTTTGCTCATCCATTTGGATCCCGCTCTGCTAGAGATCGTCGCGCTGTCGTTGGTGGTGAGCGGCGCGGCCCTGTTGATCAGCATGCTTGTGGGCATTCCTTTGGGTGTGTGGTTGGGCTTGCGTCGTTTCTTGGGCCGTCGTCTGGTGGTGACTACGGTCTACACCGGCATGGGGCTGCCGCCCGTGGTGGTGGGGCTTGCCGTGTATCTTTTTCTTTCGCGGCAGGGCCCTTTGGGTGAGCTGGGATGGCTTTTCACACCCAAGGCCATCGTTTTGGCGCAAACCATTTTGGCGCTGCCCCTGGTTGTTGGCATCACCATGACGGCCATTGCCGCCATTCCGCGCGAACTCGTGTTGCAGTTGCGTTCGTTGGGCGCAACGCAAGGGCAGATAAATCGCACACTCCTTTATGAAGCCCGAGCGGGCGTGTTGGCTGCCATCGTCGCCGGCTTCGGAGCCATCATCTCTGAAGTGGGCGCAGTGATGATGGTGGGCGGCAATATCGAGCACAAAACGCGCGTGCTCACTACGGCCATTGTTTTGGAAACGCGTAAAGGCGATTTTGCGCTGGCCATCGCGCTCGGGCTCATCCTTCTCGCCCTAACATTTACGGCCAACTGGCTCATGCTCAGCTTGCAAAGGCGTTTGGACTCGCGATAAGACGAGCGGCATGTCAATGTGCATGCAAGACTGCGTTACGCCCATTTTTCTTTTACGATGACTCACGAGATCATCCTGAGTGTTCGAAATGTGCGCCACCAATATGGCGAACGGGTGGTGTTGGATGTCCCGCGTCTGGATGTGAGAAAGGGGGAATTATTGGCCCTGGTTGGCCCAAGCGGCGCGGGCAAGAGCACGTTATTGCGGCTGTTGAATTTTTTAGAGAAGCCCACCCAAGGGGATATCCTCTTTCACCAAACGCCTTATACGCCAGAAAACCTGCCGCTGCACCTGCGCCGCCGCATCACTACGGTGTTTCAGAAACCGATGTTGTTGGATATGTCGGTCCGACGCAATGTGGCCTATGGTTTACGCGTTCGCGGAGAGCGAGATGGCCGCGCCCGCGAAGACGCGGCTTTGCGCTCGGTGGGATTGCAGGATCTGGCCAATGCGCCCGCGCGCACATTGAGCGGCGGCGAGGCTCAGCGCGTGGCCCTGGCTCGCGCCTTGATCATCGAACCCGAAGTGCTTCTGTTGGACGAACCCACCGCCAATTTGGACCCCGCCAATGTCCGCATTATCGAAGCGATCATCGCTCGCGCCAATCGCGAAAGGGCCATGACAGTGGTTTTGGTGACGCACAACGTGTGGCAGGCGCGACGGTTGGCGCAACGCGTGGCCTTTCTTTATGAAGGCCAGCTACTGGAAATTGCAGACACCCGCACATTTTTCGAACATCCATCCCACCCCAAGACAGCGGCTTTTTTGCATGGGGATTTGGTCTATTGAGGAGAGTGATGATGACTACCGATTTTCGCACGCGTATCGAATCGGGCGCACTGCTTGGCGATGGCGCCATGGGCACCGAGATTCATGCTCGCGGCATCCCCTTTGATCAATCGCTAGAATACGTCAACCTCACGCAGCCCGAGCTCATCAAATCGATTCATCGCGCCTATTTAGAGGCCGGCGCGGATTTGATTGAGACAAACACATTTGGCGCCAATCGAATTCGTCAGGAGGAGTTTGGTTTGGAGGACCAGGTGGAGGCCATGGCTCGGGCCGGCGTGCGGTTGGCGCTCGAGGCGCGCGAAGAGGCCGACCGACCGCAGGTGTTGGTGGCGGCCTCATTGGGGCCTTTGGGCCGCTATCTGGAGCCTTTCGGCCCTGTTGCGCACGAAGCAGCCCGCGAGGCCTTTCTCGAGACGCTCCGGGCTGTGGTCGAAAGCGGCGCCGAAGTGCTCATTTTCGAAACATTTAGCGATCTCGACGAATTGTTGCTCGCGATTCGAGCGGCTCGTTCGGTGTGCGATCTACCCATCGTCGCGCACATGACATTTGACGAAGATGGACGCACCGCGTTGGGACATACGCCCGAAAGCGTTGCTTTGGCTCTCGAAGCCGCGGGCGTGGATGTGGCTGGCGCCAATTGTTCGGTGGGGCCGGCCGGCGTCACGGCCGTGATCGAGCGCATGCATCGGGCCGCTCCCGGATTGGCGCTCTCGGCTTTACCCAACGCGGGTTTTCCTTCTCGTCAGGGGGGGCGTCTCATTTATCCCTCGACGCCCGACTATTTCGCTTCGTATGTGGACCAATTTCGAGCTTCGGGCGCACGGCTCATCGGCGGATGTTGCGGCACCACGGCCACCCATATTGCGGCCATGCGCTCGACCCTGGATCGGGCGCGGCGAAAGACCATGCCGGTCATCACCCTGGACGAAGACCTGCCAACGCCTGTGAGCGAAATGGAAGCCGAACCTCCGCCCACTGCTTTGGCCCAGGCTTTACAAGAGCGCTTCGTGGCTACGGTGGAAATGAGCCCCCCTCGAGGATATAATCCGCAGCGTCTGCTCGATCGCGCCCGCCAGCTTCAAGAGGTGGGCGTGACGGCCATCAATGTGGCCGATAGCCCTCGCGCGCGAATGCGCATGAGCCCGTGGGCCGCGGCCATTTTGCTTCAAAGCCGTTTGGGCATGGAAACCATTCTCCATTTCCCCACCCGAGGTCGCAATCTTCTCCGCATCCAGGGCGATTTGTTGGCCGCGCATGCGTTAAACATCCGGAATTTATTCATCGTCATGGGCGATCCCACGCGCATCGGCGACTTTCCTGAGGCGCATGACCAATTCGACATCCCCCCTTCGGGATTGGTCAGGCTGATTAAAGAGAACCTCAATCAGGGAATGGACCAGGCCGGCCAGCCAATTGGCCAACCCACCGGCTTTTTTGTGGGCGCGGCCTTAAATCTGAACCCCGCCAACATGGCGCGCGAATTGCGGGTGCTCAAGCGCAAACTTGACGGAGGCGCGGATTTCTTGCTTACGCAGCCGGTGTACGACCCGCTTGTGGTCGAACGCTTTTTAGAGGCCTGGGGCGGCCCGCTCCCCGTGCCCATTATCGCCGGTCTGCTCCCCCTGGTGAGCAGCCGCCATGCCGAGTTTTTGCATCACGAGGTGCCCGGCATCATCATCCCCAAATCCATTCGCGAGCGCATGGCCCGCACCGATCATCCTGAACGAGAGGGCGTGGCATTGGCGCGAGACCTGTTGGCCCATCTGAAAACTTGGGCGCAAGGCGCCTATTTCATGCCGCCTTTTGGACGGTATCATTTGGTGGGAGAAATTCTTATCTGAATCCCTTTATCCCAGCCACCGTTTGCGCCGTTTATAATGCTTTACATCGCGATAGCTCTTCCGTTCGCCCACTTGGGTTAGACCCAGATAGAATTCCTTGATGTCTTCGTTCTCTTTCAGCTGTTCGGCGGGGCCGTCCAGCACAATACGGCCGTTTTCCATCACATAGGCATAGTCAGCCACGTCCAGGGCGATGCGTGCATTTTGCTCAACCAAAAGAATAGCCATGTCTTCGTCTCGGCTCATCTGGCGCACCACTTCGAAGATGTTTTGCACAATGAGCGGAGCCAGCCCCAAAGAGGGTTCATCCAGCATCATCAGTTTGGGGTGGGCCATGAGCGCTCGTCCCACAACCAACATTTGCTGCTCTCCGCCCGATAGATAGCCGCTGGTGCGTCTGCGCAGGTCTTTTAGCCGGGGGAAATAGGTGTAGACCCGCTCCAGATCTTGCTGGATGCGTTGATTGCCGCCCGGAAGAGGCCGTCCCACCGCGCCGATAACGAGATTCTCCTCCACGGTCAGGTGCTTGAACAGACGACGACCTTCCAGCACCTGCACAATGCCCAATTGCACGATATCTTCGGGCTGCATGTGATCGATGCGTTGACCTTCAAACTCGATGCTGCCGCGAGTCACTTCGCCCTCTTGCGCGTGAAGCAGGCCCGAGATCGCGCGCAAAGTGGTGGTTTTGCCTGCGCCATTGGCCCCCAGCAGGGAGACGATTCGACCTCGCGACACTTCCATGGAGACGCCGCGCAAAACTAGCACGACATCGCTGTAAACGACTTCGATGTTGTTGAGTTTGAGCATGGAAAATTCTTAGACGATGGGACGATGAAAGGTGGGGCGAACGATGCCTAATTTTTGAGCTTTATCGGGGATGGGGAAAGCTGGGGCGTCGCTGAAACGCGACGCCCCAGCGAGATGTTTATTGGGCTGGGCGCAGGTCGGGGGTTTGCGCCCAATCCTGGATGACCACAAACTTGTCGGGGCCGCCCTGGATCATGCGAATTTGCGACTCGTGAGGCGAGCGGCTGCCATCGCGATAATCGGCCCGGAACACGCCATTCAGCGGTTGGTAAGGGCTGATGTCGATGAGCGCGTCGTGCACGGCCTCACCGGTCAGGTTATCGAAACCGACCGTGTCGATAGCATGTTGGATGGCGGCTCGCGCCAGGTCTACGCCGGCCACCAACAGCAGATAACCCACATTGCGCTCGGCCGCCGGGCGTTCGTTGGCCTCGAATATCTGCTGAGCGTATTGAATGCCGGGATTGTCTGCGTCTGTCCACCAGAGATAGGGGAAGGGCGTGATCAACCCGACGCCATACGCGGGATCGGCCAGAAATGCATAGAGCGAGAGATCCATGGCCCAGTTGTCGGCTGTGACCACAAACTGGTCGCGCAGACCCAGGCTCTGCAGGTCATTGAGAATGGCCGCGGGGCCGAAGGCCAGGGTGTTGGTCCAGATGACGTTCGCGCCGGCCGCCTGCGCATTGAGAATGGCGGCGGTGGTGTCGGCTGTGGGCGACACATCGTAGGTTTCTTCGGCCACAATCTCAATGCCAAGGTCGGCCAAATAAGCTCGACTCTCGGGCGTGAGCGCGCCCTGACCAAACGCAGTGGGCCAGCTCAGATAGGCCAGCTTGATCTCATCACCGGCCCCTTCGGGCTTATACTGATCCCAGTTCTCTTTGAGGAATTTCATGGTCAGCCCGATTTGGTCGGGATAGATGGGGCCAAGACCGAAGGTGTAGCCCGAATCCGCGCCATAGAAGGCTTTGGCGCTGAGCCCGGCCGCGATGTTGGGGATCTTGTCCTCGGCGAATCGAGCGGCCAAGGCTTCGGCCTCGCCCGAGCCATAGGTGATCATGAGCAGGATGTTGTCATCCTCGCTGGTGAAGCGTTCATACGCGGCCACGGCTTCATCCACGCTTCCGCCCGTATCGGAGAATTTCACCTCCAATGTCGCGCCATAGATGCCGCCTGATTCATTGATGGCCTTGACCGCATCTTCGGCGCCATGGATCAGCGGGCCAGTGATGGCCGCGTAGGGGCCGGAGAGATCACCAAAGTGGTAGATTGTAATGGTCTTGCCGGTGAGGTCGGGCTTCTCCATCTCGCCTTCCATGGCGCCTTCGCCAATCTTGCCGGTGGAAGGCGTCCAGACCACAGGCGGAGGCCAGTTGTCTTCGTCCACCTCTTTGGCCGTAATCTGGAAGATGCCCAGGGCTTCGCCGGTGGCGCAATCGCCATACTGGTTGCATGTCAGCGTGCCGGTCACGCCGGGGTAGTCCTTGGTGCTGTAAATCGCATCTCGCAGCGCCTGACGACCAATGAGCACGGAGCCGTCTTCGCCCACCTGCGCCACCTTCTCGATGGCGTCCAGCAGGATGTTGGTGGCGTCATACGCATGCGCATGGAACCCGCTAGGCGGCGAACCGCCATACTTCGCCTCCCACTTCGCCAACAACTCCTCGTACTTCTCGCCCGTGATGTACGGCCCTGACAAGTACATGCCTATCGCATTGGAGCCGGCGTTCTCTGGGAAGCTCTCCACCAACAACCCGTCCGCTCCCATCAAGATGGTGTCCTTCAAGCCTTCCACTTCCGCCGCCTGCGCCACAATCAGCGGACCCTCAGGCTCGAAAATCGGGAAGTACAACACATCCGGCGGATTCGAGGCTATGTCCTGCAATATCGGACGCATGTCCGTGTCGCCCACGTTCACCGCCCCCTGGAACGTCACTTCGCCGCCCAATTCCCGAATGCGATCCGCAAACACCTGTTGCAGACTCTCCGCATAGGGGCTGCCGTCGTGAATCGTCGCCACCTTCCGCGCACCCAACTCGTTCCAGGCAAAATCAGCCGCCACCTTGCCCTGGAACAGATCGTTGTGCGCTGTCCGATAGTAACCAGGCTGCCACACGCCACCCTCCTCCGGCGGCGCTGTCAGCGTCGGCGCCGTGTTCGACGGCGAACCCATCACCAAATTGGCCCCGCTTATCACGGGCAGCGCAGCCGTGGCCGCACTGGAGCAGTTCGTGCCAATCACGCCCACAATGGTCGGGTCGGAAGCCACTTTCTGCGCAGCCGCCTGACCACCCTCGGCGTTGCACAAGGAGTCCTCGCCGGTCAACTCGATGGGATGGCTCGCCGCCGCGGTCGTCGATGGCAATCTCGATGCCGCCTTTGGAATCCTCGCCCAAGAAGGCCGTCGCACCCGACACCGTGAGCATGTAGGCGATGTGAATGGGCTCATCGGGGCCGATCTCCACACAGCCGAGGTCGTCGGTGCATTCGAGCTCGGCCATGGGCGCTTCGGTGGGTTCAGGCGCTTTGGTGGGTTCGGGCGCCTTGGTCGGCTGCGTTTGGGCAGGGGCCTCGGTTGGTGGCGGCGCTTCGGTGGCCTTTTGACCGCCGCAAGCGGCTACGAGAAGTAACGTCACCAACAGGGCCAGCACTGTCAGTAGCAGATGCTTTCTTTTCATGAGAGTCTCCTCCTGTTGAGAGTGAGTGGGTGGTTAGAGACTAGATATTGGATACTGGGTATTGGATACTAGGTATTGGATACCAGCTATTGGATGCTAGATACTGAAGCTTTTCCCACAATATCCAAATATCCAATATCCAATACCTAATATCCAAATACCAAATATCCAATATCCAACACCTCTGAACCTATCGTGCAAACGGCCTTAAGCGCCAGGATGCTTTAATGAGCTGCCAGCGATGGGCGAGGCCGCGCGGTTCGAAAATGAGGAATAGCATAAGCGTAAAGCCGAAGAAGAGGGGGCGAAGCGCTTGCACGCCGCCTGCGGCGGCCGGGAAATAGGTGCTGACAAATGGTCCGGCCAGCGTGGCCAGCTCGATGAGCAATTCGACCGCGGCCGCGCCCAAAAAAGGCCCCAGGTTTGTGCCCAGGCCGCCTAGAATCAACATGCCCAAAAGAAGCACGGAGTCGGTCAGGTTGAACGTTTCGGAGTTGATATGGCGTAGATGATGGGCCATCAATGAACCCGCGACGCCTGCATAAACTGCGGCCAGGAAGAAGGCCTGCAATTTGTATTTGAAGGGGTTGATGCCCAACAATTCCGCTGCGAGATCATTATCTCGCACCGAAACAAAAGCCCGCCCCAAGCGCGAGCGGGCGGCGTTGCTGGCCACAATGGTGGTGATAATGAGAATGGTGATGGTGAGATAGAGATAGCGCTGGGGGGTGTTGAACTCGATGCCAAAGATGACCGGCACCGGCACATTGATGCCCTGAGCCCCATTGAGCGCGTCGCGAAACGCGTTGCGCGTGAACCAGGGGATAATGAATTGCGCGGCCAGTGTGGACATGGCCAGATAAAATCCCTTGACGCGTAGCGAAGGCAACCCAAAGATGAGTCCCACCAATCCCGCCCCCAGGGCTGCGGCCGGCAAGGTGAGCAAGAACGACCAATTCAAGTGGATCATAAGCAGGGCCGAGATGTAGCCGCCTACGGTCATAAATGCGGCCTGGCCCAACGAAATCTGACCCGTGTAGCCAGTGAGCAGGTTTAGCCCTTGCACGGCGATGATGCTGATGGCGATGCGGTTGACCAGAGAGACCATGCTTTGGCTACCGTAAAGCGGCAGTGTGTAAAGCGCTAACAGGAGCAAACCCAGCGCGGCCCATTGCCAGGGACGGCGGATGGTGGCCATATCGTAAGCATAGCTTTCGTCGAATTCGCCAGCAGGTCGGAGAATGGTCATAGGAGCAGTGCGAAATTAGGGAGAAGAGCGTGGAAAATTTGAGAGAGCCAAAGAGAGGGGGAGGATGGACGTTTAGGGTTTTATGATTGAGAAGAACGAGATATGGTCTTGGAGCCGTGAGACAAGCGTGGCTGAAGCTCTGCGGCTCCTTAAACGCGCTCAATGCGCCGTTGGCCAAAAATACCCTCAGGGCGAATGAGCAAGACGATCATCAATACAATATAAGGCACGATTTCAGCGGAATTGCGAATGATCTGGACCTTGGAGGCCGACACCAGGCCGCTCGAAAGGCCGATGATCAATCCGCCGACGATGACGCCGGGGATGGATTCCAGTCCGCCTAAAAGCACTGCGGGGAAAGCGGCCAGCACCAGCACCGAAAGGCTGAGATCGAGGCCGCTGGACGTGGCCAAAAGCACGCCGCCCACTGTCGCGACCATGCCCGCCATGGCCCAGGAAATGCCGAAGATGCGGTTGATGCGCAGACCTATGCTCTGCGCCAGTTCGTGGTCTTCGGATGCGCCGCGCATGGCCAGGCCCGTGCGCGTGAAGCGAAAGAACGCCCCAATGAGAATAACGCCCAACATGGCCACCACAAACGACCAAACCAGGTTTTGTTTGAGAATGATGACGATGTTGCGGTCGTTATAAATGAAGGGCGTGACGATTTTATAAGGGTTTGCGGCCGAGAATATTTGGGGAAAATTGCGCTGCGCGCCGCCAAAAAGCAGCAGGGCGGTCCCTTGCAAAAATTGTCCCAGGGCCAGCGTCATCAAGATGATGGCCAGCAGAGGCTGCCCGGTCATGGGGCGCAGGGCCAACCGCTCGATGACCAGACCCAATAAGGCCGAGGCCGCCAATGCCAGGGCGATGGCCAGCCAAAGGGGCAATCCCTGCTCGACCGCCAACCACCAAGTGAAGAGCGTCCCCAACAAGAGCAATTGTCCTTGCGCAAAATTGAAAATATAGGAGGATTTGAAAATGAGCACCAAGCCTAAGGCCATGAGCGCGATAGGACCGCCGGCCAACAGGCCGCTAACTGCAAATTGAGGTACGAGTTGCCAGTTCATATTAATCCGTGAGTTCTTGTATGCGTAATGTGGTGTCAATAACGCCGACGCGGCCGTCGCGATATTTTACAGTCGCTTGCACGCGCACCTCGTCGCGGCCGTCGTAAAGCGCGTCGATGATATCTGAGTAACGGTCGGCCAGGAAACGGCGTCGCAGTTTGCGCGTGCGCGTCATTTCCCCTTCATCTGCGTCGAATTCCTTGTGCAAGAGCGCAAATTTTCGTACGCGTGCAGGTTCGGGCAGGGTGCGATTGACCTTTTCGATGTCTTCTCGGATCAGTTGGTAGACTTCAGGTTTTTGTGAAAGGTCGGTGTAAGTGGTGTAGGCCAGGCCGCGTTTTTCGGCCCACCGGCCCACATTGTCGAAATCGATGGTGATCAACGCAGTCACATAGCCCTTGGTTTCGTCGCCGATGGTCATGGCGTGGCTGATGTAAGGGCTAAATTTCAGGCGGCCTTCGATGTATTGGGGCGAATATTTGTCGCCGCTCCCCAGCGAGATCATGTCCTTCATGCGGTCAAGATAAATAAGATGCCCATCCTCATCGATATAGCCTGCATCGCCGGTGCGAAACCACTTGACGCCCTTCTCATCAATGTAAAGGGCTTCGTCTGTGGCTTCGGGGTTTTTGTGATAACCGGCGAATAGACCATCGCTGGTCAGATAGATCTCGCCTTCGGGTGAGATCATCATCTTTGCGCCGGGCAAGGGCACGCCCACAGATTCGAATTTGATATCGTCCTGACGGTGCGCGACCGCGCCGCCCGTGAGCTCGGTGGAGCCATAAATCTGGCGCAAGGGCAGGCCCAATGCCAGGAAAAAACGGATCACATCCGGGCTGAGGGCCGCGCCTGAAGTATAGGCCGTGCGCGCCTTATGCAAACCGAATTGGCTGAGCATGGGATTGAAAATGGCCAATTTGCCCAGTTGGTATAACAAGCGCCAATGCCAGGGGATGTGTTGCTTGGCCAAACGATAATCGGCCACCTTATATCCAATGGGGAGAAAGATGCGATATAACATGCGGTTGAACCAGGTCGCGTCGATCATGCGCACCTGGATCATGGCCACCAGGTTTTCCCATAAGCGGGAGTTGTAAAGCAGAGAGTCGGGCGCGATCTCGCGAATATTGGCCTGAACCGTCTCGGGGCTTTCCGCGAAATTGAGGATCACGCCGTGGGTCGTATGCGGGCCAATATCGAGCGCCGCGCCGCCGATCCAGGCCATAGGGATGAATGAGAGGAAATTATCGGTGGGATAACGCGGATCGATGGCGGCAAAGGCGAAGGCTTCATAGATAAAATTGCGATGGGTGATCATCGCGCCTTTGGGAAGCCCGGTGGTTCCTGAGGTGTAGCAAAACATGGCCATGTCCTCGCCCCGCCCTTCGGCGATGATCGCGTCGAACCGATCGGGGGCTTGTTCGGCCGCGGCCCGTCCCAAAGCTTCCACATCCTTAAAATCCATAAGCCATGGATCGTTATAATGCCACATGCCCCGCTCGTCCCAATAGATCACCTTATTCACGCGCGGAACCTGCTCTTTAATCTCTAATAACTTGTCGCATTGCTCCTGATCGCCGGCCAAGACAAAAGTTGCGTCGGAGTGGTTGACTACATACTCGACCTCGTTTGGCGTGACATCGGTGAAGATGCCCACCACGGTCGCCCCCACAGCCATGATGGCCAGCGCGCCCCAGAGATATTCGCGATCGTTATCACCAATGATGGCCACCCGATCGCCTCGCTTCAACCCCAATTCCAATAGACCCAAGCCAAAATCGCGCACATGCTCATATTCTTGATCCCAAGTGAAGCGTTGCCAAATGCCGAGGTCTTTTTGACGCGAGGCCACTTTATCGGTCCCGCGATACTTTTTCACATGCTGGAGCCAGTGTTGGGGTAGGGTCTCAGGTGTCATGAAGCGGTGGTTGCGTATTGCGTAGAGAAATCGAATGAAGGGTTATCTTTTCAGGCTGTCAAATATGTTCTTGCCCCAGGTAGGCATTGATCACTTCGGGGTTGGTGCGGATTTCCTCAGGCGTTCCTTCGGCGATCTTGCGGCCAAAATCGAGGACTATGACGCGATCAGCAATGTCCATCACCAGGCCCATATCATGTTCGATGAGCACCAGGGTGACGCCTCGCAATTCGTGCGCGTCCAATATGAAGCGGGCCATGTCTTCTTTCTCTTCCTGGTTCATGCCTGTCATGGGTTCGTCCAACAACAGGAGCTTTGGCTCCAGAGCCAGCGCCCGACCCAGTTCGACGCGTTTTCGCAACCCATGCGGCAGTGCGCCCACCACGGTTTTGCGGATGGCTTCCATCTCCAGAAAATCGATGATCTCTTCCACCACTTCTCGGTGCCGCAGGTCTTCGCGATGGGCGAATCCCCAATAGGCCAGACAGGCCAGCATGCCCGATTTCATATGAATATGTCGGGCGGCCATCAGGTTGTCTAGCGTGCTGAGACCGGTGTAAAGGGCGATATTTTGAAACGTGCGGGCGATGCCCAGTCCGGCGATTTGCGAAGGCTTGGTTTTGGTGAGGTCGCGACCCTCGAACAAAATGCGCCCTTTGGTCGGTTTATAGAAGTTGCTGATACAGTTGAGCAAACTCGTTTTCCCCGCGCCATTTGGCCCAATGATAGCCAGGATTTCCCCTTCGCGCACGTCACAGCTCACATGTGAAAGCGCCTGCACGCGACCAAAATTAAGGCTAACTTGGTCCACGGTCAAGAGAACCGGGCTGTTTCCCATCGAAACTCCTTTCGTTTAAGTGGTTGGAGAAGCCGTTCATGCCGCGTCGGACGCTTCCGAGGCGGTGGGGGTGGCTGTAGTTTAGGGATTTCGCCGCGTTTGTCAAATCGCGCGACCCCAGCGCGTGCCTCTCCCTTTTCTTATCGTCGCAAATTTGCCAGGAAATCATCACATGTCGTACAATTCGATGTGTTACTATTTTTGAGGTTTGACGCTTGAAAATGAGTGAAGCAAGACGCCAACCATTGGTGGTGGGCTTGCGAGCCATTTTCCTTACGATGTTTTCCCGCGAGCATCGGTGTATGGCATAAAGGGTGCATGATGAAACACCATCGGCTTCACTATAAAGAAGTGCTGCACGATCTCTTGGCCGAGCAGGGCGTCAGCGATATCCAGGGCGTTGAGATCATGCGGTTGGTGCGCATGATTTCCGTCGCTTATGAAACCATCCTCAGCGCCCGGATGCGAGAGAAGGGGCTTTCGGGCCCGCGATGGCGGCTTTTGCTTCACTTATATATGGCCGAAAGGATGGGGCTTTCTCCCCTTTCTCCCACCCAGTTGAGCAAATTACAACATGTTTCCAAAAACACCATCAGCTCTTTATTGCGCTCATTGGAGGAGCAGGGTTTGGTGGTGAGGGAAATCAATCCCTTGGACCGCCGCCAGATACATCTTCGGCTCACCGATGCAGCTCGCGAACACATTCGCCAGGTCACGCCGCAACATGTGCGCTTGCTCAATGAGCTGGCCGCGGGTTTGACGGATGACGAACGCGAGCAACTCATTCATCTCTTGCAAAAACTGCGCCAATCCATGAAGCATTATCAACAAGAGTGCTGATCACGGATTCCACGGAGGAGCTCTTATTTGATTACAGACGATGGACGATAACACGATGAGGGCCCAGCCCCAATTATCCGCCCCATCCTCCTAACGCCCCAAAATCCAGTATCCCAGTATCCAATATCCTAGTATCCAATATCCCAGTATCTAATACCCCAGTATCTAATACCCAATTATCCCCTCACCCCGGAGGCTCTTTTGCAAGCATCCCTCACTTTACGTCGCGGCCAACGCAACAAGAAAGAGGCGCGCGTTGGTCTTAAACCATTGTGGCGGGCCATTCGTTATCTGGGCCATTACCGGCGCACCGCGCTGGCCGCTTATCTTTTTCTCTTTGTTAGTGTGGCCGCGCAGCTCATGGTGCCGCAAATGGTGCAAAATGTGCTAGACGCGGTGACCAATGGCATGATCGCGCAACAGCTGAAGCAAGCGCCATCCGCACTTCTGCCCTTGGCTCTTGAGCGTTTGCAGTGGAGTGAGCGCCAATTCGAAGAATACGTCAGTCATCCTGAGCAGGCGCTCTATTGGGCTGTGGGTCTCATTATTCTCTTTGCGCTCATGCGAGGCTTCTTCGCCTTCGCTCAAACCTATATGTCGGAAAAGGCGAGTCAGTTCGTCGCCTTCGACATGCGCAACGACCTGTTCGCCAAGATTCAGCGGCTGAGCTTTAGTTATCACGATCGCAACCAGACCGGCCAGCTGATGGTGCGGGCCACCGATGATGTGGAAAAAGTGCGCATGTTCATTGGTCAGGGCTTGCTGTTGGCCTTGCAGGCGCTGCTCCTGCTCACCGGCACGCTGATCATTCTCTTTCTCACCAATGTGCGGCTCACACTCATCGTGTTGCCCATTTTGCCCCTGGCATTGGTGCTGTTTATGGTCTTTGGGGCCATCAGCCAGCCCCTTTTCAGCGAGGTGCAGCGCCGTCTTTCCCGGCTCAACACGATCTTGCAAGAAAATTTGGCTGGAATTCAGGTGGTGAAGGCTTTTGCTCGAGAGAAGGCCGAGCAAGAAAAATTCGACGCTTCGGCCGAATCGTTGATGGAGCAGCAAATCCGCGTCGCTCGCATTTTTAGCTTTCTTTTCCCGGTGATTTTCTTGCTTGCCAATTTAGGTCAGGCTGCGGTGCTTTACTTCGGCGGCAAACAACTCATCGACAATACGCTCAGTTTTGGCGAATGGCAGAAATTTAGCCTGTATCTTGTCTATGTGTTTTTCCCCATTGGTCAGTTAGGGTTCATCATTAGCCAGATGAGCCAGGCCAGCGCCAGCGCCAAGCGCATTTTTGATATTCTGGACGCGCGCAGCGATGTGAGCGAAAAGCCGGACGCGATTGAGCTGCCCGCGATTCAAGGACGGGTGACATTCGATGATGTGTCCTTTCGTTATTATAGCAGTGGCCATTGGGTGCTTTCGCATGTGAGCTTCGAAGCCAGACCCGGCGAGACTGTGGCCTTGCTTGGCGCGACCGGCAGCGGCAAAACCACCATTATCAATCTGATTCCCCGCTTCTACGATCCCACCGAAGGCCGGGTGTTGGTCGATGGCTACGACTTGCGCGATGTAAAAATTGAATCATTGCGCCGTCAGATAGGCATTGTGTTGCAAGAAACCACGTTATTCAGCGGCACAATTCGCGACAATATCGCTTTTGGTCGGCCCGACGCCAGCCAGGATGAGATCGTTGCAGCCGCCAAAGCCGCGGCCGCTCATGAGTTCATTATGAGTTTTCCCCAGGGTTACGAGACGCCTGTAGGCGAGCGCGGCGCCACCCTGAGCGGAGGCCAAAAACAACGCATCGCCATTGCTCGCGCCCTGCTCATGGACCCGCGCATTCTCATCCTCGATGACTCCACCAGCAGCGTGGATGTGGCCACCGAGGCCAAAATCCAGCGAGCGCTGGATGAGTTGATGGTGGGGCGCACCAGCTTTGTCATCGCCCAACGCATCAGCACGGTGCTCAATGCCGACCAAATCCTGGTGTTGGACCGAGGTCGCATTGTGGCACGCGGCAAACATGCCGATTTGCTAGAAAACAGCCCCGAATACGCGGAGATTTATTATAGTCAGCTGGTGGAGGACGCGGTTCAGAGTTGAATTCGCAGCCACAGGATGCCCTGAAAAAAGGTTCAACACAAAGACGTCGAAAGCGCAGAGGAGAAAAGGGAGGTTTAGAAGCCGTTTTCTCTGCAAAACCCCATAAATTTTCTCGGCGTCCTCCGCTCCTTTGCGGTGAATTCGCTTTTTTCAAGAGAAACCAGCATTGATAGAGAACTCTTTTTCTTAAGAACTCCTTTCACATAGCCCAAAAAGGTGAATTACGCACCATGCACATGCAACGCGCATTGAACCAGGAAACGCTCAAACCGCAGCGGGTGGGCGGCACTCTGCTCCGACTAGGCGTCTATTTCAAACGATACACTTGGGCGCTGCTGGCCGTGGCCGCGCTCCTGCTTCTTGGAACTTGGGCGCAGGTGACCGCGCCCGAACTTATTGGTCAGGCCGTGGATTGCTATGTCACTCCGGCGCTTGTCGGCGACGTGGCCCAGCAAACGCCCATGTCCGGCATGAGCGCCGGAGGGATGGGCCAATCGTTTCAAGATGCGGCCGGCGCGAACTGTTGGTATGAACAACTACCCCCGACCGCTTCGCAAAGCGATTTTGTAGCCGGATTGGGTCGCATCATTCTTGTCATCGTCGGGCTTTACGTGCTCAGCTCCGTCACTGGCGGTCTGATGTTTTTCCTGATGACCTGGGCCGGACAGCATGTGCTACGCGAATTGCGGGTGGCCATTTTCGATCACATTCATCGCTTGCCTCTCAGCTTTTACTCGCGACACGAAGCCGGCGACATTATGAGCCGCATCACCAACGACACCAGCACCATCCAGCAAGTGCTCAGTTTTGCGCTGGTGCAGGTGCTCAGCGGGGGCGTTTTGCTGGTCTGGATGGTGTACAAGATGCTTAGCCTGAATTGGGCCTACGCGTTGCTTAGCTTTGTTGTGTTGCCGTTCATGCTTATCACCACGCTTTGGTTTAGCGCTCAGGCGCGCAAGGCGTTTCGGGTCACGCGGCAAGAAATGGGCAATGTCAACGCCGATTTGCAAGAAAGCATTTCAGCCGTGCGCGAAGTGCAGGCTTTCAGTCGCGAGGAGGTGAATATCGAAAGTTTTCGCATGAGCAACGCGGCCAATCGCGACGCCAACATTCGCGCCGTCACCTTCACATCGGCCCTGGCTCCGGCATTGGAAGCGTTCGGCTTCCTGGGGATCGCGATCGTGGTTGGCGTGGGCGGCATTCTCCTTTTGCGAGGTGAGGCGCTGGGCGGGGTTCCGGTTTCGCTTGGCCTGATCATCACCTTTCTCAACTATAGCCAGCGCTTCAACCAGCCCATCCGCCAAATTAGCATTTTGTGGACGAATTTGCAGAACGCGGTTGCGGGCGCGGAGCGCATCTTTGGTTTTTTGGATGAAGAGCCGGATATTACGGAAAAGCCGAATGCCATCGAAATGCCTCCCATCGAAGGGCGGGTCGAATTCGATCACGTGCACGCGGCCTACAATCCCGACGAACCCGTGCTCAAAGATATCAACCTGGTGGCCGAGCCGGGCCAAACCATCGCCATCGTTGGCCCCACCGGCGCGGGCAAGACCACATTGGTCAATCTTATTCCCCGATTCTACGACGTAACCGGCGGCGCGGTGCGCATCGATGGCGTTGATGTGCGGGATGTGAAACTGGCAAGCTTGCGTCGCCAGATCGGCATCGTATTGCAAGATACGTTTCTCTTCAGCGACACGGTGATGAACAACATCCGTTTTGGTCGGCCTGAAGCCTCGGATGAGGAAGTGATGGCCGCGGCCAAACTGGCCCACGCAGACGCGTTCATCGAGCGGTTGCCTGACGGCTACCAAACCGTGCTGGGCGAACGGGGCCGCGGGTTGAGCCTGGGTCAGCGGCAGCTCCTGGCCATTGCGCGCGCGGCGTTGGCCAATCCTCGCATCTTGATTCTCGATGAAGCCACCAGCAGCGTTGACACCCGCACCGAACGTCGCATTCAGTCTGCATTGGAAAAGCTAATGCAAGGTCGCACCACGTTTGTCATCGCCCATCGTCTGAGCACGATTCGGCATGCGGATGTGGTGCTGGCGCTTGACCAAGGCCGGATTGTTGAGCAGGGCAGCCATGAGGCGCTGCTTGCAGCCAAAGGGTTCTATTACGAATTGTATATGAGCCAGTTTCGTCATGACCCCGCGCACACATCCTTAAAGACCGAAGCCAATGTGACGGCGGCCTGAACAGGAGGGATCGCGGCCGCGCGCCAAGCCCACGCGCAAATGTGAAAACACTTGCGCGGTGAACGGATTTATGCTATGTTTTGGTATGTTGACGTAGTTTGACACATTTTTTTCGCTCCATTCTAATGTGAGCTCTTGGCGCAATGCCGGGAAGGAGGTTGCCGTTTCGCCCTACAAATTCATATCTGTTCAAACCGCGAACCGTCAATGAAGGCGGACCATCTTATCTGGCTGGTCATTTTTCCAGCTCACTCCAAAGAAGGAGGACAATGATGAAGTCGCGTCGTAAGTATTTTGCAATGGTTGTGCTGATTGCCATCTTAGCGCTGGCCGTTGCTGCGTGCGCTCAACAACAGGCGCCGGCCGAAGGGGAAGTCACCGAAAAGGTGGTGGAAGTGACCAAAGTGGTGGAGGTCACGAAAATTGTCGAGGTGCAGAAAGAGCCTGAAGTCACCATACCCGAAGGCGCTGTGGTCATCGATTTTTGGCACGCGTTTGGCGGCGGTCGCAAGCTGCTGATCCAGCGCATGGTCGATGATTACAACTTCACCCATCCCAATGTGTTTGTGCGGGTGGAGAATAAAGGTTCGTATCGCGATACGCTGAACGCCGCGATTTTGGCCGCACAGCAGGGCAATCCGCCGCACATCGTGCAGATTTTCGAAGTCGGCTCGCAAATTGCCCTGGACTCCGGCATCTTTGCGCCCTATGAGGATGTGGCCAACGCCAACGGCATCGACTTCCAGCCCGAAGATCTGATCGAGGGCGTGGCCAACTATTACAACTTCGGCGGCAAATTCTATTCCATGCCCTGGAACTCCTCGAATCCGATCCTGTACTACAACAAGGATCTCTTCCGCGCGGCCGGAGTGGACCCCGAAAGCCCGCCTGAAACCTTCGAGGAAATGCTCGCGGTCTGTGAAAAGATCGTTTCCAGCGGCGCAGCCAAGAATTGCGTGTCCTGGCCTTTGCATAGCTGGTTCTTCGAACAGTGGATGGCCAACATGGGCGCGGAACTGGCCAACAATGGCAATGGTCGCGATGCTCGCGCCACCGAGGTGCTGTTGACTAGCGATGCGGCCAAGACCATTGTCAGCTGGTGGAAGGAGATGTATGACAAGGGCTATTACGCCTACAGCGGCAAGCTGGAAGACTGGGATGGCGCGGATGCTATCTTCGTCTCGGGTCAGGCTGCGATGGAAATCACCTCCACCTCCGACGTGGTGAACCGGCAGCGCGACGCGGCCCAGAATGGCTTTGAGCTGGGCACCGGTTATCTGCCTTATCCCGAAAGCAGCGAGCGCCAGGGCGTGATCGTTGGCGGCGCCAGCATGTGGCTCTCGGCTGGCCATCCCGAAGAGGAAATGCGGGCCGCGGCTGATTTCATGAACTGGTTCACCAACACCGAGAACGCGGTGCGATGGCATAAGGGCACTGGCTACTTCCCCATTCGCAAGACCGCAGTCCAGGTGCTCGAGTGGGAGAACTGGTTCGACCAGAATCCCGCCTACCGGGCGGCTTTCGACCAACTGTTGGCCACCAAGCCCACCAAGGCGACTCAGGGCGCGGTCATTGGCGCCTTCCCCGAAGTGCGCACCATTATCGAGCAGGCTATCGAAAAGGTGTTGGCTGGAGAGGCCTCGGTTGACGACGCCCTGGCTGAAGCCAAGAAACAGGCCGATCAGGCGATTCAAGATTACAACGCCTCGGTCGAATAAGCCTTTTTTCGGCTTAGGGCAAACCGTCACCGCGGCATCGAGACCATCTCTCCGCAGCATTCGGGTGACTCGGTCGGATGGCCGGGTCACCCGTCTTATATTACGTATTGCGTTTCTCGCGATATGGCGGAATTGAGGCAGCGCCGTAATACGCAATACGCCATTTCGTCTCGGAGGCATTATGTACCCCGCCAAATTCAAGGGCAAATTACTCCCCTTTATTTTTCTCTTGCCCACATTGGTGATTCTGGTCGTTTTTCTCTATTACCCGGTCATCCAGACCTTCCGGCTGTCCATGTATCGGGTGGCTTTTTTGGGGCTGAAGACCAAATTCGTGGGGCTCGACAACTTCGTTCGTCTTGCACAAGACCCGGAATACTTGAACACCGTTTGGGTCACCCTGGTCATTGCGGCGGCCGTGGTTCTCGTTGGGTTGGGGTTATCGTTGGCCATTGCCATGTTGGCCAATCAAAAAATTCGCGGGGCCACCATCTATCGACTGTTGCTCATCTGGCCTTTCGCCCTGTCGCCTGCGGTTGCGGGCGTTATCTTTCTTTTCATGTTTTCGCCCGGGTTTGGCGCGGTGAGTTATCTCACTTCGCTCTTTTTCGGGATCGAATTGAACTGGTTGGGCAATCCGAGATTGGCCGTGCTTTTGGTTATTATGGCCAGCGTGTGGAAAAATCTAGGCTACAACATCGTGTTTTATTTGGCCGCCTTGCAAAATGTGAACACCGAGGTGCTCGAGGCGGCCTCAATTGATGGCGCCAACAGTTGGCAACGATTTTGGAAGGTGACCTTCGCCTTGCTTTCGCCTATGACGTTTTTCCTGCTTATCACCAATATCACCTATTCCTTTTTCGATATTTTCGGCATGATCGACATCCTCACCAAGGGTGGGCCGCTGAACGCCACCAACGTGATGATCTATAATTTATACCGGGATGCGTTCGAGTATTATAAGACCGGTTTCGCCGCCGCTCAATCGGTCATTCTCTTCTTGCTGGTGGTGATCTTAACCATGATCCAGTTCCGCACCAGCGGCCGGCGCGTGCATTACGGAGGCTAACGATGAAATTGTATATTCGACGGAAAACCCGTGATGAGATTCTCACCCACATCGCTTTGCTCATCGTTGTTTTCTTTGTGTTGGCGCCTGTGCTCTTCGCGTTGGCCAAATCCACGCAGACGCGCGCTGAGGTGTATCGTTTTCCACCCATGTTGGGGTTTGGCTCGGCCGGCTTCGACAACTATCGCATTGTGTGGCGGCAGTTTGATCTGGCCATTTACATGCAAAACACCTTCATCGTGGCCGGCGTGGTCATGTTCTTCAAGACGGCCTTCTCCATGCTGGCCGGATTGGGCCTGGTTTATTTCGACTTTCCATTGAAAGGGCCGATCTTTTACTTCATTTTGTTCACCTTGATGATGCCCACCGAAATCATGATCGTGGCTTTGTTCGATCTGGTTTCGGATCTGGGCTGGGGCAACACTTACGCGGCGCTAACCGTGCCCTTCCTGGCCAGCGCCACGGGCGTTTTTCTGTTTCGCCAACATTTTTCCAGCATCCCGCCCGACATGGTGGACGCCGCGCGCGTCGATGGCGCGGGGCCGGTGCGCTTCCTTTGGTCGATTTTGATCCCCATGTCGTGGAACGCGGTGGCCGCACTGGCGCTGATTCAATTCATTTACATGTGGAACCAATACATTTGGCCGTTGGTGGTCATTCGCGAGAACAGCCGTCAGCTCATCCAGGTGGGCCTGCGCGGCCTGACGAACCAACAGGACACCACCAACTGGGGCTGGGTCATGGCGGCCGCGATCCTGGCCATGATCCCGCCGTTGGTCGTGTTTATGTTGCTCCATGAGCAATTCACCCGAGGTTTTGCATTGGGACAGGAGAAGTGAGATGCATCGGGTGCAAGTTATCGCCCATCGCGGCGCGCGCAGTCTCGCGCCCGAAAACACCCTGGCGGCCGCGGCCAAAGCCTACGAGGTGGGCGCGGACTCGTGGGAATGCGACGTGGCCGTCACGGCCGATGGCGAGCTCATTCTTTTTCACGACGACTCGCTGGCCCGCACCACCGATGTCGAAGCCCATTTCCCCAATCGTTCGCCCTGGACCTTCACCACCTTCACCGCGGCCGAAATCCATGAACTGGACGCGGGCTCGTGGTATGTGGAAGAAGACCCTTACGGCGAAATTCGCGCGGGCGCGGTTTCCGCGGCCGAACTGGCCGCGTATCGGGGCGAGCATGTGCCCACCGTGAGCGAGGCGCTCGATTTCACCCGCTCCAAGCATTGGCGAATCAACCTCGAACTCAAACGCCTGCCTCCGCCCATGCAAGATTTTCCGGTGGTGGAAAGGGTGCTGTCGCTCATTGCCGAAACGGCCATTCCCGCCGAGGAAGTGATCATCTCATCTTTCCGCCACGACTGGCTGCACCAGGTGGAGGCTCTGCGGCCCGATATCGAGATCCAAGCGTTGGTGGGTTATTCGGAGACCGAACCCATCGTTTGGGATCATATTGAATTCCACACCTACAACGCCCGTCACACCCTGATGACGCCGGAGCAGGTGCGCGCGCTCACCGATCGCGGCCTGGCCATCAACCTGTTCACGGTCAACGACGAGGCCGACTGGCGGCGTTATATCGATGCCGGCGTCAGCGGCATCATCACCGATTACCCCCAGGATTTGCTGACCCTGCTTCGCCGTCTTGATCTAGCCGATTGACGGCTTGGCTTTAATCAGTTGGCGGCGGATGTTCCCCTGCTGAATATAGGATGCTTCGCAGATTGATTAGACTCTCGCGATTGAGCTGCAATGCCCTTGAGTGGGTCGGATGCCCAGTTCGGTCACCAACTGGGTCAAAGAAACGCCTCGAATTTCGGCCAATTGGCTCAAATACTTGAGCCGTTTAGCTTCCAGTCGCTCCATTTCGTCACCAAGCTCCAAAAGTTCCTGATGTTCTTCTGGCGTCAGCGTTCCACCTTGCCGCTTGGCGATAAGCTCTCGATAGCGTTTCTGTTTTTCCGGAGGCGCCCCTCGATTGATTTTGGACAACAGGTCCGCTTCCGAGCGCTCTTTCACCACTCTTAAATCGACCCATGCACCCCGATCTTGAACTCTCCCTTTGCATCATCAACGGTTATCCCAAATCCAGTCGCGACAAGCTGGACGCGTCCAATGTGGCTCAGGCGCACGATCTCTACATCGACTTTTTTCGTCGTTATACGCCCAAAGCCCATATCGACGTGCTCTACATAGCGGATTTAGACACAAGCCTGCCCACAGGCGCCAACATTCTTTCCTACGACGCGTACGTGTGGACCGGCTCGGATTTGACCATCTATCATGATCACGATCCGCGCGTGACCCGCCAGATCGAGTTTTCGCGCGCGATCTACGAGGCCGGGCCGCCTCAATTCGGCAGTTGTTGGGGCGTGCAAATGGCCGCAGTGGCCGCGGGGGGCGAGGTGAAAAAGAATCCGCGCGGCCGCGAGTGGGGCGTCACGGGCGTGTTGCGCCAGACAGAGGCCGGACGCCATTCGTTGCTTCTCAAGGGCAAACCGGAGC
>JAADII010000015.1 GCA_013151415.1 Chloroflexota bacterium
AGGTGGGATGGGCGCGACGGCCGGTGCTGGATTGCAACCTGGAGAATGCCCGTTTCTATCCCGCGGTGCTTCGCCCCTTACAGCGATTTCGCGTCAAAAAGTGGGATTATTACGGCGTGACCACGCCCGAAATCTTTTTCTCGGCCACCATCGCTGACCTGGGCTACGCGGGCACGGTTTTCGTCTATCTGGTGGATTTCGAGAGCAAAACCTATCACGAAGAAAGCAAGACCATCCCCCTGGCCGGTGGCGTGAAGTTGCCTCGAAACAGCACCGAGGGCGAGAGCAGTTATCTGGGCAAGAAGCAGAAGCTGCGTTTCTGGGTGGAGGAGAACGCGCGGCGGGTGCAGGTGGCCTGGATGGGTTTCGAGGGCGAGACTTTGGAGGCCGACATCACCTTCGCGCACCCGCCCGACCATGAGAGCACGGTCATCGTCATCCCCATCGGCAAGAAGCGCTTCTATTACAATCGCAAAATCAACGCCATGCCTGCTAGCGGTTATGTCAAGGTGGGTTTTCGCCAGTTCCGGTTCGAGCCGCAGACCGCGTTGGGGAATCTGGATTGGGGCCGGGGCGTGTGGGAGTATGAGAGCTTTTGGGTGTGGGCCAGCGCGTCGGGAAGACTGGCCGATGGCCGCACCGTGGGCCTGAACATGGGCTATGGTTTCGGTGACGACCGCGCGGCCACCGAGAACACGCTGTTGCTGGATGGCCGCATCCACAAACTCGGCCGCGTGGACATCCGCTACAATCCCCGCGATTTCATGAGTCCCTGGTGGATGGTCTCCGAAGACGGCCGCGTCAACCTGCACTTTCACCCCATCTTGGAGCGGGTGGCCCGCACGCCTCTGGTCATCATCGATTCGGAAGTGCATCAGATGTTTGGCCGCTATCAAGGCCAGGTCGTGGCCGACGACGGCGAGGTCATCGCCATCGATGGGCTAATCGGCTGGGCCGAAGAGCACCGGGCGTTGTGGTAGGGGGTATTTGGTATTGGATATTGGGTATTGGGATATTGGGTGGTTGGGGGCGGCAATGTTTCTAATTTGACATTTCCTCAAAGATGCGCTATCCTCCCCGACCAAATTCATGATGACAGGCGGTAGGTCGCAAGTCGCAGGTGGCAGGTCGCAGGTTATCTTGACACCTGACACTTGACACGTGACACCTGACACCTGACACTCCGTCCCATCGTCGAACAAATCCATACGCAACTCTTATCCAGAGAGGTGGAGGGACCGGCCCTGTGAAGCCTCGGCAACCCGGCAAGCGCAGCAAAGACGCTGAACAAGCGGCAGGGTGCCAATTCCGGCAGAGTCAATCTGGAAGATGAGAGGAGCGGCCTTAGACACTCCTGCTCATCCCCATGTTCGGGGATTTTTTCTTTTGCGCAGCAGGATCAACCCATTCGGTCAACACCGTCTTATGCAGCCCTCTCGAAACGAGAGGGCTTTTTCGTTTTGCTGATCTTGACACGAATGAACACGAATTTCACGAATAGAGCAAGAAAAAAACCATCGTCCATCGTCCTATCGTCCATCGTCCCATCATCCACCTCCCCCCACCCCCACAACAACCTCACCTCAACCAATACCCAATATCCAGTATCCAATATCCAAATACCCAATCACCCCACTTTTCAAGGAGCCTCACCCATGACCACATCCAACAACGAACGCGAATTCGGATTCAGCACGCGGCAACTGCACGCCGGGCAGGTCCCCGATCCCACCACTGGCAGCCGCGCGGTCCCCATCTACCAGACCACCAGCTACGTGTTTCGCGACACCGAGCACGCGGCCAATCTCTTCGCCTTGCAGGAGATGGGCAACATCTACACCCGCATCATGAACCCCACCACCGATGTGCTCGAACAACGCATCGCAGACCTGGAGGGGGGCGTGGGCGCGTTGGCTTCCAGCAGCGGACACGGCGCGCAGACCATGGCCATCTTCACCTTGTGCTCGGCCGGCGATCACATCGTCAGCAGCAGCCGACTTTACGGCGGAACCTACAATCAATTCTCCCACACCTTTCCCCGTCTGGGCATCGAAGTGACCCTGGTGGATCCGAGCGACCCGGCCGCGTTCGAGGCCGCGATCCGGCCCAATACGAAAATCATCTACGGCGAAACCCTGGGCAACCCCGACATCACGGTCTTTCCCTTCGAGGAAGTCTCGGCCATTGCCAGGGCCCACAACATCCCCTTGATGATCGACAACACCTTCGCCACGCCCTACTTGTGCCGCCCCTTCGAGCACGGCGCCAACATCGTCACGCACAGCACCACCAAATTCCTGGGCGGACACGGCGCCACCATCGGCGGCGTCATCGTGGATGGCGGCAACTTCGACTGGCGCAGCGGTCGCTTCGACAACTTCACCACGCCCGATCCCAGCTATCATGGTCTGGTCTATGCAGATTTGGGCCCGCCCGCGTTCATCCTCAAGGCCCGCGTGCAGATTCTGCGCGACATCGGCGCGTGCCAGGCCCCCATCAATAGCTGGCTCACCTTGCAGGGCATCGAAACCCTGAGCCTGCGCATGGAGCGACACGTGGCCAACGCGCAGCGCGTGGCCGAATTCCTGGAAGACCATTCCGATGTGGTCTGGGTCAAATACCCCGGCCTCGAAAGCCACCCCGACCACGAACGCGCCAAAAAATATCTCCCCAAAGGCGCGGGCGCGATCCTGGGCTTTGGCATTCGCGGGGGCCGGGCCGCGGGCGAGGCGTTCATCAACAACCTGAAACTATTCAGCCACCTGGCCAACGTGGGCGACGCCAAGAGCCTGGCCATCCATCCCGCCAGCACCACCCACAGCCAGCTCAGCGACGACGAGCTACGCAGCGCCGGCGTCACGCCCGACTTCATCCGCCTCAGCATCGGCATCGAGGACATCGAAGACATCCTCTGGGACCTCGATCAGGCTTTGGCCGCGGCCGCGCGTTAATCAGGTGAGTCGCACTTGGGAAGTGCGGCTCACCTCCCCCAATGCGGCTCACCTCCACCATATGCCCCCTCCCATTCCAACCCCACACAAAACCGCCCGCCCTCCGACCAAACGACCAACCGACCAAACGACCAACCGACCACGCGACCAAACGACCAACACGCCATGCGCCCAAACGACCACCCAACCACCGTCGGCCTTGTCCAAACCCGCTACTTCACCTTCGCCGAGGATGAACCGTTTCGGCTGGAGAGCGGCGCATCGCTCAGCCCGGTGACCCTGGCCTACGAGACCTACGGGACCCTGAACCGCGACCGCTCCAACGCCATCCTCATCCTGCACGCGCTCAGCGGCAGCGCGCACGCGGCCGGACGCCACCATCCCGACGACCCCAAGCCGGGCTGGTGGGATGACTGCATCGGCCCGGGCAAAGCCTTTGACACGGAGCGATTCTTCGTCATTTCCAGCAACGTCATCGGCAGTTGCTACGGCTCCACCGGCCCCGCGAGCATCGATCCGACCACGGGCAAGCCCTACGGACTGCGCTTTCCCGTGGTCACCATCGGCGACATGGTCAACGCGCAGGTGCGATTGCTCGACCATCTGGGCATCGACACCCTGCTCTGCGCGGCCGGCGGATCTATGGGCGGGATGCAGGTGCTGGAATGGGCCGCGCATCATTCCCATCGCCTGCGCGCGGCCATTCCCATCGCCACCACCGCGCATCATAGCCCCATGCTCATCGCCTTCAGCGAGGTCGGGCGTCAGGCCATCTATGCCGACCCCAACTGGAACCGGGGCGACTATTACGACCGCGCCGTGAAACCCGATGCGGGATTGGCGGTCGCGCGCATGGTGGGACACATCACCTATCTCAGCGAACGGTCCATGCAGCAGAAATTCGGCCGTCGTTTGCAGGGTCGCGAGCGATACGGCTACGAGTTCCAAACCGAATTCGAGGTCGAGAGCTATTTGAAGTACAATGGCTCCAAATTCACGCGACGCTTCGACGCGAACAGCTATCTTTACATCACCAAGGCCATGGACTACTTCGACCTCGCAGCCCGCCACGGAACCCTGGCCGCGGCCTTCGAGCAGGCCCAACACATCAAATTCCTGGTCATCAGCTTCACCAGCGATTGGCTTTACCCCAGCTACCACAGCAAAGAGCTGGTCGCCGCGCTCACCGCGGCCGGGTGCGATGTGACCTATCTCGACATCGAAAGCAGTTGGGGGCACGACGCGTTTTTGCTGGAAGTGGACACCATGACCCGATTGCTGAGTAGCTTCCTCGACCGTCTGGCCGACGAAACCCACTGAACCACGGATTTCACAGATGACTCCAGACGACGGACCATAGGACGATGGGGCCGGCGACCTCTATCGTCCCTCGTCCTATCGTCCCATCGTCCTTTTCAAATTCATTTGCAACCTTCAACACCATGTCCGCCCACCCGCTCCGTCCCGACCTTCAGGCCATCGCCGACTTGATACCCGCGGAGGCCGGGGTGCTCGACCTGGGCTGCGGCGAGGGCGATTTGCTGGCCTATCTGGTGCATCGCAAGCATGTCCGGGGCCGCGGCATCGAGTTAGCCGAGGCCAACGTGCTGGCCTGCGTGCGCCGCGGCCTCACCGTGCGCCAGGGTCGTCTGGAAGAGGGCCTGGCCGACTATCCCGACGGGCGTTTCGATTACGTGGTGCTCAGCCAGACCCTCCCCTTCCTGAACGATCCCGCCTACATTCTGAACGAGATGCTGCGCGTGGGTCGTCGTGCGATTGTCAGCTTTCCCAACTGGGGCTATTGGCGCTGTCGCCTGCATCTGCTCATCACCGGTCGCATGCCCCAGGCGCCCGATTTACCCCAATCCTGGTGGCAGGCCCCGCGCTGGCAGGCCTTCACCATCACCGACTTCGCCCGATTCACCCGCGAGCAGGGCATCCGCATCACTCGCCAGATCTACTTCGCCCATGACCGACAGGTGAGCATTCGCAAATTCAAGAATCTATTGGCGACCACGGCTATCTTCCAGTTGGAGCGCGACTGAACTGGGGTTTGGCCGTCATTTGTGAAATCATCCGGCAAGCGCACCATGTGGTGCGCTTTTTCTTTTGAAAATTTCCGCCGAGCCCTCTTGACAGCGAGATGCTTTCATGCTATGATGAAAGCGCTTTCTGAAAGCGCTTTCATAGGCCGCACAAAGAAAAAATCGTATTCTATCAGAAATCAGCCGACTTCAGGCCATTATTCCGCACAAAATCAGGTATTTTCGTATAGTGCATGAACGATCCAGATAAATGAAAACGCTTTCACATAAGCCGCCTCGCTCTTTCCTGAACACGGCGTATTGCGCCACCCGCATTCATCCGCACCAATGAAAAGGACGATGGACGAACCTGCTCCCATCGTCTCATCGTCCATCGTCTGTAGCCAGGTAGCAACCAATCCGTGGTTTATTTTCAAAGCACGTAACGCCTATCAAACCATGAAAAAACGACGCGCCACCATCTCCGACGTGGCCAAACTGGCCGGCGTCTCCATTTCCACCGTCAGCCGCGTGCTCAACAACACCCGCACCCGTGGCCGAGGAAACCGTGGCCCGCGTGCATGAGGCCATCAACCTTTTGGGCTACGCGCCCCACGCCGCGGCCCGTCGCCTGGCCGGACGCGACACCGGCACATTGGGCGTGCTTCTACCCGAAGTCACAGCCGAATTCTTTTTCCCCCTGGTGCGCGGCATCGCCAAAGAGGTGGCCGACGCCGGTTACGATCTCCTGATCCACGTGGCCGATCCAACCCAGAAGAAAAGCCTGTCCACGCCTTTGGGCGAACACAACACGGACGGGCTTTTGATCTTTACGGGCCGGTTGGATGATGAGGAGATCCTCCGCCTTTATCAGGCCGATTTTCCCATGGTGTTGTTGCATCGCACGCCGCCGGCCGGTTTGCCCATCCCCTATGTAATATTCGAAAACAAACGAGGCGCAAGAGCGCTGGTGGAGCACCTGATCAAAGTGCACCAACGACGACGCATCGCCTACCTGCGCGGGCCGGAGGGAAACGAAGAATCAGAATGGCGCGAGGAGGGGTATCGAGAGGCGCTGGACAAATACGACATCCCATTCGACGAGACTTTGGTGGGCAGAGGGGACTTCAACGCCGATGTCGCGCGGGAAACCGTAGAAAACTGGCTGCTGAAAGGGCTGGACTTCGACGCCATCTTTGCCGGCGATGACGAGTCGGCCATGGGCGCGTTGTCGGCTCTGCGTCGGGCGGGCAAACAGACGCCCGAAGAAGTGGCTGTGGTCGGCTTCGATGACATCCATTCGGCCAAACTCACCGATCCGCCCCTCACCACCGTCCGCGCACCCATCGAAGCCGCGGCCGCGGGCGCGGTCCAGGCGCTTCTGGCCCAAATCCACGATCAGGAGCCTCTCCGCGAGCTTCGCTATCCCACGGAACTCGTCATCCGCCAATCCTGCGGCTGCAACGAGGAAAGCGCGTAGCAGGCTTCACGGGCGACCGCCCGCTGACACCCATGAAAGGGACGATGGGACCATAGGACGAAGAGACCATGCCCGAACCTAACCCCATCGTCCTATCGTCCATCGTCTATCGTCTATTTTCAAAGCAAACTGTTCAGAACTTCAGAGGGCCAGAGAGCCAGAACCCAATACCCAATATCCCAATATCCTAATACCCCAATCCCCAACATCCACCCAACTTCCTCACACCTCTCTATAAAGGAGCAACTCGTATGAAGAAGCATCGTTTCATGATCGTGGCGCTGCTGCTCATGGCCGTGCTGGCCCTTGCAGCATGTGGCGGCGGAGCCGAGCCCACCGAGGCCCCCCAACCCACCGAGCCTCCTGCAGCGACCGAGGCTCCCGCGGCCACCCAGCCTCCCGCACCCACCGAAGCGCCGCCCCCCACCCAGGCCCCGACCATGGAAAAAACCGGATTCGAGTGGCTGGATCGGGCCTACGCAGGCGAATTCTCTGGAACCACGGTGACCTTGCTGGGCGTCATGGTCGATGAAGAGGCCCGCAAGATGGAAATGGCCGTCAAACCCTTCGAGGACGCCACAGGCATCGACGTCCAATACACCGGCACCAAGGAATTCGAAACCCAGATCAACGTCCGCGTCGACGCCGGCGACGCACCCGACGTCGTGGACT
>JAADII010000056.1:0-18302 GCA_013151415.1 Chloroflexota bacterium
ACCCCCTCACCCACACCCACCCAAACGACAACCTCCACGCCCACGTTCACGCCCACGCCGTCGGCCACAGTCACGGCCACGCCCACGGCCACGCCAACTCCGCCGCCGGCGCAGATCAGCGGGCGGGTGTTCGAAGACGTCAATCGCGATGGCGTTCACCAGCCGGGCGAACCGCTCCTGGCTTCGGCCAGGCTCACCCTTTGGCGAAACGGAACGCCCATCGCCACTCAAACCACCGCGAACGATGGTCGTTACCATTTCGAGCGCTTGAGCGCTGGCGACTATATGCTCAGCGAACAATCGCCGCCAGGTTATGCCGAAGCTCATCCCACCAATGAACTTCGACTCATGCTCAGTGCGGGCCAGCATTTTGTTTTTGATTTCGCGCACGCGCCGCGAGAAAAGCGGCTATATTTGCCCCTGCTCCGAATCAAGGGATAATAAGCTGTTGACCAGAAATGATCTCGTTGGGATTGTCGAGGTCATTGGCCTCGATGATGGCGGCCGGAGAGACGCCATATTGCGCGGCGATGGAAGTGAGGGTTTCGCCAGGTCGAACCACGTGGATGCGTTGACCGCCGGATTGACCCGATGATGAAGCCGCGCTGGGAATAATGAGCCGCTGGCCCACGCGCAAGGTGGTGGGATCGGTGATGCCATTCGCTTCGGCCAGCTTATCCAGAGGCACATTGTATTGTTTGGCAATGCCATATAGGGTCTCGCCCGGTTTAACCACGTGCACATATCCCCCGCGCCCCGCCTGTATGGGGATCAACAACTCCCGCCCCGCGCGTAAGGTGGTGGGATCATCGATCTGGTTGATCGCGCGCAGCGCTTGCATGCTCACCCCAAACTGGAGGGCTATGCTATAAAGGGTGTCGCCGCGTTTGACCACATAGGTGACGACGGCCTGCTCAGGCTCGGGCGTGTTTGCCGGCGCTTGCTCTGGCGTTGACGGAGCGGCCTCCTCGTCGATCTGAGGCGTGGGAGTGGCCGCATTTTCCAAGGGTTCGGAAGGCTCGATAAGGGGAGGCGCAGGCGTTGTGTGCGGGGTGAACGCAGGCAACACAGTGGGGATGGGCGTGAACGCAGGAACACCGCCCGAAGCAGAGAGCAATTGAGCCGCATCGATGGTGGGCAAGGGCGGTCGCTCGCGCGTGCACGCGCTCAAAAGCGTCAACCCCGCCATCAGGACCAAAAATCGTGACAATAACGAATGGACGTTCATTTCAATAACAACTTACGCACTTCAAAAAAGCAAACTCGATGAACAGCAACGCGGCGAAAAATGTGGACATGGGACATCGGCGATGGGGCGCTATTTTCGCCGCCCCTGGCAAACAATGGCGTCACGCGGCCATATCTTCGGCGAGCTCCTCCACCACATGACGAGGCACGCGAGGCAAATACACGGAAAAAGTGGAGCCTTCGCCCTCTTTGCTGGTGACCTTGATGTGGCCGCCATGCAACTGAACGATCTGTTGCACCAGGGGCAAACCCAGACCAAACCCTCGGTCGCGCGTGGTGTAAAGCGGCTCGAAGATCAAATCGAGCTTGTCGGCCGGAATGCCTGGGCCGGTGTCGCTCACAGTCAGGCGCACGCCTTCGGGCGCGACATTGAGACTAACGGTCACATCGCCGCCGGTCTCGCTCACCGCGAGGATGGCGTTTTCGAGAAGATGACGCACCAACAAACGCATATGCTCTGGATCGGCCTGAATGGGTGGAAACACCGGGGGCTGCTCCACGCGCAATCGCACCCCATCCGGCAGACTGAGTTGCGATATCTCCTTGCTGAGGATGTCATCCAAATTAATGGTTTGCGGTTGCATATGGCCCAAACTGGCGAAACAGCGCAATCCATCGAGCAATTGCAGCACATTGTCCAATTGCTGACGCAACTCCTGTATCACTTCAGGCCGAGCCAGGGCTTCGGGCGGAAGCTCCAGGTCTTTTTGAATGGTGGAAAGGGGCTCTTGCAACGATTTGCCCACCTGAGTGGCTATCTGGCCAATGGCGCTCAGTCGTTCGAATTGACGCACCTGTTTCTGCACAGTGAACGTTTCGCGTTGATATAACTCCAATTCAGCTTGTGCATGCAACAGTTTGACTTGCGTTTGCACCAGGTCTTCCTGCAAATGATAGAGATGCATGACCAGCATTTCGGCCAAAGCGTTTTGCAAAATGATGATGACCACAATGACAATGGAGGCGGTGGCCAGCTGCTCAATCGATAACGCGGCGGGAAGCGTCACGCGGCCAAGCAACAACAGCCCGATATACGCCGCCCAAAGACCCAGCAGCGTGAGGCTAACCAGGCTATTGAAGCCGGGCCGCGCCACGATAAGACCGCCCGTCAACCCCAAAGGGATGAGCAATAGCCAGGAATAAAAACCAATGTACCCCAAACCAAAATCCAGCGCAATGAGCAATACAGCCGCATAGATCAACTGAAAATAAGTGGCGGGCGCAGGCCATCGTCGAACAGCCAGCCAGTAAAGCGCCAAGCCCGCCAGATCGGCCAACACCAACCAGTAGAGGGGGAACGCCTGCGCCGAGGGTGGCTGAACCAGGGCCAGCGCCAACGCCAGCAAATCCACGGCCCCGCGCACCAATACATAGATGCGAGCGCGGCTCAGCACAAGATTGCGCTCATCGGGCAAGATGCTCTCGCTGTTTGAGATGGACATGGGAAAGTCTCAAGTGCGGCGTAACGAGTCCTCAAATTCGGGCAATGATACGCGCGCGGTCAAATTGACGCTCAGCGGGGTGACGGAGATGATGCGCTCGATGGCAAAGGCGTAGATGTCAGAGTCCGGCTCCAGCTTCGCGCGATCGATGGCCACTTCATAATCCAGAGGAAAGGCGTCGGATAAAGAGATGCGCCCCGTGGGTCGCGCTCGGTAATAAGGTTGGCGGCTTTGCCTGGTTATGCGCCAACGCGTCTCGCGCGTGACATTATCCGGTATATCGATTTTAAGTGCAGCGACATCCGCTGGCCAAACCGTCTTTTTCAAAACCAAACGTGCGAAATATTTTAGCCAGTGCGCGGCGCAGGCCCAATCAATATCATCGCCGGGATTGTAATGGTAATCCTTATGAGTTTCCAAAGAGATGGCCAAACTGCGAACGCCCATATCGCCTGCTTGAAGCGCCGCGCCCACGGTGCCGGAAATGCCGGTCGCGCTGCCCAGGTTTTCGCCGTAGTTAATGCCGCTCACGGCAAGATCGGGCCATCTTGGCGCTAATTCGAGCAAACCATAAAGCACGCACTGCGCTGGCGAGCCGTTCAGATGGTAAGCATCGATGCAACGACCGTTGAGGGCCAACGAAACAGGGTGAATGCGGCCATCGAATCCGGCCGGCAAGCTGCGCGACATGCCCGATTGCTGCCTGGAGGGTGCCACAATCAAAAGGTCGCCCAGCGCATCCAACGCGCTCGCGGCCGCCAAGAGCCCGGGCGAATGGATGCCGTCATCATTGGTGATGAGAATGAGAGGACGGGCCATAAGAGATCGCATTGCATCATCGTCCATTGGTCAGCCTGTAAGCGAACGCCTTTCGAGGACGCGCTTTGCATACAAGTATAACAGACCACGCCGCTTGGAGCGAGAACCGCCACGCGCTCGCTTGCCGGACGACCAATTTTGGGGTAGATTTTTCAATGCGTTTTGCTCGAACGCGCGCTCGAGCAAATTGTTCCTCAAGATCAATGAGTGGACGCGTCCATATCGACGAGAGAATGGTGAAAGGATGGGGCGATGAAACCCCCCATGCCAGTTTGGAACATAGCGTTATAGGAGAAATCGGCTCATGAAATCACGCAAACGCGGTTTTATTTTTGTTGTCATCGCATTGTTATTGAGTTTCGCCTGGAGCAAACGCGGCGCGGGCTGGTCGTTCGTGCGTCATATCGTTGTAGCCGAGTCTGGTCGAGAAGAACGTATAGAAACGCTGGGATACTCGTGCAATCAGGACGAATATCTGGTGGTGTGGAGCGTGGACGCCGGGGGCGGAGACATGGATTTATGGGCGCGTCGCGCCCGTTCGCGCCCCACGTTCTCTTGGTTGGGCGCGGCCTTTTCGCTGGCTGCGACATCGGCGCCCGAACGAGCGGCCGCTTTGGCCTTTGACCCTTTGAACGAAGATTTCCTGGTGGTCTTTGAGCGAGAGCTGACAGGCGGCGATGTGGATGTGATGGGCCAATGGGTGGCGGGGCGGGCCGGCGGTGGTGATAACGGAGGTCAACTCAAGGGCGATTCATTCACCATCGCCGCCAGTCCAGCATCAGAAACCCAGCCAGCAATAGCCTTTCTGCCCGCCACCCAACAATTTCTGGTGGTTTATGTTATGCAGGAGGACATTTGGGCGCAGCGCGTCGCGCGGCGAAACTGGGGCGACGACGGCGGCCAGCTTTTGGGCGAAGCGTTTGTTGTGGCCGCCGACTTCAGCTGGGCCGAAACGCAACCCGCAGTGGCCGCCGGCACGCTTCAATCCTATTTCATGGTGGCTTATGCTTATGAATTTGGCCCCGACGATTTTGATGTGCGCGGGCAACGGGTTAAGGGCGAGGCCTCGACCGACCCGCTCATAGGCGACGCTTTCGACATCGCCTTCGCCAACGAGACCGAAACCAGGCCCGCTTTGCGCTACTCGCAAGAATACCGAGCTTTTCTCGCGGCATGGCAGGCCGACGCGGCCGGCGCCAGTGATGTCTTTGGCGCGTGGTTGGATGAATCCACGACCAACGGCGATCCCGCTTTGGGCGCGCCATTCGCGATCGCCGCCGACCCGGTCATGCAGGAAAGCCACCCCCGCCTGGCCATTGATCCCATCACCGGAGATGCAGCCGTCGCGCTGCAAGTGGCGGCCTATTCAGGCGCGCGCGAACGTTTGGGGTTGGTCTGGCTGAAGCCCGATCCGCGCGGCGACGATGCCATCGCCCGACCGCTCTTCCAATTCCCCCAACGCGCCTACGCCTACAAGCAACCCCGCCTCGCGCTTTGCCCCAATCAGGGCGAGATGCTGCTGGGCTATCGCGCGGATCCGGGCGGCCCTGGCGACGCGCACCTGCTGGCTGTGGGACGGTGGTCCACCGCGCTGCCTTTGGCGTGGCGCTCGCAATAAAACGCATGCGCGCCAATCAACACTGGCGCGCCCATTATCCCCTGCCAAAAGATGACAAGAAAGCCGAGAATTGGTAAACTGAAAAACCGTTCACCATCGAATCTTCTGGTTTCAGGCGGCTTCATTCAAAGGAGATAGGCCATGCCCGAAAACAACAGCCATTCATTCATCGATTTCGATATTCGCGTTTTCAAAGGCGGCGAGGGCATGTATATCGTCACCGCACAGGCCAGCGAGAGCGGAGGCGCACAGGCCGCGCTGGATTGGGACGCCTTGAACAGCGACGAATTTCGAGCTATGCTGGAGCAAATACGGGAAGAGCCATTCACCACCGATGAAACCTTGTTTCAGAACCTGGGGCGCACATTGTTCGATGCCCTTTTTCGCGGGGATGTGCGGGATGCATTCATGGCCGTTTATTCGCAACGAGTGGCCGCGACCGACAACACCTATCTCCGGATTCGCCTGGATATCGACGAGCGCGCGCCCGAAATCGCCCGTCTGCCCTGGGAATTTCTTTGGGAGCCCGACTTGTTGTTCCTGGCCACTCAAACCAAAACCCTGCTCACCAGACAATATCTCAACCTCAGCACAGGACCCATTAAATCAATTCAGGTCTCGCAACCGCGCGCACTGCTCGTGATCCCGCGCGTGCACAACCTTGACACCGCAGACGAAGAGGCGCGCATTGTCAGTGCGCTGGAAATGGCCGGCATTGCATATAAGGTGCTGAGCGATCAATCAGTCACGATGACGCTGTTGGCCGACGAGCTGGCCGCCGAAGATTACCATATCCTCCACTTTATTGGCCATGGCGATTTTGAAGAGGCTGACGACGGCGCCATGCACGGTCTTTTGCGTTTCAATTCGGGCGAAGCGGATGTTTCGGCCCAAGAAGACGAAGTATGGATCAAAGACACGCATCTGCAGCAACTTTTGAGCGGTCATGACAGCCTACGGCTGGTGGTGCTAAACTCGTGCAAAGGCGCGGAGGTGAGCAAGCGTCGCACTGGCTCGGGTTTCATCGGCGCGGCGCCGGCCATTTTGCGAGCGCACATTCCGGCTGTGGTCGCCATGCAATACGAGATCAGAGACAGCGTCGCCCGACAATTTGCCGAAACCTTTTACAAACGCCTGACTCAAGGGCGGTGGTGCGGCCAGGTCGATATTGCCGTGGCCGAAGCCCGAGCGGCCTGTTTTCTCGAATTCCCCAACGACCGCGGTTTCGCCACGCCCATCCTCTATCTCCGTTCAGCGGATGGGCGTCTCTTCGAATGTTCAAAAGCGGAAAAAGCGACGCACGAGCGAAAGAGCGAGACGCCGGAAACGGAAAAGATCCCAGAGTGCCCGCCAGCCGAGGAGCCAAATGCAGATCTTCGCCATGAATACCGAAACGTGACCATAGAAGCATTGTTGACCTCGGTCGACGCGATCGACGAGCGTCTGGTCATTATCCAACGCAACATCGAGCAGCTGGAAACCGCCCGGTACGAAAACCCGGCGCTCTTTGCCGTGGAAAACGGCGATCTGCGAATCGAACGCCTGAGCGCGGACCGCGAAAAACTGGCGCGCGAAAAAGAGGAAAAGGGGCTTGTTTTACGCTGGATGCTATATGAGGCCTGCCAAGAATGGGCCAAACTGAATCGCGAGTTGAACGCTCTCCGCGATCGCCGCGCGGAGCTCGAGGCCCAAGATCAACGCGTGCCTTATAGCCTTAATCGAGAAATCTCTGAGAAACGAAAGCGCGCCTTGGAACTGGAGGACATTCTGTTACGCGGGGCAAAGTATTATCCGCGAAATTGAGGACGGCAGCTGAGTGATAGTCGATTTGGAACTTCGCACCGAGACGCGGGTCTCCTGATTCATCCATCCCGCCTCTCTCTATACCCTGCTCCGATGAACTTGCTCCATGACCAGCCCATCCCTCCTTCCGCTCGAACACAACGATCCACAGCGCCTGGAGTTGGCTTATCATCAAGCGCGGCGCGAAGGACGCGAGGATGAATTTGTCGAAGCCATCGAGAGCGAGTATGCGGCCAATCCGAACAATGTGTTGATTGCGGCCTGGCATTTTCGTTTTATGTATGCGGCCACTCGCGCCGCGGAGAAGGTCATCGCTTGGGTTTGGGCCATACCGTTGGCCATGCTCAATGGCGTTCTATTCTGGGTTCTTTCGGACGACCAGCGTTTCATGTTGCGCGTCACGAACCCCGCCACCGGCTTCAATGAAACGCTTATTCCACTTCTCGCACTGTTGTTGGGGCCTCTCAGCGCGCTGTTTGTGCTGCTCTACCTGGCCCTGGCCGGAGAACGAGCCTGGAAGCGGGTTGTAGCCATTGTCGCGGCCCTGGCCCTGGTTTCAGGTTATGCCCTGCTCACCTATTCTCGCGTCGACCTGGTGATCTTCCAACAACAATATCTGAACCTGAGCGCAATTCACCTGCCCCTATTGGCTTGGGCGGGCGTCGGAGCATTCGTCCTTTGGGGCCGTTCGGACGCGGAAAACCGTTTCGCTTTTCTGATCAAATCGTTGGAGGCCATCATCCTTGGCGGCCTGTTCATCATTGCCGGCGGTTTGTTCATCAGCATCACTCTCAGCCTTTTCAGCGCCTTAGGCGTTGAGCCGCCCGAACTCATCTTGCGCTTATTGGTGGCTGGCGGCGGCGGCCTGATCCCGGTGTTGGCCGTCGCGGTGATCTACGATCCCCTATCGCCCCCTATCGGCCAATCCTTTCGCGAGGGGCTGAGCCGGCTTCTGGCCGTGCTCATGCGCATCTTGCTCCCCATGAGCTTGTTGGTGTTGGTCATTTACCTGGGGTTCATTCCATTCAACTTTCGAGAACCGTTCGAAAATCGCGATGTGCTCATCATTTATAACATCATGCTGTTTGCAGTGATGGCCTTGCTGGTGGGCGCGACGCCTGTGCGCGTGAGCGAACTGGATGAGAAACAGGCCGTTTGGCTGCGCCGCGGCATTCTTGCCGTGGCCGCCTTGTCCTTGCTGGTCGGCATCTATGCTCTGACCGCCATCCTCTATCGCACCTGGATCGACAAACTCACTCCCAACCGGCTCACTTTTATCGGATGGAACATCATCAACATTGGCATATTGGCATGGTTATTGTTCAAGCAAGCGCGCGGACGAAGCGGACATACGTCCCTTGATTGGAATCATCGCAGCGCAGAAAGGGATGCGCTATGCGACCGCCCACAAGGCCATGAACAAAATAAGCTACGCCAGTTGCATGAAGTGTTTGCTGCGGGTGCGGTGTTATACGCGGCTTGGGCTCTGATCATCTTGTTATACATTCCGTGGGGTTTTGGCGTAGACCCGCTCAACGTCCGCAACATGCCCCCTGAGATCCAACGCGTGGTCTACACCCAGCCTCAGCCCGTTTTGCTAAAATGCCCCACCAGCCCGCACATTTATCTATTGGAAAAAGGACGGAAGCGTTGGGTGAAAGACATAGCCACCTTCGAGGCCCAAGGATATGAGTGGCGGGATGTGAACTTTGTCTCTTGCCAGATTCTACGCGGCATCCCCGACGGCTCGCCCATTCCCCCCGATGCAGGACCGCCGCCCGAACCATGACGCTCGACACCGCGATGGATAAGAGCCCCGGATTTCGCTTGGGTGTCAGAGGATGCAATCCGAAGACCATCATCTTTCGCTCCATTTCCCACGAAAAATGCCTTTCTAAGGAGAAACCGACATGACGCACACCTTCGACGCCATCATCATCGGCGCCGGCATCATGGGATGCAGCACCGCTTTTCAATTGGCTCAACGCGGGCTCAAAGTGGCCGTGTTGGAAAAATCGCAAATTGGCGCCGGCGGCACAGGCAAATCATCCGCCATTATCCGTCAACATTATTCCAACAAACTGACCGCGCGCATGGCGCTTTATAGCCTTCGAGTCTTTCAAAACTTCGAAGAAACGGTCGGCGGAGAATCGGGCTTCATCCAAACCGGGTTTATTGCTTTGGTGGCCGCCAAAGACCATGCAGGCCTGGAAGCCAATGTGGCTTTACAACAAAGCGTGGGCATCAAGGCTGAGATCATTTCGCCCGAAGCGCTGCAAGAGATCATGCCAGGATTGAAAACGAAAGACCTTGTGGCCGCGGCCTGGGAGCCGGAAAGCGGTTATGCCGATCCATATCTCACGGTCACCTCGTTTGCACAAGCCGCTCGCCGCGAGGGCGCGCGCATCTTTCAAAACACACGCGTCACGGCCGTGCGCATGGCCGGAGGCAAGGTGATGGGCGTGAATGCAGGAAGCGAACGCTTCGACGCGCCCATAGTCATCAACACAACCGGGGCCTGGGGAGCGCAAGTGGCGAAACTGGCGGGCGTGGAAGCGCCCATCCATGCTTGCCGGGTGCAGGTGGCGTTTTATCGTCGCCCCAAAGGCCACGAGGCCGCGCATCCCGTAGTGGCGGATTTCATCAACGCCATCTATTTTCGCGATGAAACGGGCGCTCTCACCCTGGCTGGCCTGATCGATCCCTCAGAAGCCGAGGCGGTTATCGATCCGGACGATTATTCCGAACAACTGGACTCAGAGTTCGTGTTGGAAGCGGGCGAACGCTTGGTGACTCGCTATCCAGCTATGGAGCAAAGCCAAAGCGCGGGAGGTTATGCTTCGTTCTATGCGATTACGCCCGATTGGCATCCGATAGTGGATGAAGTTCCGGCGGAAAGCGGCTTCTTCATGTGCTCTGGTTTTAGCGGTCACGGGTTCAAACTCGGCCCCGCCGTAGGTCATATGATGGCCGACCTGGTCACGCGCGAATCGGAACCCCTTTTCGATCACCATCTCTTCCGATATTCACGCTTTGCAGAAGATGATCTGGTGCGCGGCCAATATGAATATAGCATAGTGGGTTGATGGTGTTTAACCCATCGCGCGCTGGGCGGTTCGCTTTACGCGTTATCAGACATCTACATACCTACGCCGGGCTTGCTGAACGGCTTGCTGTGAAAACTCCCACGGCCTATGCTAAAATGGCCAAACGATTTTGGGTGATGAGACGAAGGCTTTACTCGCGTTTCCGAACATCGCCCTAATGATCGCATCGTTGGCCCTTTTGGGCTTGATCGCCAGAAGCATTGATGCGCCAGTAAACCGAGTTCGGTCACCATTAAACCCCATGCCCCTCACCCATCTCGACGAACAAGGCCGCGCCAACATGGTGGATGTCGGCGACAAGGCCGTCACCACCCGCATCGCGATCGCGGCCGCGCGCGTGGTCATGACGCCCAAAACGCTGGCCGCGATTCGCGCCGGCGATGTGAAGAAGGGCGATGTGCTGGGAACCGCGCGCGTGGCCGGCATTATGGCCGCGAAACGCACCCACGAACTCATTCCCCTTTGCCATCCCCTGCTCATCACCAAAGTGAGCATCGATTTCGAATACGTGGAGGAAGGCGTCGATATCCGCGCAACCGTGCGTTGTCAGGGTCAAACCGGCGTGGAGATGGAAGCCCTCACCGCGGCCTCGGTCGCGGCCCTCACCATCTACGACATGGCCAAAGCGTTGGAAAAAACCATGCGCATAGAAAATGTGCGTTTATTATACAAACAGGGCGGAAAAAGCGGCACTTGGGGAGAAAATAAACAAAAAGCGGATTAATCACCAAATATACGAATTATCGCGAATCATCGCCGTTAATCACCGGTACACGGTTGTCATTTGCTAATTTTAGAGGAAAATGTTTATGAATATAAGAATTCGCCTATTTGCCTCTTTACGTGATATGTTCGGCGCTTCGGTGTTGGAGCGCGAGTTGGATAATCCGGCCACGGTGGCCGATGTGCTGGCCCTGTTGGTGAGCGAACGCGGCGAGCCCATGCCGGGCAATTTGCACGTGGCCGTGAACAAGGAATACGCCAATCCGGACACGCCTGTGCACGACGGCGACGAGGTGGCCATCTTCCCTACGGTCAGCGGCGGCGCGGAAGAGCGCAAACGCTTTTGGCTGACCACCGAGCCGCTTTCATTGGATGAGGTCGCGGCCCGGGTCACCGCGGCCGACCGGGGCGCGATTGTGCTCTTTTCGGGCGCGGTGCGCGGGATCACGGGCGATCTGCAGACCGATTATCTCGAATATGAGGCCTATGAGGGCATGGCCGAAAAGACGTTCGCGCAGATCGCGGATGAGGTGCGCGAACGCTGGCCGCAGATCGAAGACATCGCCATTGTGCACCGCGTGGGCCGGGTGGATGTGTGCGAATCGAGTGTGATCATCGCGGTGGCCGCGGGTCATCGACAAGGCGCGTTCGACGCCTGCGCTTATGTCATCGAGCGCATCAAGCAGATCGCGCCCATCTGGAAGAAGGAGGTCGGCCCGGACGGCGATTTCTGGGTGGAGGGGCCGGGCGAGCATGTCGCAGGATAGGACGATGGAGTCGTCGCATCGTCCCATTGTCCCATCGTCCGGCGGCCCCATTGGTCTATTCGATTCGGGGGTGGGTGGGCTGAGCGTGTGGCGGGCGCTGGTGGAGCGGCTGCCCGCGGAGAGCACGGTTTATCTGGCCGACCAGGCGCACGCGCCGTATGGCCCGCGTTCGCTCTCAGAGGTGCGCGAGCTGGCCCGCGCGGCCGCGGGATGGCTCATCGAGCAGGGCGCGAAGCTGGTGGTGGCGGCCTGCAACACGGCCTCGGCCGCGGCGTTGGACGACCTGCGCCGCGAATGGCCGCGCATCCCTTTCGTGGGCATGGAGCCGGCCATCAAGCCGGCCAGCGAACGCACGAAGACGGGCCGCGTGGGCGTGATGGCCACACCCGGAACCCTGACCGCGCCGCGCTTCCATCATCTGGTGGAGCGGTTCGCGTCGGGCGTGGAGGTGCACACGCAGGTTTGCCCGGGCCTGGTGGAATGGGTGGAGGCGGGAAGGCTGAACGGGCCGGAGGTGATGGCCGATCTGCGCCGGTTGCTGAGGCCCCTGACCGCGGCGGGCGTGGATCATCTTGTGCTGGGATGCACGCATTATCCTTTTCTCGCGCCCGCGATTCAGCAGGTGATGGGCGACAAGGTGACGCTGGTGGACCCTGCGCCGGCCGTGGCGCGGCAGGTGGAGCGGGTGCTGGCCGAGCGCGGTCTGCTGGCCCCGGCCTCATCCACGCCCCAACATCGCCTCGCGACCACCGGCGACCCGACGCGCTTCCGCGAGACCCTGGCCGCGCTGGAGCGGGCCGGGGAGATAGAACTGAACGCCGCGGTGATTGCCCGTAAGGAGAATGCCCGTTTATAATATCATCGAGCATGGTTCATTTGGCGCATGAATCGTTTTCGTCATTGCGAAGCCCGCGGGGGCTGAAGCGTGTCGGGTTCCGCGTTTCGATGCAATCATCGACTGCACGCTTCGGGGCGCGTTGGGTGGGGGACGGGCGGGTATGAGCAGGTGTATCGCGCGCGGGGCGACGCGGGGTGGAGGTGGGGCGCGTGGGATGGAGGTGAGTTGCGCCTGCGAGGTGCGACTCACTTCACGTCAAAAATCCCTGCTCGCGCAATCGCTGAATCCAGCGCCGCGCGTAATCCTCGCCCATAATCTGCAAGAGCACATCATCGGCCGCGGGCAACGGCTCTTGCCACAGCCAGCCCACCTCCAGCCAGAAACCGGGCAAAATCCGAGATTCGTAACGGCCCTCATTCCCCTCGAAAACCAACCGATAGTGGCCCTCCTGCAATTGATAGAACTCGGCCCATTGCGCGTCCGGGTCGATGAGCCAATATTCGGGAATTCCCGCCTGCGCGTACTCGACGTACTTCTCACCCCGGTCGCGGCCTACGCTTTCCGGCGAGATGATCTCCACCACCAGATCGGCCGGCCCGTCCAGGTAAGTATGTTTGAGACGATTCAGATGCTCTTTTGCCACGAAGAGCACATCCGGCTCGCGACCGGAGCTATCGGGCAACTTCATTTGAACCGGACTGGGTAGCACCTCGCCCAAATTGTAGAGATGGACAAATCCGTCGAGAACGCTTGTGAGAAACTTAGCTATGATTTGATGAGGTATAGATGCAGGGCTGGTCATGATCACTTCTCCATCGACCCACTCGGCCAGCGTGTCTTCATCGGCCCAGGCCAGGAATTCCTCGTAAGTCATGCGCGGCCGCGCGGGCCGGGTTTCCTCCAACACGGCCAAAATGCGCTCGCGCAGGTTCACCTCCCCCTCGGCGTGGGGGGTCTTCGTCGGCGCGTCCGGGGTTTTGACTATCGTTCCCATAATCGACCTCCGCTTCTATCTTAGCATATCGGCCGCGGGTCATGCAATGGCCTCATCCAGTTGCCGTTCGATGCGCCGGATCTGTTTTTTGGTTTCCTCGATGCTGAGCAGGATGTAGGGCGGGGTGTAATCGCCCATGCGGGCGCGTTGCAATTCCAGCGTGTCGAGCACGGCCTTATGGGCTTCCAATTCCTCGCGCAAACGCCGTTTCTGGTCGGGCGAAAGGCGCGTGTTGAGCGGGTCCGCATGCCCGGCCACAAAGCCCTGCATATGCTCGCGTCTGATGGGACGATAGGGCTCACATCTTTTGAATCATTCTTTGTCCACCAGGACGAAGATGAGATCATTGACATTGGTGCGGGTGGGGCCGGTTTGGAGAAGCGCGCCCACAGCCTGCAAGTAGGGATAGGCATTGTGTGCGTCGAGATGAGTGCGGGCGTCGAGACCGATTTCCGCCCCGCGAGCCGCGGTCCGGCCATCGACCGCGCCCCCCGCGGCGTCGGTGGGGCCATCTGTGCCGTCCGTGGCCAAAGAGACGATGGTCACGCGTTCGAGACCCTCGATCTGCAAAGCAGCGGCCAGGGCCAGTTCCTGGTTGCGTCCCCCCCGGCCGGGGCGCTCGCCCAGAGTGACGGTAGTCTCGCCGCCGAGAATGAGGCAGGCGGGTGGAGGCAAAGGACGACCGTGCGCGAGCACTTCGCGGGCCAGGGCCGCGACCACTTTCGCCACCTCGCGCGCCTCACCCTCGACAAATGTGCTGAGAATAAGGGCCTGACGCCCCTGTTTTTGCGCCTCATCTCGCGCGGCTTCCGCGGCCGCGGCGTTGTCGGCCACGATAACGTTGTGCACGCGCTCGAAAAGGGGATCGCCCGGCTTGGGCGTGTCCGAGATTTGGCCGCGCAGCCCCGCCTGCAAGCGTTCTCGCACAGATGCGGGCAGGCGGTTGGCCAGATGATAACGCTCGATGACGGCCCAGGCGTCGGCCCAGGTGGATGGGTCGGGAACGGTGGGGCCAGATGCAATGATATCCAACGGGTTGCCCACCACATCGGAGAGGATGAGACCGATAAGCGGGGCGGGATGAGCAGCCTGGGCCAGACGACCGCCCTTGACCAGAGACATGTGCTTGCGCACGACGTTGATTTCGTGGATGGTCGCGCCCGAAGCCAAAAGCAAGTCGGTGACGGTTTGCAAGTCGGCCAGCGAGATGTCCGGGGGCAGGCTTTCCAGCAGGGCCGAGCCGCCGCCCGAGATCAGGCAGATGACCAGATCGCGGGCGCTCGCGCGCGAAACAATATCCAGCGCCTCGGCGCCCGCGGCCAGGCCGGCCTCATCGGGCACAGGGTGCGCGGCCTGACGAATGCGCGCGATGCGCGTGGGGGCCTGATGGTCGTATTTGACCACAACGCAACCTTCCGTGATGCGGTCGCCCAAGATCTCTTCGACGGCCTGCGTCATGGGCGCGCCGGCCTTGCCCGCTCCCACCACCAACACCTTCTCGAAGTCGTTTAAGTCATAAGCCCGGCCATCCACATGCAAGACGTCGCCCACGCGACGCATATGCCGCGCGACTGCGGCCGCGGGATCCACCGCGGCCAGCGCGGCTCGAATAAGAGGGGAAATGGTGGCAAGAATGGTCATAAGCCATTTCAAAACATGGGAACGAACGGCGAAAAACGCCTCTATTCTACTTCTTCGGCAAATCGAGAGACAAATGCGCGCCTTTTACAGTGGCGATTCAAGACCTTCCCCCCACCCAAATGCTCGGCCGCATCCATCAAAACACAGAAGACGTTTCGACATCCATCATCTCCCGTGGTCGTCCTCGGCTCTTCGCCGGTGATCGCGCCAACACGAATGCCGCCCGCCCCCAGGAAAATCGCTGTTTGGCCGAACAAACTTTCAAGTGATACAATCCGCTCGCGATCCCAACTTTGTGAATCGTGAATCATCCAACGGGAGTCAGGCTCATGGAACACGCCAGAATAAGACCAACAGGAATGAATCGGCGCTCTTTTTTACGCGTAGGGGGTGTGGCCGGACTGAGTGCGTTTGGCGGCCTGGGAAGCTCGCTCACGCTCAAGGGGCCAGGTGAGGCCGCCATCGCCATGCGGCGCCGACATGACCGACGGATCCCGAAGACGGCGACTGTCGAAAAACCGCGGATCGAGGTTATCGCGCTCAACCGCATGGCTTTTGGCCCTCGTCCCGGCGATCTCGAAGCCTTTCGTAGCCTTGGCGCGGACGACGACGCGCGGCTCAAGGCCTACCTCGAACAGCAACTCGACCCCGAAAGCATCGACGACAGCGATCTCGAGGCGCGGTTGGCCGGATTCACCACCCTGGACAAGTCGTTGGAGCAATTGTGGCAAGACCATATGCTATCCGAGGACGACGATTACCAAAACCACATCCTACCCATTTGGGAGACGACCCTGGCCACATTCTTACGAGCGGTCTATAGTCGTCGTCAGCTGATGGAGGTGTTGGCCGATTTCTGGCACAATCATTTCAATGTCATGGGCTGGATGTATCGGATCGCGCCGGTTTGGGTGCATTACGACCGCGACGTGATCCGCAAGCACATGTTGGGCAATTTCCGCGAGATGCTGGAAGCCGTGGCCACCAGTCCGGCCATGCTCTATTATCTCGACAATTTCGTCAACTCGCGCGCGGGGCCTAACGAAAACTACGCCCGCGAGCTATTCGAGCTGCACACCCTGGGCGCGGAGAATTATCTAGGCGTGGGCCGCCAGCGCGACGTGCCGGGCTACGAGCAGGGCCAACCCATCGGCTATGTGGATGACGACGTCTACGAGGCCACGCGCTGCTTCACGGGCTGGCGCGTGAATGACAGCGATTGGGAGGAGGGCGTGGCCAATACGGGAACGTTCCTCTATTACGAGCGCTGGCACGATCGGTTCCAGAAAACCGTGTTGGGTCGCTTTTTGCCCGCGGATCAGGCCCCCATGAAAGATGGTCGCGATGTGCTGGACACGCTGGCCGAGCATCCGGGAACGGGACGTTTCATCGCCCGCAAGCTCTGCCGCCGCCTTATCGCGGATGACCCGCCCCAGGAGGTGGTGGACAAAGCCGCGGCCGTGTTCACCGCGCAAAGGAACGCGGCCGATCAGCTCAAGCAGGTGGTGCGCGTCATCCTTCTTTCCGACGCGTTCCGCACCACCTGGGGTGAGAAGATCAAACGCCCCTTTGAGAGCATCATGAGCATGTTGCGCGCCACCAACGCCGACTTTGCTCCAGACAGAGACTTTTACTGGATGTTCAACATGACCGGGCAGAGCCTTTTCTCCTGGCCTGCGCCCGATGGCTACCCCGACCGCCGCGAGGATTGGAGTTCGACCATGTCCATGCTCCAACGTTGGCGCATCATGGGCGCGTTGTTTCAGGGCTGGGCCGAAGGCGTGAACATCGACGTGGTTTCGCAAACGCCAGCCGAATTGCGCAGCGCCAACCAACTGGCCGATTTCTGGATCGACCGCATCCTGGGCCGGCCCATGTCTGCGAGCGACCGCCAACAGGTGGTGGAATTCATGGCCCAGGGTCGCAATCCCGACATCGCGCTTTCCACCGAGCAGATCGAGGATCGCTTGCCCAGCATGGCGTCGCTCATCTGCATGTCGCCCGATTTTCAGTGGCGATAAATGAAGAATGGACGATAGGATAATCTCATGAGCAAATGTCAAATTACACGCCGTCAATTCCTGGTGGGCTGTTCGGCCGCGATCGCGTCGTTGGCCGGCGCGCGGCTCACCTCTCTGGCCTTCGCGCATCCCGCGCAGAGCGCCAATGCCGACATCCTGGTGGTGGTCTTTCTGCGCGGGGGATGCGACGGCCTGAACATCGTTCCGCCCATTGCCGGGCCGGATCGCGGGCATTATGAGCTGGCGCGGCCTGTGCTCAAGATTCCGGCCGGCGGCCAAAACGCGGCCCTTCCGCTGGATCAACGATTTGGCCTGCACCCGGCCGCGGCCCCCTTGCACGAGCTGTATCAGGATGGCAAACTGGCCATCGTGCATGCGGCCGGACTCACCTCGGACACGCGCAGCCATTTCGACGCCATGGAATTCATGGAGCGCGGGACGCCCGACAACAAGACCACCACATCGGGCTGGCTGACGCGGCATCTGGCCAGCGCGAACAACTTGCCCGATGAGATCGTCATGCCGGTGTTGGCCACGGGCAATCAACAGCCATCGTCCCTGCTGGCCAGTCGCGAGGTGGTGGCCATGACCTCGCCCAATGATTTCGATTTCATCGGTCATTGGCGCTGGGTGGACGCGCAACGGGCCGCGCTGCGCCACATGTACGACGGCCAAACCTGGCTGCATGAGGCCGGATTGCGCACCCTGGACGCGGTGGACATCATCGAATCGGCCAATCCGGGCGATTATACGCCCGCGAACGGCGCGCAATATCCCGAAGGCGAATTCGGCGACAATTTGCAGGTGGTCGCGCAGATGATCAAGCTGGGGCTGGGCTTGCGCGTGGCCACGGTGGACTTGGGCGGGTGGGACACGCACGAAAGCCAGGGCGAGGGCGCGGCCGGCTATTTCGCGGGACTTTTGGGCCAATTGGCGCAGGGCCTGCACGCGTTTTACACCGACCTGGACGCGGCCGGCAACGACAATCCCGCGCAACGGCTCACGGTGGTGGTGATGAGCGAGTTTGGCCGTCGGCTGCGCGAGAACGCCGCGGCCGGCACCGATCACGGTCATGGCAATGTCATGTTCGTGTTGGGCGGCCAGGTCAATGGCGGCAAAGTTCACGGCCCCTGGCCCGGACTGGACCCCGACCGGCTTTACGACCACGCAGACCTGGACGTGGCCACGGATTACCGCCGCGTGCTCAGTGAGATTCTCATCCGCCGCCTGGGCAACCCCCATTTGGGCGTGGTGTTCCCCGGCTACCGCGATTACTCGCCC